>DATFZT010000165.1:0-41274 GCA_035314185.1 Terriglobales bacterium
CGCCGTCAAAGTTGATTTTCGCGCAGGCGTCATAGACGCGCTGCACCGCCGTTTCCAATACTGCAGCCCTCGCTGTTACTCCGAGCACGCGGCCGCCGGAAGTGTAGAATGCGTCGTCACGCTTCGAGGTGCCGGCATGGAAGACTTTTACGCCGTCCAGTTTCGCCGCCTCTTCCAGTCCGGTGATCTTCTTGCCCGCCTCGTAACTTCCCGGATAACCGCCCGAAGCCATCACCACGCATACCGCTGCGTCGTTCGACCATTTGAAGTCGCCGTCGCTGGTGCGGCCGTCGATTGAGGCCTCCATGGCCTCGACCAAGTCGCTTTCGAGGCGCATTAAGATTGGCTGCGTTTCGGGATCGCCGAAGCGGCAGTTGAATTCGAGCACCATGGGACCGCGCGCGGTCATCATCAGCCCACAATAAAGGACGCCTTTATACTCCGCGCCTTCGGCCTTCATACCAGCGACGACGGGACGAACAATGTGAGCGAGCAGCCAGTCGCGCATCTGGTCATCCACGATGGTCCGCGTGGTGTAGGCGCCCATGCCGCCGGTATTCGGGCCGGTGTCGCCGTCGCCCACGCGCTTGTGATCTTGCGCGGCGACCAGCGGCGCGACCCGCTCGCCGTCGCTCACGACTAGAAAAGAAAGTTCGTCTCCCTGGAGAAATTCTTCCAGCACCACCCGCGATCCGGCCTCACCCAGCATCCTGCCGCTGAGCATCTCGTTTGCAACGGTCGAGGCTTCATCCTTACTCTTGGCAATGACCACGCCCTTGCCGGCAGCCAGTCCGTCGGCCTTTACCACGATCGGAGTATGGAAATGCGGCAGCGCGTCGTGCACCTGTGCCGGAGAATCGCAGATCGCATAGTGAGCCGTGGGAATGCGGTGACGCTGCAGAAATTCCTTGGCAAAGCTCTTGCTGGTTTCAAGCTGCGCGGCGGCTCGCGTCGGGCCGAAAGTGCGCCAGCCTCGTCGCGTAAATTCATCCACCAACCCGAGCATGAGAGGCAATTCCGGCCCGACGATCGTAAGGTCGGGTTGAATACGATTCGCGAGCGCGATCATGGAGTCGAGGCTTCTTACATCGACCGGAACGCACTCCGCCTCGTCGGCGATTCCGCCGTTCCCCGGCGCGCAATAGATTTTCGTGACCCGGAGCGACTGCCGGAGCTTCCACACCAGAGCGTGCTCGCGTCCGCCGCTGCCGATGACGAGGATTTTCATGGTCGAGAATATTCGTCGAGAACATCAAGGTTAGGGGCGAGAGGAGATGATGTCAAACGAGAACAGATCTTAATCCCGCCGTATAATCTGCTAACGTGATCACCGTCTCCAAAGAGGACTACCTTAAGGCGATTCTGGAGGCCGAGAGCGAAGGGGAAGCCGTCATTTCGGCCACGCTCGCGCACTGGCTCAAAGTTTCGCCCCCGGCCGTAACCATGGCCGTGCGCCGACTGAAGAAAGACGGCCTGGTGCGGGTGAACGTCGACGGACGCGTTCGCCTGACCGCCGCCGGAAAGAAGATCGCCCGCAAGTTGACCGTTCGCCACCACCTGATCGAGCGCATGCTCGCCGAAATTTTCGGAATGGAATGGTACAAAGTCCACGACGAAGCAGAACGTCTGGAACATGCAGTCTCGCCCGATTTCGAGGCCAGGCTGCTCGCCAAACTTGGGCGTGGAGTTGCGTGTCCGCACGGCAACCTGACTGAACTCGAGAGTCCCGCCAGTCGGCGCCGTCGCGGCCTGCTGTTGCTGGCTCAGGCCGAACCGGGAGAAAACTTTCAGGTGAGTGGCATCTATGAACGCGATCGCCACCTGCTTGAGTTTCTGGAGCAGCGTGGCATCCGTCCCGGAGCCAAAGTTCACGTTGCGCATCGCAATTACGACAATACTCTTACTCTGACAACCGGCGCCGGCCGGGTTTCACTCGGTCTATCCGCTGCGGAAAGAGTGTGGGTTAGAGTGGCGGATGGGAAGGGCAGTCCCAAGAACTGAGGATTCGTCCACTCGCCGCTCGGCCAATTGCTACTCGTTGCATTCGATAATCCGCTGCCGGACAGTCACAAAAGTAATTAACCGTAGTTTACATCCTGATGTATACTTGCGCTAATTACATGGCGCCATCGCCCCCGCTTCTTTTGCACTGCATCAATGCAATGAACGACTGAATGAAAGAAACAAAGACACTATCGGAGCCGCGAGGGGAAGCCATACCCCGATCCAACCTCCTGAACCACCGTCCAACGTCAGACGCTGCCGTCGTCATCACGCATGAGGATATCGATCGAGCGCACGACCGCGAACGCGTTTCGGCGACACGCGCGAGACACGGGTTCCGGCCACGGTTGCGCTTGTTCTGGCTGCTGATTGGCCCCGGCATTCTGGTGATGCTCGGAGAAAATGATGGTCCCAGCATGCTGTCGTATGCGGCGACTGGGGCGCGCTTCGGCATCGGTTTCTTCGTTCCGTTTATTGTGCTCACATTCGCCATGGCGTGCGTGGTACAGGAAATGACCGTGCGCCTGGGCGCGGCCACTCATCGCGGGCACGCGGAGTTGATCTTCGATCGCTTTGGTCCATTCTGGGGCTGGTTCTCGATGGTTGACCTCATGGTGGGCAATTTTCTGACGCTGGTGACGGAATTTATTGCCATTCGCGCCGGGTTGGGATTCTTCGGAGTGAGGCCGGTGGTTGCGGTCTTCGCGGCGCTGGTGGTGCTCTCGGTTGCGCTCGTGACGCACCGCTATTGGACGTGGGAGCGGATCATTTTAGGCGCGGCCATATTCAACCTGGTGTTTGTGCCGGTGGCGCTGCTGACCCATCCGCATTGGGGGGCGGTGGGCCGCGCGTTGGTGACTTGGAGGCCGCTGCCGGGTGGACTCACGCAAGAGACGGTTCTGATCCTGCTGGCCAATATCGGAGCCACCGTCACTCCCTGGATGCTGTTTTTTCAGCAAAGCGCGATTGCCGATAAGGGTCTCACCATCCGCGACATCCGCATGGGGCGCGTCGACACGGCGCTAGGAGCGGCCTTGGCGACGGTCGCCGCGCTGGCGACAATGCTGGCGACGGCTCCGCTGTTTTTGCACCACATGTCCGCGGCGAATTTCGAAGCTGCCGAATTCGCCCAGGCATTGCAGCCTTTCATTGGACACTGGGGCGCGGCGCTTTTCGCACTGGGCATGTTCGAGGCAGGAATGGTCGCCGCCATTACCATTTCGACTTCATCTGCGTATGCCTTCGGAGAGGTCGCGCGCCGCCCCCACAGTTTGAATCTCCCCTTCAGGCAGGGGAGGTCGTTCTATCTAGTTCTGCTCCTCGAAGCTGTTGCCGCTGCGGGATTGGTCCTGATCCCGGGAATTCCACTGGTATACATCGTGCTGCTGGTCAACGTGATCGCCGTGCTGGCCATGCCTCCGGCGCTGCTTTTCCTGTACATGCTGGTGAACGACCGTGAAATCATGGGCGAACTGATAAGTCCGCCGTGGGCGAATGTGCTGGCTCTCGGGGTTGTAATCATACTGATCGGCGCCGGCCTCTTGTTTGGAATCAGTGTGATCGCGCCCAATGCGTTAGCCCTGCTTGGAGGCAAGTAGATGGAAAGACAATTTGATTCCCCGCCCGCCGACGAAGTGAGTAGCGATGAACTCACCGCGGTGATGACCGCGCTCGAGCCTGATCAGCTCATTTCCACCAAGGAGCACCATCATTGTCCCCGGCGGCGGCTTACTCGCACTGAGATGATTCTTTTTTGGGCGCTCAGGATTTACCTGGTGTTTATGGTAGGCGTGGTTGTGTATCAGATTTGGACTGGCGTGCGGTAGGGCCGGTCGTTCATCACAGCGATTACTTTATTCAATCATGGCGGCATTCCGCATCCCGTCGCCCAGCCAAGCAACGACGTTCGAAACGAATTACACTATATAGTTCCGAGTCTTATTGCTCCGGTCCTGTGCCAGGGCTTGTAAAGGAAGGCAATCATGTCATCAAATAGTTTCGGCGCCCGTGCAACTTTCAAAGTCGGCAACAAAGAATACGAGCTCTACCGCCTCGACGCCCTCGACAAGCAGGGAATCTCCACCCGGCACCTGCCGTTCTCGCTACGCATTCTGCTGGAGAACCTGCTCCGCACCGAAGACGGTCGCAACGTGACCACGGAAGAAATTCGCGCCCTGGCGGCGTGGAACAAGCATTCCAAGCCGGAAAAAGAAATTGCCTTCACGCCCAGCCGCGTACTGCTGCAGGATTTCACCGGCGTCCCCGCGGTTGTCGATCTTGCCGCCATGCGCGACGCCATGAAGCGCCTGGGTGGCGACGCCAAGCTCATCAATCCGCTGCAACCCGCTGAACTGGTCATCGACCACTCGGTGCAGGTCGACGAATTCGGATCATCCAAGGCCTTTGATGTAAACGCACTGCTTGAATTCCAGCGGAACAAAGAGCGCTACGCGTTTCTGCGCTGGGGGCAGGCCGGCTTCCGCAATCTTGCCATCGTGCCGCCGGACACCGGCATCGTCCACCAGGTGAATCTCGAATATCTTGCGCGCGTGGTTTTTGTGCATAAAGATGACCAGACCGGAAAGCGCATCGCTTATCCCGACACGCTCGTCGGCACCGACTCGCACACCACCATGGTTAACGGACTCGGGGTGCTGGGCTGGGGCGTAGGCGGCATCGAAGCCGAGGCTGCCATGCTCGGACAGCCTGTATCGATGCTGATCCCGCTCGTCGTCGGCGTGAAACTCACCGGACGCCTGCGCGAAGGCGCCACCGCAACCGACCTCGTTCTCACCATAACCGAAATGCTGCGCAAGCACGGCGTGGTTGGCAAATTCGTCGAATACTTTGGTCCCGGCCTGCAAGATCTGCCGCTCGCGGATCGCGCGACCATTGCGAACATGTCACCCGAGTACGGCGCCACCTGCGGCATTTTCCCGATCGACAAGGAGAGCCTGCGCTACCTGAAGCTCACCGGACGCAGCGACGAACAGATCGCCCTGGTCGAAGCCTACGCCCGCGAGCAGGGACTTTTTCACGATGCCAAAACGCCCGAAGCCGAATACTCCGAGTTGCTGAGTCTCGATCTTGCCACCGTCGAATCGAGTCTTGCCGGACCCAAGCGCCCTCAGGATCGCGTCGTGTTGTCGAAAGCAGGCGAGTCTTTTGCGCAGGCATTGCCTTCGCTGATCAAGCCGAAGGCCAAAGCCGCCGCTGCCGTTCCAACTGATTCTGCGCGCAAGCAGGTTAATCGCTGGGAACAAGAGGGCGGAAGTCCGGCCGCAATTGGAGTCGAAGACCCGAACGTCCACGAACACGTCTCCACAAACGGTCACGCCCTGCATCACGGCAGCGTGGTGATTGCTGCGATCACCAGTTGCACGAACACGTCAAACCCATCAGTGATGCTGGCCGCAGGACTGCTGGCGAAGAAAGCAGTGGAGCACGGTCTCGAAGTCCCGGCGACTGTCAAGACTTCGCTCGCTCCCGGATCGAAAGTCGTGCTCGACTATCTCGAAAAAGCCGGCCTGATGCCGTATCTGGAGAAGCTCAAGTTCCACATCGTCGGTTACGGCTGCACCACCTGCATCGGAAACTCCGGTCCGTTACCGGTCGAAGTTTCGAAAGAGATTGACGAGAAGAATCTGGTGGTTGCTTCCGTCCTCTCCGGCAATCGCAACTTCGAGGGCCGCATCAATTCCGAAGTCCGCGCCAACTATCTGATGTCGCCACCGCTGGTGGTGGCCTTCGCGCTCGCAGGGCGCATCGATACCGACCTGCGCAAAGATCCTGTCGGCAAAGGCAAAGACGGCAAGCCCGTTTACCTCGCCGACATCTGGCCGTCACAGCGGGAAGTTGAAGAGGCGATGGCGAGCGCGATTACATCAGAAATGTTTCGCAAGAGCTATGCCGAGGTGTACTCGGGAGACGAGCGCTGGCGCGGGCTACCCGTTCCGAAGGGTGAGACTTACGCGTGGGAAAAAGGCTCGACCTACATTCGGCAGGCGCCGTACTTCGATGACATGGCGCTCAAACCATCCGCGGTCGAGGACATCAAGAAGGCGCGCGTACTGGCCGTGCTCGGCGACAGCGTGACCACCGACCACATTTCGCCCGCGGGCTCCATTAAGAAAGATGGCCCCGCCGGAAAGTACCTGATGGCTCAGGGCGTGCAGCCGGCGGATTTCAATTCCTACGGATCGCGCCGCGGCAACCACGAGGTCATGGTGCGCGGCACATTCGCCAACGTCCGCCTGCGCAACAGAATGGTGAACACCGAAGGCGGATTCACACGCCATCTGCCCGATGGCGCCGAGATGTCGATCTTCGACGCGTCCGAAAAATACCATGCCGAAAAAGTGCCGCTCGTGATTCTCGCGGGCAAGGAATACGGTTCCGGATCTTCACGCGACTGGGCGGCCAAGGGACCGCGTCTGCTCGGTGTTCGCGCCGTGATTGCGGAAAGCTACGAGCGCATTCACCGCTCGAACCTCGTCGGCATGGGCATTCTGCCGCTGCAGTTTCTACCCGGAGAAAATGCTGAGACGCTGAAGTTGACCGGCGAAGAAGTTTTCGAGATCGCGGGGATTCGCGACGTGGTCAAGAAATTCTCTTCCGGCCGCAAGATTGCCGTGCGCGTCAAGGGCGGCAAGAAGTCAGAAATTCAAGCCGCCGAATTTCAGGCGATCGTTCGCATCGACACTCCGCAGGAAGCCCTGTATTACGCTAACGGCGGCATATTGCAGTATGTGCTGCGCCAGTTGCTGGCAGGGAAGGCGCAACCGGAGGCGGTTACCGTCTAGCTGCCGAGGTTACCTCGTGTGGTGGCGGGGCTTTGCCCCGCCGGGACGGGGCGAACTCCGTCACCACACGAAGCGTCGCACTCGCAACTTCTAGCTGCGTGCTAATCTCAAAACTCCATGTCCGTCGCAGCCCAATACATTCCTGCTGCTTATAGTCTGACCGCATTTGGTGTCTGGGGCGCCAGCGATTTTCTGGGCGGAGTGGGCGCTCGACGGGCGAACGCGTTTCTATTTACCGCCATCGTGCACCTCAGCAGCCTGGTCGCGGTCGGTACGCTGGCGCTGATGACCGGCGCGCTATTTCCCGGAAACGCCAGCCTGGCATGGTCGTTGCTCGCCGGTTCGCTGGGAGGCTTGGCTCTGGCCCTGTTCTATCGCGCACTGGCCCGCGGAAATATGGGACTGGTCGCGCCGGTGGCGGCTGTTCTCGGCGCCGCGATCCCCACCATCGTGACGGCTTTCGCGGAAGGCGTCCCGGGCTATCGGCATTTGTTCGGTTTCATTCTCGCGGGCATTGGTGTCTGGCTCATCTCGCGGACCGAAGCTGGCGTCGGACGCCCCGAAGGCTTGGGCACGGCCGTGCTCGCCGGAATTGGTTTCGCTGGTTTCTATCTCTGTATCCACCAGGCGGGCGGCGCCTCTGCGCTATGGATTTCCACCTGCTCACGCACAGGCTCGTTGCTGGTGACGGGATTTATAGTTCTGTTCGGAAGGCATCTCCGCGCCGTGCCCGCGCCGGTGCTGGGCATTGCCGCGGTTGCCGGAATTCTCGACATCACCGGAACCGCCGTCTTCATCCGCGCCTCTCAAATCGGACGTCTGGACGATGCGGTCGTGATCAGTTCGCTCTATCCCGCCGTTACCGTTCTACTGGCTCGTATTTTTCTGCACGAGCATTTCAGCCGCTCCCGTACCATCGGGATGGTCGCCGCGCTGGCGGCGGTGCCAATGATCGCAGGATGAGGGGCGCTGGAGGAGGGTCACGCAGACCTATATTCCATATTCAGGAATATGGAATGTGCGTTGACAAAATCGTATAACACATAGTATATTATACATATTCCTAATTCCGGAATATGGAATATTGTCATGAACCTGAGTCCGCAGGACGCGGTAGTCGTGTTGAAGCTTCTGGCTGGTGGGTACAAACACTGGACCTACGCCCAGCTTGGCGAAGAGCTAGCCTTGAGCCCATCGCAAGTATTTCGCTCGGTGGAGCGTGCAGAGGCAGTCCGATTGGTGGATTCCGGCTTTCGCACGGTTCCACCACCGCCGTCACCAGACTTGCGAAGTCAAGACCGCCCCGTTCTGCCTTGGCCAAACCGGGAGAACTTAAAAGAGTTCCTCATCCATGGCGTGAAATATGCCTTCCCCGCGCATCGCGGCGGCTTAGTGCGAGGAATCCCGACCGCCCATGCAGGTCCCCCGCTCAGCAAGCAGATTGCAGAATCCTTCGAGCCTCCTCCGGTTTGGCCCGATCCTGAAGGCACCGTGCGGGGATTGGAGTTCTCGCCGCTATACAAGAACGTGCCTGCGGCGGCGCGGCGGGACCCCAAACTCTACGAACTACTGGCGCTTGTGGACGCTATTCGCGACGGCCGGACACGCGAGCGAGAGATTGCAATCCGCGAGCTGACCATGAGGATCGACGAACGGTGAACCCGTCGAAAAACCCGAATGCGGAGCTTTTGCTTTCCGCCGTGGAGAAGCTTGTGCCTTTGCTCGATCAAATTGTTTTTGTGGGCGGGTGCGCAACCGGTATGTTGATTACCGATCCCGGTGCTGCGCCCGTCCGCCCAACAGTCGACGTCGATGCTATCGTCGAGATTGCGTCTTACACGGAATTGATGGCACTTGAGGACCGCTTGCGGCAGTTAGGTTTCGAGCAACCACACGTGGACGGTGCGCCACTTTGCCGATGGATGCACGGAGATGTAATTCTCGATTTGATGCCCACGGATCCGAAGATTCTCGGTTTTAGCAGTCGCTGGTATCCCCAGGCACTGGCAAGCCCGGAAACTAGATCCGTCGGTGGCCACCAAATCCGCCTCATTTCAGCCCCACATTTCCTGGCGACCAAACTCGAAGCTTTTCACGGCCGGGGACAGTTCGATTACGGTAGGAGCCGTGATGTCGAGGATATCGTTACGGTAGTTGACGGGCGGGCGGAAATCATCGCAGAGGTGGAGCAAGCCGCGCCTTCTCTTCAGCAATACCTTAGCGCTGAATTTGCGTCGTTGCTAACAGAGCGCGATTTTCTGGAGGCCTTACCAGGTCACTTACTTCCAGACGCGGCAAGTCAACAACGCATCCGGATTGTCCTAACCCGAATGCGGCAGATTGCTGGGAGAAGGTGAGCTGTGTCTCTCGTTGAAGTTCGCAACCTGACCAAGACTTTCGATCTTGCGCAGTCCCCGTTCGGCAGCCGCCGCTCGGGCGAAGTCCTGGCCGTGGACGACGTGTCCCTCGAAATTCACCAAGGCGAAACGCTCGGTTTGGTTGGCGAATCCGGATCGGGCAAAAGCACGCTTGGACGCTTGATCCTCCGGCTCATTGAGCCAACTTCGGGCGCCATTTTCTTTGGTGGTGTCGATTTGTTGAAAGCGAACGGTTCCGAAATGCGCCGTCTTCGCCGCGACATGCAGATTATCTTCCAGGACCCGTTCGGTTCGCTCGACCCGCGCTACCGCGTGCAGGACGTAATCGCCGAGCCGCTTGTTCTTCATCGAGAAATTATCGGAGAAAGCCTGAGCCGCGATGCCCGTCGCCAGCGCGTCGCTGAGCTTTTGCGTGCGGTAGGAATGGATGAATCCGCCATGGCCCGCTACCCACACGAGTTTTCCGGTGGCCAACGGCAGCGCATCGGCATCGCCCGCGCTCTTGCTCTGCGCCCGAAGTTCATTGTTGCCGATGAACCGGTTTCCGCGCTCGACGTCAGCGTCGGCGCCCAAATTGTGAATCTTCTGCAACAACTGCAGCGCGATTTCGGTTTAACCTATCTCTTCATTTCGCACTCGATGCCGGTCGTCCGTTACCTCTCCACCCGCGTTGCCGTAATGTATCGTGGCCAGATCGTCGAGATCGGTACCACTCAGCAGATCACCGCCCAGCCACAGCACGCTTACACGCGCAAGCTGCTGGCGGCGACGCCGGAGATGGCGGCGTCATAGCGCTGCATCGCGTCCTGTTGTCATTACGTCAGAAGAAAACTACAATCTCCTCCTGTTTCGGGAGAAGATATGGCGACCAATCCCTCCGCACCACCGCCGCAGCCCTCTCAGCCACTGCAGCTATCTCAGGAATCAGCGCCGCTGTCTGAAGGCCAGCGCCTGGTCAATACTTTCTTTGCTCCCAGCAAGGCTTTCACCGACCTCCGGAGGAACGCCAGTTGGTGGGCGCCATTTCTGATTATCGCGATCGTTTCTGTGATGTTTATCTATGTAGTCGATCAGAAGGTTGGCTTTCCCAAGGTAGTGGAGAATTTGATCCAGTTACAACCCAAGCAGGCCGATCGCATCGACCGCTTGCCCGCCGATCAACGCCAACAGGTCATGCAACGGCAGGTCACTTTTACCAGGATGATCTCCTACGCTATTCCGATCATTGCCCTCGGCATATATGCAGTTTTCGCGGGCGTTCTATTTGCGACCCTCAAATTTGCGGCGAGCGCTGACTTGAAATACAAGACTCTGTTTGCTCTGGTTGTCTACACCAGACTGCCGCTGCTACTGACGACGCTGTTGGCAATACTGTCGCTTCTGGCGGGAGTCAGCGGCGACGGATTCATCATTGATAATCCTGTGGCCACCAATGCCGGATATTTCATCGGCCCAGACGGCTCTCCGGTGCTCCGCGCCTTGCTGACGCCGTTGGATGTCTTCAGTATTTGGACCTTGGTCCTGACCGCCATCGGCATTACCTGCATCAGCAAAGTTAAGCGTGCGACTGCATTCGCCGTAGTGTTCGGCTGGTTCGCGATTGTGGTGTTGGCGAGGGTTGCGATTGCCGCGGCAACTTCATGAGATATCACAAAAAGCCAGAGACTCGGCTCCTTGAGCTTTGAGATTTGAATGTGTGGTGGCGGGGCTTCGCCCCGCTGGACGGGGCAGAGCGCCGTCCCCACACGAGCATTTACAATTGCTCCGCTACCATGCACACCGCGGACGTCGTTCTCATCGGCGGAGGGATTGTCGGCTCCAGCATCGCCTACCACCTCGTCGCAGCCGGCTGCAAGAACGTCCTGGTGATTGAGCGCGAGACCGCGCAGGGCAAGGGATCTACAGGCAAGAGCATGGGTGGTGTCCGCGCTCAGTTCTCGACGCCGGTCAACATCCAGATGTCGCTTTACTCAATCCCGTTCTATGCGAGCTTCGAGGAGCGGCTCGGCTATCCGTGCGACTACCGCCCCCAGGGATATCTTTTTTGCGCGACCAACGAAAAGCACATCGCCTACCTGCGCGCCAATTACGAAAAGCAGATTGCCATGGGATTGAAGAACGTGCGCCTCATCGCCGGCGACGAAATCCGCAGCCAGTTTCCGCAACTCCGCGGCGATGACATTGTTGGCGGCAGCTTCTGCTCCACCGACGGCTTCGTCGATCCCTACAGCGCCATGATCGGCTTCATGACTTGGGCAAGCGATCACGGCGCCACGCTCTGGAAGAATGTCAGCGTCACTGGGATCACGCGCGACATCACTTCCGGCGACGGAACCTTCGAGATCGCAACCACGCGCGACGCAGTTTCGACGCGCACCGTAGTCAACTGCGCCGGACCATGGGCGGCTTCGATCGCGAAGGTGGTTGGCATCGATCTTCTCGTCGAACCCCTGCGCCGCATGCTGGTCCCAACCGAACCGTTCGACCAATTTCCGCACACCGCGCCCATGATCGTCGACATGTCCACGGGCTTCCACTTCCGCCCTGAGAGCCGTGGATTCCTTCTGGCATGGAACGATCCGGAAGAAACGCCCGGCTATAAAACTGATTTCGACGCGAGCTTCATCGAGAAGATCCTGACGCGCGCTGCGAATCGCGTGCCCGTCTTCGAAAATCTCGCGGTCAATCCCCAGCGAGCCTGGGCCGGCCTCTATGAAATGACGCCCGATCATCACCCAATTCTTGGCGTGTCTCCCGAAGTCCCCGGCTTTTTCTTCGCCAACGGCTTCAGCGGACACGGCGTGATGCACGCGCCCGCCACCGGAAAAATTCTGAGCGATTTGATCCTGACCGGGAAGACCGACTTGATCGACGCCTCGCTGCTAAATTTCTCGCGGTTCGCGGAGAGGCGAATGATTCATGAAACGGCGGTGCTGTAGCTCGCGACACAATCGTTTATCATGGCGTCCAGAAAGAGCCTTAACCACAGGGGACACAGAGGCGCACACAGGGAACAACGGGATTTCCCCTGTGTCCCTCTGTGTTCCCTGCGGTTAAGATTTTTTCGTCCACGACATGCCGCAGGAACTTAACTACTGGCTAACCACGGTTCAAATGCCCGCTCCCCCGGCACCGTCATTACCGGAGAGCGCTGACGTCGCCATCATCGGCGCCGGATTCACCGGACTCTCCGCCGCGCTAGCACTCGCCAAGCGCGGCGCGAAGGTCGTTGTGCTCGAAGCGGAAACCATCGGCTGGGGCGCAAGTTCGCGCAACGGAGGCATGGTGCTCACCGGACTGAAGCTGGGCGTCAACCAGCTCATCTCGATGTACGGACGCGAACTCACCCGCCGCATGTACGCTGCGTCGCTTGAGACCATCGATTCTGTCGAGTGCATCGTGAAAGCGGAGAACATAGCCTGCGGTTTCACCCGCACCGGACACCTCGAAGTCGCCTGCAAGAAGGCGCATTTCGACGACTACTCCCGCCAGGCGGAAGTGATCGCGCGCGAATTCAATCACCATCTGCGCGTCGTGGTTCGCGACCAGTTGCCGAGCGAAATCGGTTCCAGCATTTATTACGGTGGCATGGTCGACGAAGCTTCAGCCGGCCTTAATCCCGCGAGCTACGTTGCCGGACTCGCAACCGCCGCTCTGCGCGCGGGCGCCCAGATCTCCGAGCACACCCGACTGCAACACATACAGCGCGAATCCCGTGACGGCGCACCCGGCTTCAACCTCACCACCTCACGCGGCAGCTTCTGGTCGCGCAATGTGCTGATCGGAACCAGCGGCTACACGGGCGCGGCGACCCCCGCGCTGCGGAGGAAAATCATTCCCATCGGATCCTTCATCATCACCACCGAGGTTCTTCCCGAAGCGTTGGCCCGCGAACTCAGCCCGCGCAATCGTCAGATCTACGATTCCAAAAACTATCTTTATTACTATCGCCTCACCCCCGACAACCGAATGTTGTTCGGCGGTCGCGCCGCGTTTTTCCCGGAGACCGATCAGACCATCCGCAAGAGCGCCGAAATTCTGCGCCTGGGCATGATCGACGTCTATCCGCAACTGCGCAACACCGAAGTCGAATACGTCTGGGGCGGTACGCTCGATTTCTGCTTCGACATGATGCCGCACGCTGGGCAAATCGACGGCGTCTATTTCGCCCTCGGATATGCTGGACACGGCGTCGCCATGGCCACCTATCAAGGCCAGAAGATGGCCGAATGGATCGCCGAAGGGAAGACCGACAACCCGTTCACGGAGATCGCATTCCCCGGAGCGCCCCTCGGCCTGTATAACGGCAAGCCGTGGTTCCTGCCGTTCGCGGGGGCGTATTACAAGGTACTCGACTGGGTGTCCTAAAACATGTAGCAGTTTCCCCTGTGACCCCAGTGTCCTCTGTGGTGAAGATTTTGTTCGCCACAGTGGACACGGAGAGTCGGGGGATTCACGATTGACCGGAGAGACTTATGTCATTGTTTGGCCTCATCGAATACGCCGACGCCAGCCCCGAAGTTCGCGTCATCTACGACGACATCATGGCGACGCGCAAGACAGACTGGATCAACAATTTCTGGAAAGCGATCGCGCACGACCCAGTCATGCTCAAGCGGACTTGGGAAGACATCAAGCAGATCATGGCCCCCGGAGCGCTCGACCCGCTCACCAAAGAAATGATCTACGTCGCGGTCTCGGTTACTAACCAGTGCGAATACTGCATTGCCTCGCACACCGCCTCCGCGATAAACAAAGGCATGACCGACGCCCAGTTCAAAGAATTGATGTCCGTAGTCGGGATGGCGAACGAAACCAATCGCCTGGTCGCTGGGTACCAGGTGGAAGTCGACGACCGCTTCAAACCGCAAACCGGAAAATGAAGCGCGTCCCAAGGCGAGGGTGTCAGGTCTAAGGGACGAAGTTGAACCGTCTTTGGTTTCCTGAGACCTAAGACCTGACACCTGAGACCTTTCTTCTTGATACCGAGCCCTCGCGAAGTTCTATAATCATTAAACTTGCATCAGGACGTGAAGCAAGACTCGAATCTTCACACAGGGGTCAAGACTCGAATCACTTGGACACGAATCGCGAGATACAGCGAACCACGAGCGCACTCGAAAGAGGTGACGTATGGCCGAGATGACAGTGACTCCGGTTGCAACCCACGGTTTTTTCCTGGACGGGAAATGGCTGGAGGAAGGTGACCTCGTCGAGGTGCACGCGCCTTACGACGGCGCTCTCATCGCGTATGTCCACCAGGGACGCTCCGAACACGCGGAAGCCGCCATTGCTGCCGCCGTCAAGGCATTCGGAACCACCCGGCGGCTGCCCGCCTTCGAACGTCAACGAGTTCTGCGCCAGATCGCGATCGGCATTCACGATCGCAAAGAAGAATTTTCACGCACCATTGCTCTCGAAGCGGGCAAACCCATCAAGAGCGCGCGCACCGAAGTTGACCGCGCTGTCTTTACCTTCAATATCGCCGCCGAAGAAACGGTCCGTGGCTACGGCGAATATTTGCCGCTCGATTGGCAGCAGTCGACTGCCGGCCGTTGGGGCATCATCAAACGTTTTCCTCTCGGTCCCATCGCCGGTATTACGCCCTTCAATTTCCCGTTGAATCTGGTTGCTCACAAAGTCGCGCCGGCCATTGCCGCCGGCTGTTCCATGGTGCTCAAGCCCGCGCCCCAGACGCCGCTTACCTCGCTGCTGCTCGCGGAAGTGATCCAGCAAGCGGGATGGCCCGATGGCGGATTCAATGCGGTATTGCTGTCGAACGAGGATTCCGGGCTGCTGGTCACCGATGAACGCATCAAGCTCATCAGTTTCACTGGCAGTGCTGCGGTCGGCTGGGCTATCAAGAACAACGCAGGAAAGAAAAAAGTCGTTCTCGAGCTCGGAGGCAATTCGGGCGTCATCGTCCACAGCGACACCGATCTCGAATATGCCGCCGACCGCTGCGTCACCGGAGGCTTTGCTTATGCTGGACAATCCTGCATTTCGGTGCAGCGCATTCTGGTCGAGCACTCCGTCTATGGAAAATTCACCGAGCTATTGCTGGCTGGAGTCCGCAAACTGAAAGTCGGAGATCCGCTCGACGAATCGAGCGACCTCGGCCCGCTTATCCGCGAGAGCGATGCCATCCGCGCCGCCGAGTGGGTGCAGGAGGCGGTTCGCGGTGGTGCCCGCGTGCTTTGCGGCGGCAACCGCAAAGGCACGCTGTTTGAGCCCACCGTGCTTACCGGCACCAAGCCCAACATGAAAGTGAATTGCCAGGAAATTTTTGCGCCGGTCGTGACCGTCGAGCCCTACAACGATTTCGCGTCCGCCCTCAGGCAGATCAACAGTTCTGCCTATGGTCTGCATGCCGGACTATTCACCCGCGACGCCAAACTAATCTTTCAGGCCTACGATGAACTCGAAGTTGGAGGCTTGATTGCCGGCGACGTTCCCACTTTTCGCATCGACCACATGCCTTATGGCGGCGTCAAAGATTCCGGACTTGGCCGAGAAGGTTTGCGCGATGCGATTGAGGAGATGACCGAGCCGAAGCTGCTCGTCATGAACTTGCGCTAATGATTTCCCGGCTTTGATTCTGGGCAAACTCGACCGCGTGCCCACTGATCAGATTCCCGGAGCGCAATAAAGAAAAAGTTCGCCTGGGGTGTTCCAAAAAATCGCACAACTGTATATACTCACCTGTTTCCGGGTTTCCGTGCCGTGCGTCACAAGTGTGGGTGACGTGATTTCATACCATCATGTTTAGCCGGGAGCGGCGTAGACCGAGCCCGCCAGCAATCGACGCGATCTTCAATGCAGATTTTTCCACGCAGCACCAATGCAATTTCACGGGCCTCTTTGTTCGGCCCGGTCTTCGTCGCCGCAGCCCTGTTCTGGGGAATGGCGCAGCTCCAGCGCTCGCCCTACATCACCTACGCGGGAGTGAGAAAATCGCAGCCCGTGCCCTTCAGCCACCAGCACCACGTGACCGGGCTTGGCATCGACTGCCGCTACTGTCACACTTCGGTGGAGCAGTCGAGTTTCGCAGGCATTCCGCCCACCAAGACCTGCATGAACTGCCACTCGCAGATTTGGACCAACGCTCCGATGCTTGAGCCCGTTCGAGCCAGCTACCGAACCGGCGAGTCGCTCCAGTGGACGCGCATCAACCAGCTGCCGGACTTCGTTTATTTCAACCACAGCATTCATGTCACCAAGGGTGTTGGCTGCAACGACTGCCACGGGCCCGTGGACCAGATGCCGCTCATGTACCAGGAGGCATCGCTGCAGATGGAGTGGTGTCTCAACTGCCACCGTGCGCCGCAAGAATTTCTGCGCCCGCGCGAGCAAGTTTTCAACATGCGCTACCAGCAACCTACCGCATCGTTGCCTGTAAAGTTTGACGGCACCACTTACACCGACCAGGACTCGCTCGGTTCCGCCCTGGTGAAGAAATATCAGCTGCGTACCGAGAAGGACATCACGAGCTGCAGCACTTGTCATCGCTGAGATCGTCATCGCTGAGATATTGGATTCGAAGACCACGAAGATGGAAAACGCTAAATCAAAACGCGAAGACGTTTGTCCCGGCAAGAAACCCGCCAATCGAATGGACCGGGCCACTGTCGAGCGCCAGCTAAAGGAAACGAAGGGGCCAGAGTATTGGCGCAGTTTGGAAGAACTCGCCGGGTCGCCCGAATTCCAGGACATGCTGCACCGCGAATTTCCCAAGGGCGCGTCGGAGTGGCTCGATTCCGTCTCCCGCCGCGGCTTCCTCCAGTTGATGGGCGCTTCCCTCGCCATGGCGGGTATGACAGGGTGCACCAAACTTCCCCTGCAGGAAATCGTCCCCTACGTCCGCCAGCCCGAGCAGGTCATTCCGGGCGTCGCGATGTACTACGCCACCGCGTTCACGCTCAGCGGATATGCGAATCCTCTGCTGGTCGAAAGCCATCTCGGCCGTCCCACCAAGATTGAAGGCAACAACCTGCATCCGGCGAGCCTGGGCGGCACCGACATATTCGCGCAGGCTTCGATCCTTGGGATGTATGATCCCGACCGCTCCCAGGCCATTACTCATCTCGGTGATGTGGAGCCCTGGGCGGAGTTCGTAAAGGAGATCAAAGGCCCTCTAGCCGTCCAGAAGGCATTAGCTGGCGCGGGAATTCGCATCCTCACCCAGACCATCTCTTCGCCAACCTTGAAAGACCAGATGCAAGCCTTCCTCGCCATGTATCCCAAGGCGAAGTGGCATGTCTACGAACCGGTGAATCGCGACAACACACTTGAAGGCGCAAAGCTGGCGTTCGGCGAAGCGCTGGAGACGCAATACCGGCTCGAGAATGCGGCTGTGATCGTTTCGCTCGACGCCGACTTTCTCTACGCGGGCTTTCCGGGGAATGTGCGCTACATCCGCGATTTCGCGAAGAAGCGCAATCCCGACGCGGAAATGAGCCGGATGTATGTGGTCGAGAGCAATCCATCTTCGACCGGAGCGAAAGCCGATCACCGCTTACCGGTGCGCGCGAGTGAGGTCGAAGGCTTCGCCAGAGCGATTGCATCCGCGGTGGGTGTGAATGTCGGCGGAGCCCCTTCTTCCGGGGAGCACACGAAGTTTGTAGAGAGCGTCGTCGAGGATCTCCAGAAACATGAGGGTGAAAGCGTCATCATTGCCGGCGACCATCAGCCACCGGCCGTGCACGCCTTGGCCCACGCCATGAACGTGGCGCTGGGCAATGTCGGCAAGACGGTCGTCTACACCGACCCGGTGGACTCCAATCCGGTCAACCAAGTCGAATCTCTGCGCGACCTGGTCTCCGATATGCGCACTGGCCAAGTGGATCTGCTAGTCATCATGGGCGGCAATCCGGTTTACGATGCGCCCGCGGATCTCGGCTTTCGCGACTGCCTGAAGAATTCCAAGATCAGCCTCCGCATTTACCACGGTCTCTACGAGAACGAGACGGCGGAACTCTGCCACTGGAGTGTCAACGAGGCGCACTATCTCGAAGCCTGGAGCGATGGCCGCGCCTATGACGGCACGGTGAGCGTGGTTCAGCCGCTGATCGCGCCTCTCTATGCAGGCAAGAGCGCTCACGAAATGCTGTCGGCCCTCGTCAGTGTGCCCGATGCCACGGGCTACGAAATCGTTCGCGGTCACTGGCAGAAGCAGCACGCTGGTCCGGAGTTCGAGGCATGGTGGCGCAAGACATTAAACGACGGATTTATCGAGGGCTCGGCCTACCCGCCGAAGTCGGTTTCGTTGAAGCTCCAGTCACTCCCCGTCGCCGCCGCTGTCGGTGCTAACAGTCTCGAGGTCAATCTGCGCCGCGATCCCTCCGTCTACGACGGCCAATTCGCCAACAACGGATGGCTCCAGGAATTGCCCAAGCCCATGTCGAAACTGACCTGGGACAACGCCGTCCTGATCGGCCCAAAGATGGCCGACCGCGAAGGCATCAAGACCATGGACGTGGTTACGCTCGAGCTGGGTGGACGGAAAATCACTGGCCCGGTCTGGATACAAGCCGGCCATCCCGATCATTCCGTCACCGTGCATCTCGGCTACGGCCGCCGCAAGGCGGGACGCGCCGGCACCGGCGCCGGATTCGACGCCTACGTCCTGCGCACCACGAATGCGCTCTGGTTCGCGACCGGCGGCAAGCTCACCAAGACCGGAGACCACTATCAGCTCGCCTCCACCCAGGGCTACCAGACCATGGATACGGGCGACGGTGAGACGCGTCCGCTGGTAAGAGCAGCAACGCTCGAGGAATACCGCAAAGAGCCCAAGTTCGCGAAGGAGGGTGAGCCGCCGGCAGCGCTCACGCTCTATCCCGGCTATGACTATAAGAAGTCGCCCGACGCCTGGGGAATGACAATTGACCTCAACGCCTGCGTGGGCTGCAACAACTGCATCATCGCCTGCCAGTCGGAGAACAACATCGCCGTGGTCGGCAAAGAGCAAGTGGTGAAGGGCCGCCACATGCACTGGATCCGCGTCGATGCCTACTATCAGGGAGACCGCGACGCTCCCCAGGCCTATTTCCAGCCGGTGCCCTGCATGCAGTGCGAGAATGCGCCCTGCGAACTGGTGTGTCCCGTGGGCGCGACCGTGCACAGCAGCGAAGGCCTGAACGACATGGTCTACAACCGCTGTATCGGCACCCGCTATTGTTCGAACAACTGTCCGTACAAGGTGCGCCGCTTCAACTTCCTGCTGTTCCAGGATTGGGAGACTCCGCAGTACAAATTGATGCGCAATCCCGACGTCAGCGTGCGCAGCCGCGGCGTGATGGAAAAGTGTACTTACTGCGTGCAGCGCATCACCGAGCACCGCATTAACGCTGAAACCGCGGCGGTGCGCGAGAATCGCGAATTCAAAATCGAAGACGGCTCGTTGCAAACTGCCTGCCAGCAGTCCTGTCCGGCCGATGCAATCGTCTTCGGCAACATCAACGATCCCAACAGCCGGGTAGCGAAGCTCAAGGCGCAAGACCGTAACTACGGTTTGCTGGCCGACCTGAACACCAGACCCCGCACCACCTACCTGGCGGAGATTCGCAACCCTAACCCTGAACTGGAAACGTAAGCGGAGCGCAAGTCGAGAAATAAAGAGATGCCAGACCATCTGGACAATGTCGAAGTAGCGAACCAGCGGGCTCCCGTAATCGAGCCCGGGTACACGTTCGGCACGATTACCGACAAGATCAGCTCCATCGTGCTGACGCGCCCGACCTCGCTCGGCTGGGTCGTCGGCTTCGGAGCCGGCTTCCTGGTAACGATGATGCTGCTCTTCGCGCTCGGCTACTTGTTTATCAAAGGTACTGGCATTTGGGGCATCAACATCCCCATCGGCTGGGGCTTCGCGATCGTCAACTTCGTGTGGTGGATCGGCATCGGACACGCCGGCACGCTCATCTCCGCCATCCTTCTATTGCTGCGGCAGTCCTGGCGCAACTCCATCAACCGGTTCGCCGAGGCCATGACGCTGTTTGCGGTCGCTTGCGCCGGCATCTTCCCGCTGGTGCACACTGGTCGTCCGTGGCTCGCTTACTGGATGTTCCCCTACCCGAACACCATGAACTACTGGCCGCAGTTCCGCAGCCCGCTGCTGTGGGACGTGTTTGCCGTCTCGACGTATTTCACCATCTCGCTCCTGTTCTGGTTCATCGGACTCATTCCCGATTTGGCCACGCTGCGCGACCGCGCCGACAACAAGTACGCACGCATGAGCTACGGCCTGCTCGCCATGGGATGGCGCGGGTCCGCCCGCCATTGGGCCCGCTACGAGTCCGCTTATCTGCTGCTCGCCGGCCTCGCCACTCCACTCGTGCTCTCCGTCCACACCGTCGTGAGCTTCGATTTCGCGGTTGCGATTGTGCCGGGATGGCACACCACGATTTTTCCACCCTACTTCGTCGCGGGCGCCATTTATTCCGGCTTCGCGATGGTGTTGATGCTCGCGATCCCAATACGCAAGATCTACGGCCTTGAGGACTTCATCACCGACCGCCACCTGCAGAATTCCGCCAAGGTCATGCTCGCAACCGGCTGGATCGTGGCCTACGGCTACGGGATCGAAGCCTTCACCGGCTGGTACGGTGGCAACCGCTACGACCAGGCTCTGCTGTGGAATCGTCTGCACGGCCCATACGCGGGCTTGTATTGGATGTTGCTGATCTGCAACATCTTCATCCCGCAGTTGCTGTGGTTCCGCAAGATGCGCACCAACCCGGTGTGGCTCTTCATGATCTCGGGCGTCATCCTGGTGGGCATGTGGCTGGAGCGATTCGTCATCATCGTGCTCAGCCTGTCGCGTGACTTCCTTACGTCGTCGTGGGGAATGTACTACCCAACGCGTTGGGACTGGATGACCTACTTCGGCACCATCGGCATGTTCCTGACCGCCATGTTCCTCTTTGTGCGCATCCTGCCGATGATCTCCATCTTCGAAATGCGCACACTCCTGCCCGAGGCGGAGGTGAAGCCCGAATGAAGCGCGTTCCCACGTACGGAATCATGGCCGAGTTCGCATCGGCCCAGGACTTGGTCACGGCGGCCCGGCACACGCATGAGGCCGGCTATCGGAAGATCGATGCCTTCAGCCCGTTCCCAGTGGAAGAATTGGCTGACGCCATCGGATTCCACAAGAACAACGTGCCACTGGTAACGCTGATCGGCGCCATCGTCGGAGGCCTCACCGGCTACCTGATGCAGTACTGGATGGCGGTGGTCAACTACCCGGTCAATGTGGGTGGCCGTCCTTATCATTCCTGGCCATCGTTCATCATTATTACGTTCGAGCTGACGATTCTGTTCGGCGGCATCTCGGCGGTATTCGGCATGCTCGCGTTGAATGGTTTGCCCATGCCTTACCACCCCGTCTTCAACGTGCCGCGCTTTGCGCTGGCGAGCAAGGACCGCTTTTTCCTGATCGTGTTCGCTTCCGATCCCAAATACGACGCGAACGGCACACGCCAGTTCCTGGAAAGCCTGCACGCCCGCTCCGTGTCGGAGGTTCCCGGTTAAGCTCATGGCGATCTTCCGAAATTTCGAGCGAAAATTCGCGCCGGTCCTGTTGCTGGCTGTGATGGGCACGGTGGGCTGCCGTCTCGATATGCACGTGCAACCGCGCTACAACCCATTGGCGAAGAGTGATTTCTTTCCCGACCAGCGGGCGGCCCGTCCCCGGGTCGAAGGTACCGTAGCCCGCGGAGACGAGCGCGTCGACGCCTACTTCTATACCGGCAAGATCGGAAACAACGACGGCGACTTCATGCCGTTCCCCGTCACCCAGGAAGTGCTCGAGCGTGGGCGTGAACGTTACAACGTCTACTGCGCGCCCTGCCACTCGCGCGTGGGTGACGGCAATGGCTTCGTCCCGTCGCGGGGATTCGCGCGCAAACCGCCTTCCTATCACATCGAGCGGCTGCGGAAGGCCCCGATCGGCTACTTTTTCGACGTAGCGACCAACGGATTCGGCATTATGCTCGATTATTCCGCGCAGATCTCAGTGCGCGATCGCTGGTGTATCGCAGCCTACATTCGGGCGCTGCAGTTGAGCCAAAATGCCACTGCGGCCGACGTCCCCACCGGGCAGAGCGTCCCGTCGAGGGCTCCGGAGTTCATGGAGCCGGGCACCGGAGCGACGTTGCCACAGCCGGCGCCGAGTCCGGCAAAAGCCGCGAAAGGGGAGACGGAATGAGCACATCACCCGCAGCGCAGCTCGATCTAACCACGTCTCCCATCATCAAAGTCATCCAGAGGCGATCGCTCATCATCGGCGTCGTCGCCAGCGTGCTCGCGCTTTACCTCGCCCTTACCAACCCGACGGTCTTTTTCCGCGGATACCTGGTCTCCTACATGGATTGGCTGGGCATTTGCCTTGGATCGATGGCCATCGTCATGGTCCGTCACATGACCGGCGGCGGATGGGGCACGGTGATCCGGCGCATCCTCGGCGCCTCCATGCGCACCCTGCCGCTGCTGATCCTGATGTTCGTTCCTATGCTCTTTGCCGTGCCCAGGCTTTATCCGTGGGCGATGCCACTCGATTCCATCACCGATCCGGCCATTCGTGAGCACCTGGAAAAACACGCTTTCATCCTGCGCGATTACCTGAACTATCGCGGCTTCGTGATCCGCGCGGTGATCTACTTTGCCATCTGGTTCGTGCTGCAGTACCTGCTCAGCAAATTTTCCTTCGAGCACGACCAGCCGCCATTCGCCGATACCAGCGCCCGATTCAAAGTGGTAAGCGCCCCCGGCATCATCCTCTATACGGTCACCATCTCGTTCGCCGCGATCGACTGGGTCATGTCACTCGACCCGAGTTGGGTCTCGACCATCTATGGCCTGCTGTTCGTGGCCGGCGAGTTGGTGTCGGCCCTTTGCTTTGCCATTGTCATCGAACGGATTCTCTTCAACTATCGTCCCATGTCGGTTCTGTTGCGGCCCAGTTTCGTGCACGACCATGGCAACTTCCTGCTCGCGTTCGTCATGGTGTGGGCCTATTTCTCATTTTCGCAGTGGCTCATCATCTGGGCGGGCAACTTGCCGGAAGAGATTACCTGGTACTACCGTCGCCTGCATGGCGGATGGCAATTCGTTGGCCTGTTTCTGGTGGTCTTTCATTTCTTTGTTCCGTTTTTCATGCTGCTGTCCCGCTCGTTCAAGCGTGACATTACTCGCCTGGTCTGGCTGGCCGCCTGGATGCTCGTCGCCCGCTACATCGATCTGTTCTGGCACATCGAACCCAGCTTCTCCGAGACTTTCACCGTCACCCTGGCGGACCTCGCCATCCCCTTCGCCATGGGCGGAATCTGGATCGCGTACTTCTGCCACAACCTGAGTGCGCGGCCGCTGGTTCCTGCCTACGACGCGACTGCGCAGGACGTACTGGAGCCGGCGCATGAGTGACGACAAAATCACGAATCAGCCGACGTCCCTTCACGACGGCTTCGAGCCCGAAGATCTCACTCCGAAGGGTCCGTTTTATTTCATGGCAGGTCTGGTGCTCCTCGGCCTCGTCATTTATCTCATCGCGTTCGGCATCTACCGCTTCCTCGACAGTTACCAAACCGCGCACCAGCCTGCCGTGAGCCCCTTGGTGACCCCCGAGGCCGACACCCGCACCATGACGCATGAGGAAACACAAACTTTCCCGCAGCCACGCCTCGAAGAAAACGAGCGCACGCAGCTGCGCTCCTTCATCGAGGATCAGGACCAGAAGCTCGCCACCTACGACTGGGTGGATAGAGACAAAGGTATTCTGCGGATTCCGATCGACCGCGCCATGGAGTTGATCGCAAAGCGCGGCTTGCCGGTGCATGCGGAGGGCGCATCTTCGGCACCGAGCTCCGCCGCGAAGACCTCCACGGAGAAGACCTCCGCGGCGAAGCCTTCCGCGCCGGTAAAGAAGCAAACCCCCAAGGCGCGGACCACCAAAGCCGCCGCTTCGGGCAACTGAAAATTGACCGCGCTGGCCGGGGCCGGGCAACCGGCGCGCGAGAGGACGTTAGCAGTGAGCAGCACAAGGCAATTCGTGAACTCGATCGCGCAAGCTTTTCTAGGACTGGCGCTCCTCGCCGGAGCCGCCCGGGGCCAGGGCATGGGCAACGACATTATGTCGCCTCCGCCCAACGTCCGTCCGCCAGGATTGAAGAACGTTGGCATTCAGCAGAACCTCAACCAGCAGATTCCGCCCGACCTCTTATTCACCGACGACCTGGGCCGCCAGGTGAAGTTGGGCGATTACTTCGGCCAGAAGCCGCTGATCCTCAATTTCGTCTACTACGGCTGCCCCATGCTGTGCGGCGAAGAGCTGGCCGGCCTGGAAAGCACTCTGCGCGTGCTGAAGTTCGATGTAGGCAAGGAATTCGACGTCATCACTATCAGCTTCGATCCCAAAAATACTCCCGAGATCGCGGCGAAAAAGAAAGAGCAGTTCCTGCGGCGGTACAACCGTCCCGGCGCCGAGCGCGGATGGCATTTCCTGGTAGGCCAGCCCGACGCGATTGCCGTAGTCACGAAGGCGGCCGGATTTCAATACGAATACGATCCCAAGACCGAACAATTCGCGCACTCAACCGCCATCATGGTGCTCACGCCGCAAGGCAAGATCGCCCAGTACTACTACGGCATCGAGTATCCGCCCAATGATGTGCGCCTGGCCCTGGTGGAGGCATCGCACAACCGCATCGGCAACGTGGTCGACGAATTACTGCTGTACTGCTATCACTACGATCCCGAGAAGGGTAAGTACAGCGCCACCGTCATGCGCATTTTGCGCTTGATGGCCGTGGCCACCATGCTGTGCCTCGGAGCGCTTTTCTTTGGGATGATTCGCCGTGGTCCAGACAAAATTCGTCCAGACAACTTTCGTCCCGACAACCTTCAAGGAGCCGCCAGGTAATCATGTTTGGACACTTTCCACTTTGGCCCGAGAGCGCCTCCACCAACGCCGGAAACGTGGATGCCCTCTACATCTTTCTGCTGCTGGTCTCGGGCATCATGACCGCGTTGATCTTCTCCGTGCTGACGGTTTTCGCCGTCAGGTTCCGCAAACACAGAGGGCAGCGCGCCGTGCAAATCGAAGGTTCCCACCACCTGGAAATCACCTGGTCCATCATCCCCTTCTGCGTGATGATGGTGTTCTACATCTGGGGCGCGGTGATCTTCTTCCAGGAACGTACGCCTCCGCAGGACGCCACCGAGGTCTACACCGTCGCTAAACAATGGATGTGGAAGTTCGAGCACCAGGGAGGGCAGCGCGAAATCAACGAACTCCATGTGCCCGTCGGCCGCGACGTCAAGATGATCATGACCTCGCAGGACGTGATCCACAGCTTCTTCGTGCCCGCCTTCCGCATCAAGCAGGACGTGCTCCCCGGCCGCTATACCACCCTCTGGTTCCACGCCACCAAGCCCGGCACCTACCACCTGTTCTGTTCCCAGTACTGCGGAACTCAGCACTCGGGAATGATCGGCTGGATAACCGTTATGGAACCGCGCGACTACGAAGCGTGGATGAGCGGCAGTGCCGGCAACCAGCCGCTGGCCGTGACCGGCGAGAAACTGTTTTCCGAACTGGGCTGTGTCACTTGCCATCGCTCTGACACGCAGGGCCGGGGCCCGAACCTGGTGGGCGTCTTCGGCAAACGTGTGCTCCTCGAGGACGGCCGCACCGTGACCGCCGACGAGAATTACATCCGCGAGTCGATCCTCGAACCGGGCGCCAAAATCGTCCAGGGCTTCAAGCCCGTCATGCCGACTTTTCAGGGCCAGGTCACTGATGAGCAACTGAACGCGCTGATCGAATACGTGAAATCGCTGGCCGCGCCGCAGCCGGGACGGTCCGCCAATACCAGCCCCGTGGCCGGGGCGAGTCCGCAACTTTAGATGGAAAAGTGCAGGTGAGGTGAATGGCAACAACTGACGGACCAGATTTCGGAGAACGCGAGAGCTACCTGAATGCGGGCCATGGGCTCAAGTCTTGGCTCCTGACGGTGGACCACAAGCGCATCGCGCTCCTCTACTTGATCTCGATTACCTTCTTCTTCTTTATTGGTGGCTTTTTCGCGCTGCTCATCCGACTGGAGTTGCTGACCCCCGGTGGCGAACTCGTCCAGTCCGACACCTACAACAAACTGTTCACCATGCACGGACAGGTCATGGTCTTCTTCTTCCTTATCCCTGCCGTGCCCGCCGTGCTCGGCAACTTCCTCATCCCTCTCATGATCGGGGCCAAGGATCTCGCCTTCCCGCGCATCAACCTGCTCAGCTGGTACCTCTATATTATCGGCGGCACGCTGATGGTCTACACCATCCTCAACGGCGGCGTCGATACCGGCTGGACCTTCTACACTCCCCTCAGCACCGAGTTCCTGAAGACCAACGTCATCTCCGCCGCCGTCGGTATCTTCTTCGCGGGCTTTTCCTCGATCCTCACCGGACTGAACTTCATCGTCACCATCCACCGCATGCGCGCTCCCGGAATGACCTGGAATCGCCTGCCCCTGTTTGTCTGGGCCCACTACGCCACCAGCATCATTCAAGTGCTGGGTACGCCCGTCGTGGCCATCACCCTGGTGCTGGTAGCACTCGAGCGCCTGTTCCACCTGGGCGTTTTCAATCCCGCGCTAGGCGGAGACCCACTCCTGTTCCAGCATCTGTTCTGGTTTTACTCCCACCCCGCCGTCTACATCATGATTCTGCCCGGCATGGGCATCGTCAGCGAAGTCGTTTGCTGCTTTTCACGCAAGCGCATATTCGGCTACACGGCGATGACCCTGGCCGTAGTCGGCATAGCTGTGATCGGCTTCCTGGTCTGGGCGCACCACATGTTCGTGGCCGGCATCTCGATCTATGCCGCGCTCATCTTCTCGCTCCTCAGTTATTTCGTAGCCGTGCCCTCCGCCATCAAAGTGTTTAACTGGACCGCCACCATGTACAAGGGGTCCATCACCTATCAGACCCCCATGCTCTACGCCTTCGGCTTCGTCGGCCTGTTCACCATCGGAGGTTTGACCGGCCTCTTCCTTGCCTGCCTCGGCGTCGACGTACACGTGCACGACACCTATTTCATCATTGCGCACTTCCACTACATCATGGTCGGAGGCATGGTGATGGCCTACCTCGGCGGGATGCACTTCTGGTGGCCTAAAATCTCCGGCCGCATGTATCCCGAGGGTTGGGGCAAGCTAGCCGCGCTCATCGTCTTTATCGGATTCAACCTGACCTTTTTCCCCCAGTTCATCCTGGGCTACATGGGAATGCCGCGGCGCTATCACTCATACCCGCCCGAATTCCAGATCCTGAACGTGCTCTCGACTGCGGGCGCCACCATTCTCGCCGTCGGCTACCTGCTCCCCATGGTGTACTTCACGTGGTCCATGCGCTACGGCAAGCCGGCCCCTCCAAACCCATGGAATGCCGCGGGCCTGGAGTGGCAGACCCACTCCCCGCCCCCCACTTTCAACTTCGACGAGCAGCCGGTCGTCACCTGGGAAGCCTATAACTACGACGAGATAGGCGAGATTCCAGAGAAAGAGAAAGAGGAGGTTCCCGTTGCCCACTAGTCAAGCGGCGGTCGACGAACACGCACACGAGAACCCGGCGCTCCTGCACCACTTCGCGACCGAGGCGCAGCAGAAGAATGCTGCGAGCCTGGGCATGTGGGTTTTCCTCGCCCAGGAAGTCATGTTCTTCGGCGGCCTTTTCTGCGCCTACCTTATTTATCGCTACAAGTACTTCGGGGACTTCGGCTCCGCCAGTCAGCAGTTGAACATTTGGCTAGGTGCGATCAACACCGTCGTACTCATCTGCTCCAGCCTGACCGTGGTTCTCGCCGTTCGTGCCGCCCAGCTCGGCAAGCGCATGGCGCTCGTGTGCTGGCTGGTCGCTACCATCTTTCTGGGTCTCGTCTTTCTGGGCATCAAAGCCGACGAGTATGCCGAAAAATTCGAGAAGCATCACGTCCCCGGAGCCAGCTTCAGCTATCACGAGTTGCTTCCCGGTCAGCAGAAGTTCCCCGAGGCGGAACGCCAGTACGCCAATCCCCATCACGCCGAGATGTATTTCTCGCTCTATTTCGCGATGACCGGCATGCACGCTCTACATATGATCATCGGCGTCGGCCTGTTCGCATTCCTGGCCTTCATGGCCTGGCGCGGCAAATACACGCCCAATTACTACACGCCCATCGAAAACGCGGGCCTGTACTGGCACTTCGTCGATATTGTCTGGATTTACTTGTTTCCGTTGCTGTACCTGATCGACCGACATAGGTGAGATAAGCATTAGGTGAGATAACCGTGGGTGACATAACAATGTCTGATCAAAATTCCGCTTCCGAACACGTTTCCGAGCATATATCCACGCTCGGCTCTTCCGTCGCCATCTGGCTGGCCTTGCTCGCCGGCACGGCCATCACCGTGGCGGCCGCCAACATCGACCTCGGCCCGTTCAACATCATTGTCGCCCTCACCATCGCGACCATCAAGGCCACCCTGGTCGTGCTCTTCTTCATGCACGTGAAGTACACGCATGAGAAGTTGACCGGCCTGGTTATTGTGAGCGCGATCTTCTTTCTGTTCATCCTGCTCGCCCTCAGCATGGCGGACTACACCACGCGCCTCTGGCGTTGATGTCCGCCGGCCACCCGATCTTGCATAGTGGATCAGTTTGAATTTGTTTTGGACGGGCACGGGCTTTCGGCCGTGCCGGTGCCAAATTTACGGATTTTTTTGTTTTCCGACCTTTTAGAATCATCAGGTTGGGGATAAAATCCCGAAAAATCTTTGGGTTTAAAGGACTTATATGTAAAATATTCCATAATAAGGACTTAGGGACGTGGTGGCCGGGCGGGGACGCCCTGCGCTCCACTAACTACTCCAATGAGAAAAGGGCGCGGGAATGTTCCGCGCCCTTTTTTTGGCTATATCTCTATTATATCAATTCCAACCTACCCATACCGACAAGCTTTGCCACTTTATTTTCCACACGAATTCATCGACTTACGAGGAAAATCGCCACAACGGGGGCTTGACAAGATCTCGGGTGGGGGGCAGTTTGGAAGACACATTCCCCCAGCGGCTACCACCTTGCAAAAGCTCCAACCCGGGATATAATTCAGCTCAAATGGCAACCGGTCCGGAAGTCGCAAAAGCGCCGGGGATGGTCCCTGACGAGCTGAAGCACGAGCCGCGCTCGAAGGGCCTGACCACCCCCCGCAAGAAAAAACCGAAAGAACTAGCCGTCATCACGGAGTGCTGCACCGGCTGCGCGGGATCACCGGCGTGCGTAGAGTATTGTCCGGTCGAAGACTGCATGTTCTGGATTCCGGATGACGATCATCCACCCTTCGGCCGCATCGAGGTAGACCCAATCCTCTGCATCGGCTGCAAGAAGTGCCTCAGCAAGGGTCCCGAGGGCGCTTTCCTCGATGGATGCCCATGGGACGCAATCGTCATGGTAGACATTGCGGAAGTGGAAAAAGAAGTCGGCCCGATGAGCTATTAGGGCAGTTTCACACTTAGAAAAGGTCGAACCACGGGGGGCACAGAGGTACACAGGGGAACAGGGAAACCCGAGTTCGAATCGCCGACTGCAGAGTCGGCCTTGGATATCTACCTACTTGCTGGCTCTCTCTTGAATCGCCCGTTCAGCCTCAATCGCCTGCAAACGCAGCCGCTCCGGAACCTCAGGCACCTCTCGTTGGTAGGGACGAATCGCAGGCAGGTCCTCCAGTTGGCCAATCAAATATAAGGCGCGAAGCGCCTCCCAGACCTGTTCTTCTCCGGGCTCGACGGTAGCAACCGCAGTTCCCGGAACCACGCTGGCGCCGGTAGCCGTAGAAAGAGTGCGCACGCGCCCAGTGATCGGAGAACGTAATTCGCGGGTCTGCTCGCCATCGCTATCCTGCAGTTTTGCAATGAGTCCACCCTGATGAATAGCCGTCCCAACCGCGGCGGTATCCACAACCCGCCCGCCGCTGGGAGCGGTAATCGCGACCGGCTGCAATAAAGAAACAATCTGCGGTCTCCCCGAGCTGTCGCCGAAGCTGACCAGGGACAGCGCAGCATTGCCGCGCACGATCAACGAGGGATCATCCAACATCTTCAAAAGCGCCTCGTGGAAACCTGCGACTGTCGTGTCCTGCCCCATCACCCAGGCATCGGTGCTCCGCACCTCCTCGCGCGGATTTGCTGCAAGCCGCACCAGATCGGGATACCAGCGTGCCGCGCTCGGCTCGCGCCGGCTCATGCGCTGGCCGAGCTGCACGACCGCGTGCTGGATGTGTCGTGGGTGATTGTTGTCGTTAAGGTATTCGCGCATCTCTTTGTCGGTGAGCGCGCGGCCGAACCAGGTGCTCCACCAGAACATGAACGGCATGAGCACAACCAGCCACGCCGTGAGGAAGAATAGAAGCCGGTTGCGAGTTGACATGCGCGGACGAGGAGGACGTGGCGCGGGGATATCTCCGGCGTTCACAGAATTGTCCGCAGGCGCGAGCGGGATGGGTTGGACAGCCATACTTGATTGCCCGCCCTAGCTCTCGCCCTCTTTGGGTTCGGCTACTTTGGCAGTCGCTTTGGGCGCTGCTGCAGCGGCCACTTTCTTCTTGTCCAGGAAAGCGAGCGCTCCACGATCACGCAGTTCCCAGAAAGCGTTCAAGAAAAATACGGCAGAGAGAGTTAATAGGATCAAACTCATGAACAAGCCGTCCACGGTTGTGACCGTACCCGTGACGATGGTCCAGGCAATGCCCAAAAGAGGCACAATGCCTAAGACAACAGAAATTACTAGCATCATCGGAAGCAACAGCCCTCCTCGTTCTTGCCCAGACTTGCTCAATAAGACCTCTTCTGTCCTCCGCCCGATCCCGGCCTATTGCGTCTTGAACGCTACATCCACGGTCTTGCTATCCTTGGCCGCCAAAGTAACCTTTTGCTCCTGCGTGCCCAGTTTTTCCTGCACGAAGGCTAACGTGTAATTGCCCGGCGGCAGACCCTTGATTTCGAACTTGCCATCCGGCCCGGTGACCGCATAGAACGGGGTCTTCACCACGTTGACATACATTTTCATCCACGGATGCTGGTTGCACTTCACCGGCAGCATGATTTCCTCGCGAGCGAAGGTCTTCTCCAGAGGCGCCGACTGCGGCGGTTGCGACTCATTCCACTCACGGTTAGCGGCCGGAGTGGGATGGATATTGTGAGTAGTGGGATCGCTGTTGACGACTTTAAGCGTCTGTCCAGTCATGATTCCCAAAACATGCGGATGGTACTTGCAGCCGCTTTGATCAATGGTCACGGCATCCTTGGGAGCATCGAACGTCCGGTTATCCAGACCTTCTTTCACGTAGACGAATACGTTGTCCAGCTTGCCACCGTCCGCAACCACGGTCTCGGCCATATTCATGCCCTTGCAGGCCGGATCCTGGCTCATGTCAATTTTCGCTTCCTTGGGAGCGACACCGTCAAGCGTCACCGTGCCACTGACACTGGCCGCAGTCGCCGGATCAATCGGCGTCGCCGCCGGTGCGGGTGTGGCCGCAGTACTCGGGGCAGCGGATTGTTCTTCCGGCTTCTTGCTGCATGCAGTCAGAACGAGGCCCACGATCACACATAGGCCCAGAGTAACTAACCATTGTTGATTCTTCATTTCCTACACCTTTCCTGGAATTGGGATGAGAGCTTTGTCATATCTTACTGCCCGCCGCCCGTCGCTGCCGGTCGCTTGTTCTCGAGCGAGGGCGAGACGCCCCGAGCGCTTCCGCCGGTTGACTTTGCAGGGGAAGAAGTTTTATTCGTGCTGGTTTGGCGCCCCATGGCTCCGGCCACACGGCGCTGCTCTTCCGGAGTGAGTTGGAAAATATAATCCACGAGCAGCCGCGTGTGGTCCTTATCATAGCCCTCGAATGTCGACGGCGTCGGACCCGCGAATACCCAGTGATTGTTCAGGCGCTTGAACAAACCGGAAGGCATCGCCGTCCCCGGACTGATGGCCTGTGGATCGATGATCCAGCGTTCCACCCAGTCGGGCTTCAGGCGTTCACGGGCCAGAAGAAAATTGGGCGCCGTGGCAAAGCGATCATGCGCAGCATCGCCGGTGGCGTGACACTTGAGGCAAGGCGCGGCGGTGCTCGAGAACAAGCCGCGCGCCATGTCCGTTTCCTTCGCCGTCAATGGCGTCGTCTGGTCCGGAATATACGGAAAGGGCTGCCGCGAAAGGGCCCCAAAGAAGCGCACCAGCTTGCCCAGTTCGTTCTCCGAAAAGCTGAAAGTGGGCATCCGCACTTGCAGATATGAGCGCACGCCGTTGCGGTCGGTATCAGTCTCGCTCGGCGAGGGACTTAACGACGGATTGGAGAGGAAGCGCAGCAGCCACTGTGGGTTGACCCGCGCGCCTTCCGTCAGCAGTTTGGGAGGAAGCTGTTCTTGCACATCCTGATAGTGCTTCATTCCCATCAGCACCGATTGCTGCCCAGGAATGAATTGGTGGCAGCCCATGCAGTTGTATTTCTTGACCACCCACCAGCCTTCCTGTATGTCGCGCCGGTAGTCGAGAGGCCGGTACTGATAACTCGCCGGAAGCGCACTCTCCTGGCTGCCCACCAGGAAGGTGGTCAGCGCACGAATTTGTTCCGGGGTCAGGTGCACGTTCGGCATGCGGAGTTTTTCCGTCTCAGATTTAATCTTCCCCTGATCCCACACATTCGGTTCTGCCAACTTGTGTTCGAAGAAGCCTAAATTTGAGTACCACGGTCCTTTTGCGGGTCCCTCCGGAAGACGCGCACGATCGTCCGGATCTTTGATAGGTTCGCCGTCTCCCCGTTCTGCCATCTCGGTCAGCAGAGCGAAGTCCAGGCGTTCGATGGGCTTGCTGCCTTCGAAAGTCAGTTCCGTCCCGATTCTTCCCTCATCCTCAAAGCCGGAAATTTCATGGCATCCAGAGCAGCCGAAGTGGCGGATCCACTTCTTCCCTTCGTCCTTCAGCTTCGGATCGTCCATGAAAGCCGCATCGGGATAGGAATCTGGCTCCTTCTTCTTCAACGTAACCAGGTACGATGCGACGTCCGATGCATCCTGCTGCGTCAGCCGCAGGCTGGGCATTACCGTCATGTTCTGGACTTGCAGTTCGTGGCCGTCGTTCGGACACTTGCTGTGTTCGAGGTCGAAGACATAGGGCAAGCCCTTCTTCGCATAATCTTCGGGGCCGATATCCTTTTTCTCGTACAGGCAATAAGGACGCGTGCGCTGCCGCGCGTTGTGCACCCAGCGCACGAGGTAATCGTAGTTTGCCTTCTCGCCCTCGCGCGTCAGGTTGGCGGCAAATGTCCCGCCCTGCATCTGATCGCCTTCACCGATCGAGTGGCATCCCAGGCACCCGCGCGTTTCGAACAGTTCCTTGCCGCGTCCTGCATTTCCCGGATTGTGCTTCACCGGCACGTCGGGCAACGCCGACTGCCACAAGTACGCCGAGATCGCCTGAATCTGCTCGTCATTCAGCCGGAAATTCGGCATCCGCGTCATGGGACGAAAATCCGTCGGCTTCTTCAGCCAGACTGGAATCCAGTTCTTGTTGAGCTTCAGCCGGACATCCTTCAGATTGGGTCCGACTTTCTTCATGTCCTGCAACAGGCTCTTCGTGGTCCGGTCGAGTTGGACGATCCGCAAATCCAGTTTGCTGTTCGCGACCCGCAGCGCCACCGCCCTGTCGTTCAGACGATTCGCTTCCTCGTTTGTCTGCGCGGCATCGGCCTGCTTCATCAGGAACCCCGACTCCTTCAGGTTCTGCTTCTTCTCCTGCTCCATTTGTTTGATCTGCTGTGCGATGGAGTTCAGGTCTTCCGGTTCCTTGTCGTAGCCCTCGAAACGGTGGCAGCCCACGCACCCGCGCTGGCGAAACAAGTCTTTGCCCTCACTGAGAGTCCAGCCAACGTCACCGCTGACCAGCACCATGTCCGCGGCGTGGCAGGTCTGGCAGCCCGCCTCAAAGTTCGGCTTCGGGAACAGAGGCCAGAGCCAATGCTCGTAATTTCCGTGCGCCTTCTCCACGCTGGTAGTGGCTCGCCCATTCCCCTGATGGCAGGGAGAACAGCCGAACTTGTCCGGATCGTGAATCTTCAGCAGCTCTGGCTCAGGATGGCTGGTGAAGGCTCGGGCATACTCGTCAAGTTTTCCTTTTGGCGTCGGCGCCATCGATGCCGCGGTCAGCTTGACGGGCTCGCGGATCCCCATGTGGCAGGATTCGCACCGATCCACAATGTTGGCTTCGGCCACGTTGATCTGCAGGATCGCCGGGTCGAGCGCCTCCGTTTTGTCCTGCAAACCGCGAATCTGTGCCGGCGTCAGGTCAACCATGTTCTCCGACACAAACGCATCGAGCTTCGCTTTGCGGTCGCTGACCGGCTTGATCAACTCTCCCAGCTCTGCGCTCAGTTGGGCTCGTTCCGTCTTGAGGTCGTTGTAGGTTTCTTCCAGTTGCGGGTAGGTGTAGGTCTTCTTGCTGCCGTCCGGATACTCGACTACCGCCGTCTCCTGCTTGTATTTCTCCAGATCTTTGAGCTTGCTTTGCTTTGAGGACGCGCTGCTGGTGGTCTCGATATCGTAGGTCAGAGCATTCACGTAGGCGCGGCGATCGGTGAAGACGTTCTGCACCGCCAGGATTTTCGCGCTCAAAGTGCGCAGTTGGTCGTTGATCTCCTTCGTCCGCGGCGCCGCCTGCTGGAATGTTTGCTCGTAATCCTGCTTCAGCTTCTGGTAATCGCTATTGCCTTCGACTTCTTTTTCCGATTGCGCCGAACTGGAACGAGCCGTCTTCAGAAACGTGGAGTAGCGGTCTTTCCATTCGCGCTGGTAGGCTTTCCACGGACGCTGTCCGAAGTCTTCGTCCCAGAGCGCCCAGAACAGCGACGCGGTCAGGATCACCATCGTCACCACGTACCAGGTCGCCATTGATTTCTGGACTAGCGGATCATTCTCGGGAACGGGCTTTTCGGGCACCACTTCCTCCTAAAGTTGTGGGGACGGGGCTACGTCCTGTCCCGCCGGGGGCAAAGCCCCGCCTCCACACTCACCTATACGTTGAACCACGGGGTAATCCACACATATTTGATATGAAACAAAAGCCGCAGCAACATCTTGATCGGCAGGGCGAACATGGTTAGCACGAAGAACATCATGATCGAATATTGCAACAAGCTCATGCGCTTGTAATCCTTTGGATTATTGCGCCGGAAGAAGCCGTGCAGGGCGAATCCGCCCAGCCCATAAAAGCCGCCGACCACCACCGCTCCGAACACCGCCTTTACCCAGTTGGAAGTGATTCCGAACAGGTCGGGCAAATCACGGTTGACCTCATAAATGAGGCGGTTGTGGTCCCACGTCTGCCCCGGCCAGAACCATTGCCACCCCGGCCCGCGAATGAATGTCCCGATGATGATCATCGAGACCCACAGCACAATGAAGCCGAAGAGAAATGTACCGATGGCGAACCTGCGCTGCTTCCACGTGTAGTAGCCGCTGCCCAGCGGGTTGGTATCTATATATGGAATCACCATCAGCCCGATGATGATCAACGTCGGCATCACCACGCCGGCAATCCACGGATCGAAATACACCAGCATTTCCTGCAGGCCGAGAAAGTACCAGGGCGCCTTGGCCGGGTTCATGGTCAAGTTCGGATTCGCCGGCTCTTCCAGCGGTGCATTCAGCGTGATCGACCAGATCATCAGAATAATGGTGACGATGATGGCGGCCAGAAACTCCACCCGCAACAGAAATGGCCACACGTGAATTTCTTTCTGCCATCCCGGCTGAAAAGGCCAGGTCTTGCGATATTGGGTTTTAGCCGCCGCGGCATCGCCTTCCAGTTGCGTAATCAGCTGATCGTTGGCGTGCGCCTGTTTCCATGCCAGATAGATATAGAAGGCAAGCAATGGAATCAGTGCCACGATGGGCACGTTGTCAGGCGCGGAGGCGATGTCCCACAGTTGCTTCCAGTCCATAACTATTTGCGCGAACTATTTGCGTGAACTATCGCCGCGCCTCCTTGATTTCGGATTCGAGCACGACCGCCGCCGGGCCCGAGATGCCTCCATCTTTTCGTACGCGCCAGAAGTGCACGATCATCAGCACCGAGGCCACGATCGGAATGCCGATGCAATGCCAGATGTAGGACCGCAGCAGCGCGTTCGCGTCCACGATCGAGCCGCCCAGCAATCCGAAGCGCACATCATTATAGGGAGTCATGCCCAACATATGACCGAATGGGCCCTCGTGTCCGAGGAGCGGTGTGGCGCGCGCCATGTTGGTGCCGACCGTAACCGCCCAGAAACCGAGCTGATCGTCGGGCAGCAGGTATCCGGTGAATGAAAGCAGCAGCGTGAACACCAGCAGGAGCACCCCAATATTCCAGTTGAACTCGCGGGGCTTCTTGTAGGAGCCGGTCAGAAACACCCGGAACATGTGCAGCCAGACGGTGATTACCATCAAGTGCGCCGCCCAACGATGCATGTTGCGCAGCAGCTTCCCGAAGGGCACGTCATGCTCCAGATAGAGCACATCCCGGAACGCTTGCACCTTGGTCGGGTGGTAATAGAACATCAGCAGCACGCCGGTGAAAGTGAGCACGATGAACAGGTAAAACGTGATTCCCCCCATGCCCCAGGTGAAGCTGTAGCGCACCGCATCGCGGTTGATCTTGGCGGGATGCAAATGCAGGAAGACGTTCGACAGCACGCCCAAGGCGCGATTGCGCGGAGTGTCGTCGTGCTTGTGACGAAAAATGGAAGTGAAGACCTGAGTCTTGGTCGGGTCCTTGAGAAGATCGATCTGTTCCTTGGCCTTGGCCGGCAAGTCGGTCTTGAGTGACTGCACATCGGCCTTTACCTCGGTGGCCACTCGCCCCAGGATGCCGGTTGCCTTTTCGCTTTTCCCGTTCTTCCCGTTGTTTCCGTTCGAACCACTTTCTTCAGCCATTTCCGTCTCTTTCTTATGGCGCCTCTGGCGAGTCCCGCCAAACGCGCCGTTCAGGCTTCAAGCGAGTTCAAGTCAGACTCATGTCGGCAAAAACGCTCCCGGATCATTGAAGGCGCTCGGCTGACCTTTGGGCCACTGATAAAGCCGCGACGTGTCCACGACGATTTCGCCGTCAGGAGCCAACTGAACGAAGGCGCGGTCCATGGGTCGAGGTGCCGGCCCCTCGAAATTTATCCCTTCGTCGTCGTACCCGCTTCCGTGGCAAGGACATTTGAACTTGTTTTCGCTGGCCTTCCAGTCAGGCGTGCAGCCCAGATGAGTACAACGAGCGTAGATAACAAAGATGCGATCCGGTCTGCGATCCACCCAGATGCGATACTTCTGCTGCCATTTCGTGTCCACACCTAGGCCGTAATCCGCTGGATAGCCGATCTTGAAGATGGTGGCTGGTTCGAAAAGAGTGCGGGGCAGAAAAAAACGGAAGAAGGCGAGAAACCATGCCGTCAGAAAGGCCGTAACCGACACCCACACCAGTCGGCGACGGCGCTGGTTCACTACATTGTCGTCTGGACCAACCGCAGCCACGCCCGCGGAGGCGGCCGCCTTCGAGGTACCCACCGCACCCGAACCCACATAGGGAACGGACGCTGCTTCTTTAGCCGGGGGCGTTTTGGGCGCATCCGGGTTTTCTGCCATGATCCTCCTCCTGAACCTGTCTTCTAAATTTGCATCCTCGTGCTTCAATCGCCGACCATGGAATGCGCCGCCGGTTCCCTTTCCTGATCCTGATCCTCAGCTCCCGCTTCGCCGATCGCCGCCAGCACCGAAGCTGCGAGAGTCTGAATAAATGTTGGCGCGTCATTGAGGCCTCGCGTCATCTCAAAGCGCTCTATGCCGAGAAGCCGTGCTTCCTCGCGCGCATGATGATCAATCTCCGCCAGAGTCTCGACATGGTCGGAGACAAATGAAATTGGAACGATGCATACGTCGCCCCGCTTCTCCGCCGCCACTTGCCGCAGAGTCTGGTGCAACGACGGTTCCAGCCAGCGGCTGGCGCCCACCTTGCTCTGATAGCACAGGCGATGATCATTCGACCATCCTCCCCGCTCCATCACCAAGGCCACGGTTTCTTCAATTTGCCGCTGGTAGGGATCGCCCTTCTCAATCACCGATACCGGTACACTGTGCGCGCTGAAGATTAGTTGTGCAGACGACGAACTGGGGAAACGGGCAAGCGCCTCATCAATTCTCTCCACTACGGATGCGATGTACATCGGATCACTATAAAAGGGCGGAACATAGAAAGTCGGCACTGAGCCCGTCCACAACCGTCGCCACTCGTTCAAACTGCTGCCGGTTGTCGTGCTTGAGTACTGCGGATAAAGAGGTAGCAACACGACTTCGTCCACTTCCGCATCGTGAAGTTGAGCGATCGCCTCGGCCGTGAATGGGTGCCAGTAGCGCATCGCCACCACGCAGCGTGCGTCGACGCCGTCGCGAATCAGCCGTGCTTCCAAGGCAGCCGCCTGCTGCTCGGTGAACCGGCGAATGGGGGAACCCCCGATCGCCGCGTAGTGCTGGGATGCTTTTTTCGCGCGCGTTTTTGAGATCAGCCGGGCCAGCGCACGCCTGCCAAGCCTGGAAAACGGGAAGTCAATGATGTCCGGATCGCAGAAAAGATTAAAAAGGAAGGGTTCAACTGCCGCCAGCGTATCGGGTCCACCGAGTTGGAAAAGGACTACACCAACACGTTTCAAAATCCGAGCCATTCCCGTCGATCCCCACGAGGTGGAAACGATGTTACTCACAAACCGCCGCGTTCGTCAATGCGCAACCGCTCGCCGTTTGCGTCACATCAATAATAAAGATTGGAGTTCACAGTGGAACGGAACGGGTGTATCGCAGATTATGTTTGCCCGGTGCCGGAGATCGTCAACAGCTACTTGCCCGAGGTGTGATAATGGGTCGGAGGGTTCCGTTCGTCCGGCCAGGCCCCGCTGTAATAACAAATGCGCGACAAATTCTGGTTGTTTATCGTTGTCGGAAAAGCCGCCCTTATCACAACCCTTGGGTGGCTCGGGCTAGTTTTGGGCGGGCTAGTTTCGGGCGTTCTGCGGTCTAAGATTGTGATGACGCCTGGCGACCAACAAATGCTAAAGGCCACCATCGTATTACTCCTGGTGTTCCTCCCAGCTGGCATTGCAGCCTGGTGGACATTTCGAAAGCTTCAGGCACATTACACGCGACGTGAGGCGCGAGCCGTAGCAACCGCGTTTGGCGTGTTCGCCCCAGTGTCGCTGCTCATTGGTATCGTGCTTTGTGTGGTACCACGAGCCTACGCTGAGCTGCTTCTGGGATCTTCTTTCGCTCCGGTAGGCGCATTTGTTGGAGTCGTTGCGATGACTACCATCCTAAATTTCATGGTGTGTCTGTTCACATTGTCGATGACGCGTCGAATCGTCAAATTAGAATCAGCGCACTAAACTAGTAGGACACTACCGTCTCGAACTCCCTTGCATAAATCACAACGAGCTGTGATACACTTCCGACCATTTACGGGGTACCGCATCGGTTCGGCGTTCTCTAACGAGTGGGAGAGCCGATTTATTCGAGTGGGGCAGGGGGTTTTGGTACATGGGGCTGGTTCTTCTCTGCGTCATCTGGCTAATCACCTTTGTCAGCACGTATTTTTTCATAGCGAAAACTTGGTGGTTCCCCCACGGAGCTTCCGCTGCAACCGCCGCGCTCGATCACCAGTTCGCCGTGACCTTCGTCCTCATGGGCATTATCTTCGTCGCCGCCCAGTTGGCGTTGGGACTCTTCGTCTGGAAATATAGCGGCCAGTCTTCCTCTTCCCGCGCCGATTATTCCCACGGCAACCTCAAACTGGAAATCATCTGGACCACGCTCACCGCGATTCTGTTCGTCGGATTGAACTTGATGGGCAGTCCCATCTGGGCGGCGGAACGTTTTCGCCCGGCGGTAGACGGCGCTACACGGGTGGAGGTCACCGGCATGCAGTTCGCCTGGTATTTCCGCTATCCGGGACCCGACGGCAAGTTTGGAATCGCCAGGCCGGAGTTGGAAGACCCGTCCGCGGGAGGCGAAGCGGCTTTGGGCCTGGACCCCGCCGATCCGGCGTCAAAGGACGACGTGGTGACGGGCATCATGGAAGTGCCGGTGAATCGTGAGGTGGAAGTAATCTTGCGGGCGCACGACGTGATCCACAGTTTTTTTGTTCCTTCCATGCGCTTCAAGCAAGACGCCGTGCCCGGACTGGCGATTCACATGCACTTCACTCCAACTGAAACCGGTGATTTCGAAATCGCTTGCGCGGAATTGTGCGGACTCGGTCACTACAAGATGCACGGCATACTGAAGGTCGTCAGCCAGGATGACTTCGACAAATGGCTGGCAGCTCGAGAGGCGGAGAAACAATAAATGGTTGCTCAGGAATCCCACCAACACGCGGCCCCTCAAGGCTTCATCCGCAAATGGGTGTTCAGTCTCGATCACAAAGTAATTGGCCTGCAGTATTACTTTCTCGCGCTCACTGCGGTCTTCGTCGGCATGTTTCTCTCCCTGCTGATGAGGATCCATCTCATCTGGCCGACGGCGATCCTGCCGTTGCTGGGCGAGATCAAACCCGAAACCTATCTCAGCCTGGTCACCATGCACGGCACCATCATGGTGTTTTTCGTGCTGACGACCGCGCCCCAGGGTGGGTTCGGCAACTATTTCCTGCCCATACAAATCGGCGCGCCGGATATGGCCTTCCCCGTCCTGAACATGCTTTCGTTCTGGACAACCTTCGTCGCCTATGTAGTGATGCTGGCAGCCTTTTTTGTAGTGGGTGGAGCGCCTCTCCACGGCTGGACCGGGTACGCGCCGCTGAGTGCGCTGCAATCCGCCGGGCCGGGTGAGGGTCTGGGCGCGGACCTCTGGATCACCAGCATCGCGGTTTTCTGCATTGCGTCTCTCATGGGCGCTCTCAATTTCATTACCACTACGCTCGACATGCGCGCCAAGGGCATGAGCATGATGCGCATGCCCCTGACCTGCTGGTCGTGGTTCATCACCGCCATCCTGGGCTTGCTG
>DATFZT010000166.1:0-24498 GCA_035314185.1 Terriglobales bacterium
CAATCTTCTGCCTACGCTCAGCGCGCGCGCGAATATCGAGATCGCAGTTGACATCGCCGCGTTGGGCACGCCCGATCCGATATTTCTGAAAAAAATCACGGAGATGCTCGGCATCGCGCAACGTCTGGAGCATCGACCTAACGAGCTTTCCGGCGGCGAGCAGCAGAGAGTCGCGCTTGCCCGGGCGCTCATCAACCGCCCCGCCATCGTGCTCGCGGACGAGCCTACCGGCAACCTGGATTCGAAGAGCTCGAGCGTCGTGCTCAACATGCTGCGCCAGTCGAACAAGGATTTAGGTCAGACCGTGCTCATGATTACGCACAATCCCGAGGCTGCCGAGTATGGCGATCGCATCGTTCACATGCGCGACGGCCAGATCGTCACTCCGGAGGAAGATCCGCAGTGGTCGCCGCATCATACGGCCGAACACTCGCGGTCCGACAGCACGTAGGCATGGTGGTTCCAGATGGCACATCGCGACGAATTCACAAAACCGATTCTCCCCGGCAAGGGAGCGACCGATTACGAGCGCTATCTGCACACCGACGAGTTGCTCGCCCTGCAAAAGTCGCCCGAAGAACTGGTGCACAAAGACGAAATGACCTTCCTGGTCGTGCATCAGAGTTCGGAATTGCTGCTGAAAGGAGCGGCTTTCGAACTGGGCCGCGCTCTCGAAGCACTCGAGCATGCCGACTATGGCAACAGCACGCGCCTGATCCGACGCGCCATCTCGCTGCTCGAACCTACCATCGGCCTGCTGCACATCCTGGAGACCATAACTCCCCACGACTACCACGTTATTCGCTCCGGCCTCGGACATGGCAGCGGCCTCGATTCTCCCGGATTCCTTTCGTTGCTCCATATCGGTCCTCCCCTCGGCCACGCTTTTCATGAGCAACTTAGCCTCGCCGGCCTCGCCGTCGGCGACCTTTACCGCCGGCACCAAGAATTCTTTGGCCTGCACGATGTCGCCGAGCGCCTGCTTGACTTCGACGAACGGATGCAGCTGTTCCGTTTCCACCATCTCAAGCTGGCCGAACGAATCATCGGAGGCCGGGTCGTGGGCACTATGGGAACACCGGTGGAAGTTCTGCAGCAGCGAATGGAAAGCTGGCTCTACAAGGATCTTTGGGACGTCCGCAATGAGATCACCGCCGCCGCTAACGAGACGCAAGCGGAAAAACAGTGATAAGAGTTGGCTGGGAAAGTTGGTAAATTAGGCCGCTGGCACTGTATTCTCGTGGCGTGCGTCGTTCGAATGTGCCTGCGCCCCATCGGTCTCCCACTCCAAAATTGTTCCTGGGGCTGATTATTACTCTGGCGGCCGTGGTTGCCTACTCGGGATACATCACACGACAGATCTCCGGCTTGCGCGAATTGCAGAACAATCTGGTCGACCGCAACCGGAAAGATTCTCTGCAGTTGCTGCGCATCCAGAACGATTTGAACTCGCTGGCCCTGGCCATGCGCGACATGCTGGATAATGACGAGCCTTATCCGCTGACCGCGTGGTCGGCGCAGTTCCAGCGCGTGCGGACGGACCTGGACGATGCGCTGCGCCGCGAGCAGCAGGTGGCCCCGGTGAATCGCACCCCCGAACAACAACAATATCTGGAGAATTCGGTCACACAGTTCTGGGACGCGGCGGATCGGACGTTTGCCCTGGCGCACGATCCCAACCAGACCGAAGCAAGAACGCAGATTCGAATCTCGCTGCGCGCCCGGCAGGAGGCGCTGAGCACCGCTGTTTCCAGGCTGCTGGTGCAGAACAATGAGAGCGAAGAACAAGCCGCGTTGCGCATTAAGCAGATCTATGACCGCGTGCAGTGGCAGGTGTATCTGTTCCTGACGGCGACTTTGATTGCGATTCTTTTTACCAGCCTTTACCTGATTCGCTCCAATCGGCGATTGTTCGCACAACTTGCGGCGCTTTCCGAACAGCGCAGCGAACTTGCCCAGAAGCTGATTGCAACTCAGGAGTCCACCTTGCGTCACATCTCGCGTGAATTGCACGATGAGTTCGGGCAGATTCTGACCGCTGTGGGGATGATGCTGACACGCGCCGGAAATCATGCTCCCGAGGGTTCGGCGCTGCGCGCAGAGCTACGTGAAGTTTGTGAGATTACGCAAAGCACTCTGGATAAAGTACGCAGCCTTTCGCAGGCCCTGCATCCGGTGATGCTCGAAGAAACCGGATTGGAGAGCACGCTCGACTGGTATTTGCCGGTGGTGGAAAGGCAGGCTGGCGTTCGCGTATTCTATGAGAAATCGGGCGAATCTTTTCCGGTAGATGGAAACGCCGCCATTCACGTGTATCGCGTGGTGCAGGAAGCCTTGAACAATTTGACCCGGCATTCCGGGGCCAAAGAATCCTGGGTGCGTCTGCGATTTCTGCCGCAAGCTTTGGAAATTGAAGTGGAAGATCACGGCAAAGGTTTTGACGCGCAGGCCGCCAGGCAGGGAATTGGCCTGGTCGCGATGCGAGAGCGCGCGGAGTTGCTGGGCGGCACAGTTGAATTCTTGCGGCCTGCACAGGCTCGAGACGGAAACGGAGCAGACGGAAGAGGAACGCTGGTTCGATTACGAGTCCCAAGAAAGAAGCTAGAAGCTTGATTCCGATGACGGATAAGATTTCAGTTTTGCTGGTTGACGACCACGCCCTGGTGCGGCGGGGATTCCGCCGCATTTTGGAGGATGAGCCGGACATAACCGTTGCCGGCGAGGCTGGCGACGGCCTGGAAGCAATCAAACTCGCGGATCAGCTTGATCCGAAAGTGATTGTCATGGATTGCGCCATGCCCGGGATGAACGGGTTGGAAGCTACGCGGCAGATTCTTGGAAAGCATCCGCAGGCCTTGGTGCTCATGCTCAGCATGCATCCGGAGGAGACTCTGGTGCGGCAGGCGCTCGAGGCCGGGGCGCGCGGGTACGTCCTGAAAAACGCAGTGGATCTGGAGTTGGGTGCTGCCATCCGGCGAGTCGTGAACGGGGAAACTGTGCTTGATTCGCAACTGAAACGCCCCGTTTTGCTCAAAGGCAAGCGGCACGCTGGGCTCACCCCGCGCGAACTCGAAGTCCTGCAAATGATCGTGGATGGTAAATCCAACAAGGAGATTGCGACCAAGCTCGACCTCAGCGCCAACACCGTCGCCGTTCATCGCGCCAACATGATGGATGCTTTGGGAATCCACAAGACCGCCGAGTTGGTCGTCTACGCGATCCGCAACGGGCTGGTTGATCTTCCGTGAGAAGCCCTGCTGTGAACCGACGGTCGTTTCTCCGGGGAATGGCAGGCTTGGTATCGGCATCAATATCGGCATCAGCTTTGCGATTCGACGCATTCGCGGCTTCTCCCTCGCCATCCGTTGACCCCGGCTTCCGGTTGGTCGATGTAACCGCCCCGTCTGGAATTCGCTTCCGTCACAACAGCGGCGCTTACGGTGGGAAGTTGCTGCCGGAGACACTCGGCGCCGGTTGCGCATTCCTCGACTACGACCGCGACGGCTGGCAGGACATTCTTCTGGTGAACGGAATGGATTGGCCCGGACACAAAAGGGAAAGAAGCACGCTCACGCTCTATCGCAACAATCGTAACGGCACATTTTCCGACGTGACCAGCAGCGCCGGGCTCGACGTCGAGATGTACGGCATGGGGGTTGCGGTCGGAGATTACGACAACGATGGTTATCCCGACATCCTGATTACCTGCGTCGGGCAGAACCGGCTGTTCAGAAATACCGGCAAGGGGACATTCGTCGATGTAACCAAGACGAGCGGGCTGAGTGGCCGGCAGGCTATGAGCACATCCGCCTTGTGGTTTGATTTCGACCGCGACGGACTGCTGGACCTGTTTGTCTGCAACTACGTCAAGTGGTCTCCCGAGCACGATGTATTTTGCAGTCTCGACGGCAAGCACAAATCTTATTGCACGCCCGAAGCCTACCGCGGAGAAACCTGCTGGCTGTTTCACAATCGCGGCAATGGAACCTTTGAGGATGTAACCGCCACGAGCGGAATTTTTGACAGCAGTTCGAAGTCACTAGGTGTGGCCATGCTTGATTATGATCACGATGGCTGGCCCGATTTGCTGGTGACCAATGACACCCAGCCTAATAAGCTGTATCGAAATCAGCGCAGTGGTACGTTTAAGGATGTAGCCGTGGATGCCGGCATCGCCTTTTCCGCCGATGGCCGGGCACGCGCTGGAATGGGCGTGGATGCGGCCGACTTCGATAACTCAGGAAATCCGGGCGTGGCCATCACCAATTTCGATAACGAAATGACGGGGCTCTACCGGCTTTCCGACGGCGGAAATTATGTGGACGTGGCCATGCCCAGCGGAGTCGGGATGGCGTCGAAAGATAAGTTGGGATTCGGCTGCGTGTTTCTCGATGCCGATCTGGATGGCTCACTCGATCTGGCGGTAGTGAACGGACATATAGACGACACGGTACGCAACGTTAGCGGCGTCGGGTACGCGCAGCCGCCGCAACTTTTTCTGAACAGTGGAAAGGGAACGTTTCTCGATGTGGCGGCTGAAATCGGCGGCGGCTTCAGTCAACCAAAGGTGGGACGCGGACTCGCCTACGGCGACTTCGATCGGGATGGCGATCTCGATCTGCTCATCACCACCAACAACGGCCCAGCCTATCTCTACCGCAACGACCAGACTGCCGGAAATCGGAGTATCCGCATTCGCCTGGTGGGGACGAAGTCCAATCGTGATGCGATCGGGGCTATCGTGAAGATCTTTCACGGAAGCTCGAACGGGACGTCGCAGGGAATCTCGAACGGAACTACGAGCCAATCCCGCCTGGTCAAGGGTGGGTCGAGTTACCTGTCGCAATCGGAATTGCCTGTAACCTTCGGGCTGGGAAAGCGAGATAAGATTGATCGTCTGGTCATCGACTGGCCGAGCGGGAGAACGGAAGAATACAAGAGTCTCGCAGCCGGCCGAGCCTATGAGTGCGTGGAGGCAAAGGGAATCACGGCTCTGCCGGGTTTCTAAGTCATCAAAAGGAGAGAATCGACATGAGAATTCCTATCCAAGTACTAGTCACAACCGCTCTGCTGTTTTTCGTGCTGGGGTTCGCACCCGCGCGGCCCGAAGTGCCAGACAGTTTAAGAGCACCGGCTGGCGAAGATGTGATTCTGTCGGCGCACGCTACGGGCGTGCAGATCTATGTGTGCCAGGCCGAGACCGAACAAAAGTCCGCCTGGGTGCTGAAGGCGCCGGAAGCAGAGATGACCGACTCGGCCGGAAAGACAATCGTGCATCACTCCGCCGGACCGGCCTGGAAGCACGTTGATGGAAGCGAAGTCACTGGCAAGGTGGTCGCCAAGCAGGATGCGCCGAAGCCTGGCGCGATTCCGTGGTTGTTGCTGTCGGCAGCGACTCACACCGGAGAAGGAATTCTGGCCCGCGTTACGACCATCCAACGGATCCACACCGAGGGCGGCTTGCCTCCGAACGCGAGTGACTGCAATGTGTCCGCGAATGGCAAGGATTCGAGGAGCACCTATTCGGCGGATTACTATTTTTATGCCGTTGCCAAGAAGTGACGACTAGCAGAGTGAGTCGTTCGGTGGAGGGACGGGCGTCTCGCCCGTCCGGCGGGCGGGGACGCCCGGCTCTCCACTAGCCACGAATCAGGACCCGGCATAGAGTTGAAAGGGCGCCCAGTAGAACGGATTGTGGAATCCGCTGCCCCGAAGCAACGACAATTTGGCGGCGCGCAGAGCGGCATCCGGGCGCGCTCCCTTGCCTAGCTCGTCGTAAAACTTATCCATGAGTTGCTCGGTGGAAGCGTCGGTCGCTTCCCACAAGGCGGCGACCACGTGGTGAGCGCCGGCTCTAAGGAACGCCCAGGAGAGCCCGACCAGTCCCTCCCCCGAGTACGCGCGTTCGCCCGCGCCGTAGCAAGCCGAAATGGTGACCAGATCGGCCCGCAAGGGATGACGAATGATGTCGCGAGCGTAGAGCTTGAAGGAGTCGCTTTCGGCGCTGCCTCCCGATGGCCCAGGCTTTGATGCGTCGACCTTTGATAGATCGGTCTTGGATAGTGCGATCTTCGACAGTGCAATCTTAGAAAGTACAATCGCGGAGTCGAGCGGGCTCAGGCGGCTGGCCGTTCCATGCGCAACAAAATGAATGTAGGAAAACTGTTCTGGACTACTCGCCAGATACGCCGCCGGAGTCGCTTGCTCGCGCGCAAATATCCGCTGCTCGCCCGCAGGAAAATGCCGCGCCACGCTTTCCATCTGGGCCGTGGCTTTCGGGAGCTCCGGATATTTATCGTTCGGCGCGACACTGTTGCCGAAAAGAAGCAGGCTGCGGTCGGCCTTCCCTTGGTTATCCGCGCGCGCCGCTCCGAGCACACGCAACGAGCTGGCATTCGCAATCGTCACGTCCTCAATCCAATAGTGCAGCTTCGCTTCGATTCCATTGAGTCCGGACGGGTTTGGTTCCGATACAAGAAGAGTTTCGAAATTCAGGTTGTTCAGGCTGCCATCCGGGATGATGAGAATCTTTGCGTCCTTCTTCAGCAATACCTGCGCGGGCGCGACCAGCGTTAGATAGAGCCCGCGACCATCCGGGTCGGCCGATGCGACAACATCCTGGGGTCCGACGAGCGCCTTGCGATACCGCTCAACGGCCGCATTGATTTGGGCACCTGGAGGAAGCGCAAACCAGTTGGTCTTCTGCGGCGTGATCGCCCACAAGTACGACTGTTTTTCGCCCAGCCAATAAAAAAGAACTGTGCCTCCAGCGCGTCGAGCGACTTGCTGAGGATTCAGTGGCGGAGGTCCAGTGTAAGCTCCCTTGGCCAGCAGTCCCAATCCTTCGGCCAGCGTGCGGGCGCGGCTGTGGTCCGCCCAGCGCAGGGCGTCGTCCGTTTTGCCACGGGCGACCAGGAAATGAACGTAGTCGTCGTAGATGCGCGAGGCGTTGGTAAGAAAAGAAAGCTGAGAGTCCTCATGCCGCACGGTGTCGCGAGCCGCTTCGAACGTAGCCAGCGCTGAGCGATACTCACGCTCCGCGGAATCTGGACGCATTTCGTCTTCGTACAGCCGCGCGAGCGAATGCTCGGCCTCCCACTTTAGAAAAACGGGGCAAATCTTGTCGCGTTCAACTTGCTGAAACGTGGTCTCGGCTTCGCCGGTATTGCCGCGCCGAGCCGCGATCTGCCCCTGTACAAGCATCGGATAGAGCTCGTCAAGATGGCTCCCGTCTTGTCGTGCGATCTCCACGGCTCGCTGAGCATACTGGCTGGCATTTTCCAAATCGTCCCTTTGCAAGGAGAGCCGCGCCAGCACGCGCAAAGCATTGTAGATGTCTTCCGTCGCTTTGATTCCCTGCGCGAGACCCAAGGCCTGCTGAAACGACTTCGCGGCCAGGGCAAACTTGCGTTGGTCCATGTAGATGTAGCCGATGTTGGTGAGTTCGTTCTCCTGGCTCCATACGTCCCCAAGTTGCGACGCTAGCTTTTCTGACTCTGCTGACAATTCCAAGGCCTTTTCGGAGTCACCGAGCTTGTAGTACGCCCAACCTATGTTGCCCTGGGTGATAAGTTCGAGTCGCCGGGCACCCACAGCCTTCGCGAGCCGATATGCAGCATCCGACCTGTCAATCGCTTCATCGAAGCGTCCTTGTGCAAGCGACTCGTTCCCCATGTTGAGAAGAGCATGGGATTCAAGTAGCGCGTCTCCGTGGGCGTGCGCGAAGGCCAGGGTATGCTCAAATAGCTGCTCCGCGGACTCCGACTGATTCCGTTCGTCGGCCAGGAGACCACGCGCTTTGAGAACATATCCGCAACTCTCCGATGCGGAAGCATCGCAGAGACTCGCGGCATCGCTAAGCGACCGGTCCGCTTCATTGAAATTGTGCGTTTTAGCATTGGCCTCCCCAGCAAGCGTCAATATGGGTATGGCTAGGTCTGGCTGGTCGGAAGGCAACGGCGCAGACTTGAGGGTCCCAAGGGCGTCTTCGTACAGCCCGCGCTGGATCTCCGCTCTTGCTTCGAGAGTTCGGAACCTCCAAGCCCATTCCGGGTTCGAATCTTGGAACCGTTGGCATTCTCGGTGGGCTTCGTCCTGGGCTTGTTTCAAATCGCCATGCAAGAGAGCTTTGTAGGCGTGATCAAAGGCAGCCTGCGGATTGTCGTTGCGGCTGCATGACAACCCGCAGGCCAAGAGCAAAAAAGACAGGCCGATGACTATCCTGGACTGCCGTGTCCGTTGGCATAGACAACAGGGCCGTTCAGCGGTCCGGCAGTGGGGCAGCCGAGATGCGTCTTCATCATATTCAGTGTGAAGTAGTTGCTGTCGGGTTCCGTTTCTGGAAAGTCGCAAGGGCTCTGTCTGACCCCGACTTCGACTTCGGCCAGTGCCACGGTGCCAAAGTTCGGGATGAAGATGAGATTCCCGAACGTCCTCACTCCGGGAATCGGAATCGGCCCGATGCTCTTGACCAGTGAACATTTCAGTTGCAGCTTAGAATAGCCGTTCCCGCCCGCGTGCGCACCCTGATTGGCGCGCTGCTTGAGATCGTCGATGTATGCGATCTCGGCGCCGTACTTTTTCTCCAGGGTTTCGGGAAGTCCCTTGGCATCGGCAATGCCATCGAGTTGACGCTCGACGCGATCAAGAAAGTCGATGTCTTCGAGATACGGCCGGTCGCCTTCCGGCTTGTTGCCGCAAATCCCGAGATCGAGTTCCACCTCGACCGGGTATCCGCCAATCCGCAGGTTTTCAAAGCGCGTGCCCAGGAACGTGACCTTGGGCACATGGCCATGTTTCATCGGATGCTCGGTGGATATCTGCGCCACTACACGATCAGCCGTAAGTATATCGACGACATTGAATCCTTCGAGCACCGACGTCGACAACGTTACCCAGCCGGCGTGATCGTTGCCAAAGATATCCGTTTTCTGTCTGACCTGGGTGCCAACCACGCGGGTGTGCCCCGACTTGAAGGAAATCAGGCCTTCCACGTTGGTTTCCCCGACCCTCTGAGTGACGAGGCTTTCGCGACGGGTCTCTAACGCGACGCGTCCATACGGTTCGATCGTCTGCTTGATGGGATGCTCCAGTTGGCCACTAAGTACGTAGGCTTCAGCGTGATAGACGTGGGATCGTTCCCGGCCAGTCCCCGATTCCACAGGTGATTTCGGATTTGCGGCCATGTTGTCAGCTCCTCCCGTTTGGGCTTACTTCTGAATTTGTAATTCAAATGATGCCCCACCGACTTCCTTACTTTCGCCCGCGGCAGTAACTCCACGTACCTTCAAGACATAACTGCCCGCTTTCCGATTCGCTCCAGGTACCTTGACTGGCCACTGATCTTGCGCCGATGTTGCCGGAATCGTAAGCGACCATTCCACCTTACCCGCAGGATTATATAACTCCGCCGTGTAATGGGAGTAGCCTTCTTCAGGCGGGATCCTCACGAAAAGCAGAAAACCTTCTCCTCGGCTGGTCGTAATCAGCGGCCCGCCAGCTCCCCATGTGCCGACATTTACCGACGCAAAGGGCAAGACCTGCGGACTATTCAATGCCTGCCGCAGTTGCGGATACGTAACCAGATTCTGATACCCGATTGTTACCAGCAGCAAGGCCATTACCGGCACGACCAACGCCGGACGCATCCACGCGAGCCATCCCGGTCTTGCCGGGACCGGGAGATGTGCAGGCAGGCGAACGGGAACGGGCTCGGATTGTTCCGCCAACACAACCTTGCTCTGCTCCACGAACAAAGCTCCCGCGCGGACGTCGAGCGCGCAATCCGGGCAATCGAAGAAATGCTCTTCAAATTCGTCCCGCATCTCGGGATCGAGTTCGTCGAGCAGATATCTTTCCGTCATTTGTTGACGAACCACTGCATCGTGGTCCATGTAATGCCCCCTCATATAATTAATAGTGCGCCGGTGCGACCCGGCGTTGCATTATCAGGCCGGAGTAAATTCCGGCGAATCATTTCCAGCATTTCTCTTATACAACGACTTAAAAGATTGCTTGGCACGATGCAGTAACACCCGTAGATACTCCCGGTCAACGCCGAAGTCACGGCATACTTCGTCCTTGTCCCGCTCCTCGAGGAAAACATCGCGCAGCAACCGCTGGTCGCGTTCTGGAAGCTGGTCCAGAATGTCGCGGACTTTCTTTTCCGTTTCTTTGGCGGTGAGGGCGCTCAGCAGATCCATCGCAGGGGAGGGAATTTCGCGTTTCTGGTCTTCGTCATCCAGCGAACTATGGCGCGCGTCCGCGCGATAGTGTTCCCGCAAGACATTGTTGCAAATCGAGTTGACAAATGATCCCAGGCGCTCCGGATGCAGGATTTTTCCCTCGCGCAGAGCCACATAGAAACGGACAAAGGTTTCCTGACGCACATCCTCGATGGCCTCTCGCGACGGCAGTCGGGAACGCAATTTCACCTGGATCAGAGCGGTGAAATAGGCGCCAAAATGCTCTTGCGTGCGAAAATCTCCCGCCCGCAGACGCGCAACGTAGGCTTCGTCAAAGGAGTGGAATTGCAAGAGCCTGCCCCGGGGAGCCGGAAGTGGCAGCCAGTGTAGCACTTGCGATGGCCAAGCGTGGCCGTTTTCCGGGACGAGCGTCGGCAACGGATGTTTCAGAACCGCATGGCTGCTGCGAAGTCGGCCGATCGGCGAGATGGAGCGCGCAGTGCGCATTGGGAAGATCGAAACTCCTGAAACTTGGGAGGACGCCGGTCCACGCCCTCTGATCTGTACGCTTTGTTCTGTACCGCTGGAGAAGATTGCGCACAAAGCGCCGGAGCCGCTTCCCCTTCGACTCCGGCACCTTACTGGATCTCAGCCGGGAGTTTCCAGGTTGAAATCCTAAACTGTGGCTCATCACCGTACAGCGCGATGTCTTCCACTTAAAGGGATAGTGCAGAAAGGGGGCGGATCGTTTCACAAAATCGCTTCACACCATAATTGTTTCAACCATAGAAAAGCCATGATCGTGAAGAAAAGCGCACAGATGACAACGAGAGAAAAGTGCATTAAGCTTTAACCTCAGGCACTTGCCTCCTGAGCCGGGATGGCGGAACTGGCAGACGCAGCGGACTCAAAATCCGCCGGACTTCGGTCCTTGGGGGTTCGACTCCCCCTCCCGGCACCAAGATTTCCTCCTTAGTTTCGAGCAGGCTACGGGTGGTCCAGACCCGATGCGCTGAGTCTGCCCCCGCCTGGCGCCTCTCAACTGTAGTAAAAGTGTAGTTGTTGCTCGTCTGTGTGCGAGTGTCGCGTGCGAGTGTCAATGTGTGTGTCAGCAGGAGGGAACTTGCAGCCAAAAAGCGCAACAGCTTTCTGTACGGAGAAATCAAAGCGGCTGTATCAGCGGGCGGCGGGTGTTCTGGTCGAGGGCGGAAGCTCTAATTCGCGGGGGCCGGCCAACTATGGCGACTATCCGATCTTCATGCAACGTGGGCAGGGATCCCGCCTGTACGACGTGGACGGAAACGAATATATCGACTGGATGATGGGATTCGGCGCGCTCCCCTGGGGACATGCGGACCCGGAGGTGACGCAGGCCATCGCGGAGGGAGCAGCCACGGGCGCCCATTTCGCCACGGCCACCGAAATTGAAATTGAAGTGGCCGAACTGCTCCGGCAAATCGTGCCCAACGCCGAGGTGGTCCGTTTTGCGAACACCGGAACCGAGGCGGTGATGGCCGTTCTCCGCCTGGCGCGCGGCTACACCGGCAGGCCGAAGATACTGAAGTTCGAGGGCCATTACCACGGCTGGTACGACGATATCTTGGTGGCGTCTAACCCGGTGCCGCCAGGAGCAGTGGGGCTGCGCAGCGATCCAGTCAAGATTGCAGACAGCTCCGGCCTGAATCGCCACGCTCTCGAGGACACGATTGTTGTCCCCTGGAACGACCTGTCCTCTCTCGAACGCGCCATTCAGAACCACCCGGGGCAAATCGCCGCCGTCATCACCGAAGGCGTGATGGCGAACATGGGCGTGATTCCGCCTGCCGAGGGCTACCTCGACGGCCTGCAGAAGCTTGCCCGGCAACACGGCATTCTCTTTATCCTGGACGAAACTGTTACTGGCTTCCGCATCGCAGCGGGCGGCTGCCAGGAGCACTACCGACTCTCCCCGGATATTGTCACGTTTGGAAAAGCTCTGGGCTGCGGACTTCCCGTCGCTGCCTTTGCCGGACGCGCCGCGGTGATGAGCGCGCTCGCCAGCGGAGGCGTTCTGCATTACGGCACTCACAACGCCTCGCGCATAGGGCTGCACGCAGCACGTGCAAACCTGCGCAAGCTGATGCGCGATAACGGCGCAGCCTTCCGCTACATTTGGGATCTGGCCGATCATTTCGCTGCGGGACTGACCGAACTCTTCCGCCGGAAAGGAACGCCTGCCATCGTTCAGCGCGTCGGTCCAATGTTCCAGATCATGTTTACCGAACAGGCATGCATCCGTGACTATCGCGAGTTTTGCCAGTTTGTGGATCGCAAAAAGTATCAGCGCCTGGCGCTGAAGTTGTTCGAATACGGCGTGTATACAAGTCCGGCAGCAACGCTGCACTCGATTGTGACGGGCGCCCACAGCGCGGGCGACGTTGCCCAGACGCTGATCGCCATGGATCACGCTTTGGACGCACTGGGGTAATCACGGTAGGCACGGCTTCAAGGGTGCGGAAATTCAGTTTCGTATCAGGGTATCGCTTTAGCGATGCCGCAAGCCCTTCGAAATTAAACGCCCCTTTAGGGGCTGGGCAGCGAATGCCAACTCGGTCGATGGAAATTACACCAGGCCAAATAGAAACTCCGACGCGAGGCAGAAATGGATTCCGAGAAAATTCGCAATACATCCGAGCGGATGTTGTCTCTTGCGGGCAAGGTCGCCATTGTGACGGGCGCGGCGTCTGGAATCGGCCGCGGGATCGCGGGCCGTCTGGCGGAGATGGGAGCCGCGGTTGCCGTTCTCGACAGGAACGCCGACGGTGGCATGGAGACAGTCGCCACCATCCAGCGAGACGGTCACTGCGCCATCGCGATCGCGTGCGACGTTCGTTCGCGCTCCGACTGCCGCCAGGCGGTGGAGAAGACGATTGCCGCGTATGGCCATGCTGACATCCTTTGCAACAATGCCGGGATGGTCATCCGAAAAGATGTGTTGGCTCTGGAAGAAGAAGAGTGGGATGCAGTTCTCGATGTGACCCTGAAGAGCGTATACCTGATGTCGCGCGAAGTGATTCCGCACATGATCCGCAACGGAGGGGGAACGATCATCAACACCGGATCGGGGTGGTCATTAAAAGGAGGCGCAAAAGCGGCTTCCTACTGTGCGGCGAAGGGCGGACTGCTAAACCTGACCAGGGCCATGGCGATCGACCATGGAAAAGACAACATTCGCGTCAACTGCGTGTGCCCGGGCGATATCGATACTCCGATGCTGGCGAGTGAGTGCCGCCAGTTGGGAGAAAATCCCGAGGAGTTCATGAAAGAAGCCGCCAGCCGCCCGCTCCATCGAGTCGGGACTACAGACGATGTCGCGAACGCTGTGTTGTTTCTGGCCAGCGACATGTCGAAGTGGATCACCGGGACTCACCTCGTCGTGGATGGTGGCGGGCTGGCCTGAAGCACGAAAGCGCAAACAAAAAAGGACACCGCCTGCGCGGTGTCCCTACCTACCAGCAACTTGACTTATTTATTCTCGTTGAGCCCGGCCCCAAACTCCTTGCGTTGTGCCACTGGACGCACCGCTCTGGCTGCGACTGCCGCCGGCATGGCTGCTGCCGCTCCGTAACGTTCGAGCAGTACGGGCACCATCGCGCCTTCCGCTTCCTTCACAAATGTCAGCTTGCTCTCGCCCACAAGATCGACTCTGACGAAATCTCCCAGCTTCACCTGCCCGGTCGCCACCAGGTTCGCCAGCGGAAACACGAGATGCCGTTCAATAGCACGCTTCAAGTGCCGCGCCCCATACTTCGGATCGGTGCCTTCGGCGAGCAGGAAGGTTTTCACCTCCGGCGTGCAGTTGAAAACGAACTGGTGCGCGCCCGCTGCCATCAGCACCCGCTGCTGCACCATTCCCAGTTCGATTTCCAGGATCTGCTGCAGGTGCTCGGCACGCAGCGTCTTGAACACGACGACTTTGTCGATGCGGTTCATGAACTCGGGCGCAAACTTGCGCCGCGCCGCATCCACCGCCGAGCGGTTAATCTTTCCGTCGAGCGAGTCGTCCACCTGCACCGCTTTCGGAGCGAAGCCCAACCCGCCATCCACCAAGCCGTTCATCTCGGCGGCGCCTAGGTTCGAGGTCATGATGATGATGCAGCTCGAGAGATCCACGCGCCGGTTGTCGCCCAGCGTCAGCGTCGCCTTGTCCAGGATTCCGAGCAGCAGTTGCCAGAGCGAGTCGGAAGCTTTCTCGATTTCGTCGAACAACAGGATCGACAGCTTCAGTTTTTCCGTGTGCCACTGGTTGAGCGCTTCCTGCGTCAGCAGGGGGTGGGTCTCGCGGTGTCCCAGGTATCCCGGAGGCGAGCCGATCAACTTCGCAATTTCGTGCGAATGCTGAAACTCGGCGCAATCGATCTTGATGCAGGCCCGCGCGTCGCCGAACAGCGACTCGGCAACCGCTTCCACTACCCGAGTCTTGCCCGACCCGGTCGGCCCCAGGAAAAGCAGGTTGCCCACGGGACGGCCTGGCGCATTCAGCCCGGCCAGAAACATCTGATAGATTTCCGCCACCTTTTCGATCGCCTGATCCTGACCGACAATCTTCCGGCGCAGGGCGGCTTCAAAGTCACGGGCATCGTTGCTGCGGCGGCTAGGGTCAAGTACGGTCGCGAGGTTCGTTCTCATCGGTTCGGGCCCTGGTTTCCTTTCCGGGAGCTGCATGTTTTCTGCGAAACTGCTCATTTCGTGTCACTTGCTTGCCAACTGGGAGAAGAGTACATTCCCCGCCCGCTGCCTACCCTAGTGCAAGCCGCTAGCCATCCTCCAGAAGCCCCGTAATCCCCCGCTTCTCATCGCTTTAGATGCTGCTAGCCCGCCTTACGGTACGCCGGTCACGTTACCCACAGTTTCCACAAGAGAAATTCTTTGCAGACTGCGGGAACTTTCCTTAGCGTTCCCAACCACCCGTACGCCCATGTCCGTTAAGCCGTAAATCGCTTGGCCTGACGTAACTGGCAGCCCTGGCAACCGCTGCCTCACAATCAGAAACAGCCTCATTAAGACTCATAATTCTGGAGACTACCCTTTGTCGCGATTCTCGACGGCTAGACTATCGCAGGCCAGACTATCGCAAGCCAGACTCTCGCTAGCGAGCATGGCCGCCTTCCTGCTCCGGCTGACCGTGTCCAGCTTTCTTCTCGCTCCGCCCACAGCCGCGATACAGAATCCGCACAGCGGGCAATTGGTGCAGGCAAAAGCCGACGCCAGCAAGACGCGCGCCCTCCCAGCGCCGGTCCCCGTTATCGTTCCCCCCGGATCCGATCTTTACCTGGCCCAGCGTGGCGACAGCATCCCATCCGTCGCCCGCAAATATCTGAAGCGGACTAAGTTTCTTACCTCTGCGGAACTGGCCGACGCCATCCGTCAAGCCAACCACGACCGGCAGGGAGTCTTCCTCAAATCCGGAGAGCAGATCATTATCCCCGGGATTCTCGAATCGCCTATTGTAGAGAAGACTGTGCCAGTTGCAAGAGATTTCGAAGTCCGCGCCATTTACCTGACCGGCGTCATGGCGGGTAGCGATCATGGAGTGCGTATCATCCGGCATTGGCGCGAAGTTGGCGGCAACGCGGTTGTGTTCGATATTAAAGATAGCGACGGCATCGTCAACATCGCCTTCGATAATCCGCTGGCCACCGGACAGCGCCACTATATTCCCGACCTGCCGAAGTTCGTTCACTTCCTGCACTCCGAAAACATGCATGCCATCGCTCGCATCGCCATCTTCCGCGACGAGCATCTGGTCACTACCCATCCGGAACTGGCAGTGAAGTCGCATAGCACCGGCCAGCCCTGGCGCGAGAACGGCAAACTGGTCTGGACCGACCCCTCGAACCCCAAGGTGCAAGACTACGACATCGCCCTGGCCAAATTCGTAGCCCAGTCTGGAGTCGATGAAGTGCAGTTTGACTACGTCCGCTTCCCTGCGGAAGGCGACCAGAAAGACGCCGTTTTCGCTTTTCAAACCGATCATCCCGAACCCACGTGTAGAGACGGGGCTTGCCCCGTCTCCCCCGCCGCCGGGCCCGCAAGCGCTCGCCCGAAAAGAAAAGACGTCCAGCGCAAAGACATGCAGCGCTCGGAAGTGATCGCCGATTTCCTCAAGCGCGCTTACGCTCAGATCCATCCGACCGGCGCTCTGTTCTCGCTCGACGTCTTCGGAATCATGGCGTGGCAGCGCCCCGTCGATCTTTCGCACACGGGGCAGGACGTCGTAGCCATGGCCAAGCATTGTGACGTGCTTTCGCCCATGATCTATCCCTCGCACTTCTTCGGCATGGATGGCATCGGGCGTCCCGGCGACGCGCCCGAGCATTTCATCGGCGAGTCCATGGACCGCTTCAAGCTCATCACTAAAGACAGCGGAGTGGTGATTCGTCCGTGGCTGCAAGCCTTTGCCTGGCGCACCAAGACATACTCGCCCCAGTACATTGAGATACAGGCGGAGGTAGCGAAACAAAAAGGTGGTATCGGCTTTCTTTTCTGGAACGCCAATAACGACTACTCGAAGCCCTACACCGCCATGCCGGAAATGCGTGCCGCCAAGAATAAAGACCGCTACTTCCGCGGCGACGAAGTAGGCGTCAAGCCCGAACTCGCCGCACCCACGCCGATTGCATCCAACGCCGCGCCCGTCGCCGCGCCCAACACGAATGTAGAGACGGGGCTTGCCCCGTCTCCTACCGACAGCGCCCATCGCGCTCAGAAAATCTATCGCCACTGAGGCAGCGCGTTTCGGCTGCGAAAAAACCGACCTTCCTCTGAAAGACTCCACCCCTGAAAGACCGCACGCGCCTTAGCCGCCGAGCGAGCATCCGTTTAGCATAGAGATGTGAAAACGCAGAAACGAGTTGGCCTGGCGCGAGCGCTCTCCAAAATGGGCTATTGCTCGCGGTCCCAAGCGGCGATCTTGATTCGTGCGGGACGGGTCACTCTGAATGGCCGGATCGCGCGGGATCCGGAAACTCCGGTGCGCGTGCCCGGTGGCCGCATCGATGACCGCATTCACGACCAGATCGAGGTCGATGGGTCGCCGCTCGACCCATCGGCCGCGATCTACCTCATCATGAATAAGCCGCGCGGCATAGTGACGACCGCGTCCGACGAGAAAGGGCGCGAGACGGTTTACGGTCTGCTGGCGTCAGGTTTGCCGTGGGTCGGACCCGTAGGGCGGTTGGATAAGGCGAGCGAAGGCCTGCTGCTATTGACCAACGATTCGGAGTGGGCGGCAAAGATCACCGACCCTGCCACTCATTTGGATAAGAAATATCACGTGCAAGTTGACTGTGTTACTGACGCCGATCTGCTCGCGAAGATCGCTCGTGAGTGCGCAAGTGAGGGCAAGTCAGGCAACCATTTGCGCGCCAAAGCAGCGCGCCTGCTGCGGCACGGCGACAAGAACAGCTGGCTGGAGATTATGCTCGACGAAGGCAAGAACCGCCAAATCCGGCGTTTGCTGGAGGCGCTGGGCGTTCGAGTTCTGCGGCTGGTGCGCGTGTCGATCGGGCCGCTCGACTTGGGCGATCTAAAGAAGGGCGCGACGCGACGCTTGACGCCCGAGGAGAAAAAGGCCATCGATCACGCACTGCAAGAGCACGCGTAGGGACAGCCTACCCCCGGCTGTCCCGACGAGCGCAGCTCGCCGTAATTTCGTCTTGCACGCATATCCCCAAAGCGGTGCTTCGCCCCGCCGGACAGCCGAGGGCGGCTGTCCCTACGTGGGTTCGCCAGGCGATTGCAATTTCCTATGAAGCGAGGCCTTCGGTTTCCAAGTACTCCTGCGCCTGCCGCAGCACCTTGCGCTCGTTACTATGGGCAAGTTGGCGAAGCGCGTCGGCGAGCGGCATCCACAGGGCTTGCTTGACTTCGATCCGCATGTCGGAAGCGAGGTTGTCGATTTCTCCGGACACATAGCGCATCAGGTAAAAACTCACGATCTTGAAAACTCGCTTGCCATCGCCCCAAGTGCGGACGTAGACATACTTGTTGTCACAGAGTTTAGTGACCGCCTCGGCCACAATACCAGTTTCTTCCTTTACTTCCCGCACGGCGGCAGCCTGCGGTTTTTCGCCCGTATCTACCAGGCCCTTAGGGAGTGCCAACACGGCCCGGCTGCGCTTGCGTGCCGTCTTGGCAGGTTTGGGACTTTGTTTCTGCGGCTCACTTTTCTGTGGTTCAATCAGTGCGACGTGCCAGACTCCTGAGATCTGCCGAAGCACCACGCCGCCCGCTGAAATTTCACGCGCCATCTGGAATACCTATCGCGAATTGAACGGTTCGTATCAGGGCACGCCTTTACATGCTGCGGAAAAATTCCTGTAGAGACGGGACTTGCCCCGTCTCGCGCCACCTATGAACTACGCTCGAGCAAGGACGGGAAGGGCACGCCTTTTAGGCGTGCCGCGAGTGCCGCCTTACAACGCGCCTTTACGCGCTGAGGGCCGAGTTTGGCGCTGAGCCACGGTCTCCTACTGGACAAGGTATCAGGAATTCGTGAGCTTCCCAGTCTCCTGTTGGATTCGCTGCCACGCGCGTTCCACATGGCGGGCCTGAGTATTGGTTTGGCCAACGCAGAATCGAAGCGTAAGTTTGCCATCGAGCTTGGTATGCGTCAGGTAGAGGTCGCCGCTGTCATTCAGCCGGTCCATCAGGACCTGATTGGCCTGATCTTGATTAGTATCTCCCGCGCGCAGCCGGAAGCAAACCAGGTTAAGCAAGGAGGGCGCGGCGACCTCGAAACGCGAATCTTCGCGCACCCACGCGGCGAATTGTTGCGCCAGGCGCACGTGCTCGCGAATGTGGTGCTGCAGGCCTTCGATTCCATAGTGCCGGATTACAAACCAAAGCTTTAACGAGCGAAAACGACGACCCAGCGGAACATGCCAGTCACGATAATCAATGACCGCGCCGGATTCGGTGGCCTGGTTGCGCAGATATTCCGGCAGGACGGAAAGAGTTTGGATCAAGTTCTTCCGGTCGGCGACATAGAAAACACTGCAATCGCAGTTGGTGAACATCCATTTGTGCGGGTTGAAGCAGTAACTGTCGGCCAATTCCACGCCATCGTTAATGAAGCGGAATTCTGGGCAGAGCGCGGCCGTGCCGCTCATGGCGGAGTCTACGTGCAGCCACAGATTGTGCTCGCGGCAGATGAGGGCAACTTCGCGGACGGGATCGATTGCGTTAGAAGATGTGGTGCCCACGGTGACGCAGACGAAGCAGGGAATCAGGCCGGCCTTGATGTCGCGCTCGATCTGGCTGGCCAGTGCTTCGGGGCGCATGGCGAAGTTCTTGTCTACTTCGATCTGGCGCAGGTTATCCGAGCCCAGGCCCGCTATCCTTGTCGCTTTTTCAATCGAGGAATGCGTTTGTGTGGAACAGTAGGCGAGCAGCCGTCCATCGCCGCCTTTGCGATTGCTGACGAAGTTGGTTGCACGCTCGCGGGCGGCGAGCAGAGCGCAGAGCGAAGAGCTGGACGCGGTGTCCTGAATCACGCCGCCGCCGCTGCTCGTCGAAAGAAATTTGTCTGGCAGGCCCAGCATGGGGACCAGCCAATCGAGCACGTGCGTTTCAACTTCAGTGCACGCCGGACTGGTGGACCAGAGCATGCCTTGCACACCCAGGCCGGAGGAGAGCAAATCGCCGAGAATGGCCGGTCCCGACGCATTGGCCGGAAAGTACGCGTAGAAGTTGGGCGACTGCCAGTGCGTGATGCCCGGAAGAATGACGCGCTCGATGTCGCCGAGAATCTGGTCGAAGGCCTCGCCCTGCTCCGGCGCGTTTGCTGGCAGCTTCGAACGAATTTCTCCCGGTTTGACTCGCGACAAAACCGGGAAGCTTTCAACGCGAGATTGGTAATCGGCAATCCAGTCTACGACAGCGTGGCCGTGGCGGCGAAACTCCTCGGGGGACATGTGAAACGATTTAGGCTCAGACATAGGAATCGGCAATTTGTAATTGGTAATTTGAAATCGAATGCCTTTAAATCACAAATTACAAATTACCAATTACCAATTGCAAATTTTCTTCACTTCAGCTCGTCCAACCGCCCGTAGTACACCCGTGTGTTGTATTCGAACTCGACCCTGTCATCGATAGCGTGGGCGCTGAAGATTCGCTGCAGTTCCTGCATCATGGGCGCGTGGCTGGGACCCTCGAGCGGTGCGTATGAGGAAGACAACAGTCGTCCCGCAGTGCCTTCGTAGTCAAACTGCTGACGCAGACCGAATACTAGCTCCTGGTGCGGAGCCGGCGCGAAAAATTCATGGATGATGGCCGTGGTGCGTTCGTGCCGCACTTCTTTATAGTCGGTGCCATAGGTCAGCAGAAGCTGCTCGTATTCGCACAGGAAGGGCGTGGTTGAAGTGCGGCGCTCATTCCATATCAACACGCACCATCCCCCCGGTTTCAGTATGCGGGTAAATTCCGCACGCGCGCGAGGCAGGTCGAACCAGTGCGCTGCCTGAGCGGCGGTGACGAAGTCGACGGACGAGGTGCCGAGCGTCGTCTCCTCGGCCGTTCCGGCAACCGACACCAGTTGTGCGTATCCATCGAGCTGATGGACGCCCATTTCCCGCATTTCCGCGTTCGGTTCGACGGCAAAGACCGAGTTCCCGTCTTCCAAAAGAAGGCGGGTAAACACGCCCGTGCCCGAGGCGACGTCAGCGACGGTGTGACTCGGCTGCAGTCCGCATTCGACGCGAAGCAAGTCCAGAACTTCGGCCGGATATCCCGGCCGATAGCGGACGTAGTTCTCCACTCGATCGGAAAAACGAGCCGTTGGCGATTTAGTCATCGCGCTTTAGTGTAACCCGTCCAAGCGGCGACTCGCTCCGCACGGTACAATCTTTGTCTTGTGCTTGGTTCTCTGCCGGCTGAATCGACACTTTCCACAAGGAGCTTCATGAAACTCATCTCGGGCGCAACTCTGTTCTTCGTGCTGATTGGTTCGAGCCTGCAGGCGTTTGATCAGGGCGGCAAGAAAAAAGAGAAAGAGCAACCGGACAACTGGTCCATCAGCGGGTTCCGCGACGTGGCCGCCGAGCGGGAAGTCGAAACGAAGTTCATGGCTGTGCCCGACCCCAAGCTGGCGGAAGAGCATCTGCGCATTCTGACCCAGGCCCCGCACATCGCCGGTTCTCCCGAGGACAAAGCGACCGCCGAGTATGTAGCGAAGAAATTTCGCGAGGCCGGACTGGATACCGAGATCGTCGAATACAAAGTGTGGCTTAACTATCCGGCCGAGATCAATGTCGATATGACCGCACCCGACGGAGTAGAGATGCATGGGCCCCGGCGCGAGCACGTCGACGACGACCCGTTTCAGGACGATCCGCGCGTCGTGATGCCTTATAACGGCATGTCACCCTCGGGCGATGCCGAGGCGGAAGTTGTCTATGCGAACTACGGCTCGCCGGCGGACTTCGACAAGTTGAAGCAGATGAACGTCGACGTCCGCGGCAAGATCGTCATTGTTCGTTACGGGGAGAATTTCCGCGGCGTGAAAGAGTTTGTGGCGCAGGAACGCGGAGCTGCGGCTGTCATTATTTATTCCGATCCGAAAGACGATGGCTACTATCGCGGCGACGCCTATCCAAAAGGCCCGTGGCGCCCGGCGAGCGGCGTGCAGCGCGGATCCGTCGGTTACATGTTCCAGTTTCCCGGAGACCCAACCACGCCGGGAGTGGCGTCAGTTCCCAGTTTGCCGGATTCGAAGCGCACGTCTCCCGCCGCCTCCGAGCAGTTGCCGAAGATTCCCGTCACTCCGCTTTCGTACGCCGATGCCTCCCCGATTCTCGAGCACCTCGGCGGACCGCCCTCGCCGCGCGAGTGGCAGGGAGCCCTGCCGTTTACCTACCACGTCGGTCCCGGCCCCGCGCGAATAAAAATGCACCTTAAGCAGGATTATCAATTCCGCACCATCTGGGATGTCATCGGCAAAATCCGGGGAACGTCTTCGCCGGATGAGTGGCTGGTCGCAGGCAATCATCGCGATGCCTGGGTGTATGGAGCCGTGGATCCGAACAGTGGCACGGCGGCGATGCTGGAGTCGGTGCACGGCCTGGGTGAGCTCCTCAAGTCGGGTTGGAAGCCCAAGCGCACGATCGTGATCGGAAGCTGGGATGCGGAAGAAGAAGGATTGATCGGTTCCACCGAGTGGGGCGAAGATCACGCGCAGGAATTGGGAAACGCTGCCGCTTATTTCAATATGGACGTTGCGGTATCCGGCAAGAAGTTCGGGGCTTCCGGCGTGCCCACTTTGAAGGAGTTTATCCGCGAGATCGCAAAGGCGGTGCCTTCGCCACAAGGCGGAACCGTGTACCAGGCATGGAAAAAGACGAGCGAGCCGAGTGCCGAAACTAACCGCCCGCAGGAGACCAGCACTTTCCGTCCACGGCCGAACGCCGCTACAAACGATGTGCCCGTCGGCGATCTCGGCAGCGGTTCCGACTACACGGTTTTCCTGCAGCATCTGGGGGTGCCTTCCACCGATATCAGTTCGACGGGCGAGTATGGCGTGTATCACTCGACGTTTGATGACTTTACCTGGTTCAAGAAATTCGGCGATCCCGATTTCCGCTACGAGCAGCAGATGGCTCGCGTTTACGGTTTGGAAGTGCTGCGCATGTCCAGCGCCGACGTGCTTCCATACGACTACGAGAACTACGGCAAGGAAATTCTGGACTACCTCGATGCCGCGAAAAGCAAGAGTAAAGACCGCTTCGGAGACAAAGGGCCGGACTTCTCGACAGCCCTGGAAGGCGCGCGTCGCCTGCAGGAGGCAGGTGCAAAGATTTTACAAAAGCAGCGTAAAATGCCTGCGGCGCCGGATCGGATGAATGCTAAACTGCGGGAAGCAGAGCGGGCCCTGCTGATTCCCGAGGGACTGCCCAACCGTCCATGGTTTCACCACGCCATTTACGCCCCGGGACAATACACGGGGTATGCAGCCGTGGTGATTCCGGGGGTGAACGAGGCGATTGATCGGGGCGATCTTCGCCGAACTGAACAACAAATTGCCGCACTGGCGGCTGCCCTGAACCGCGCCGTTCTGGTTCTGGAGCAATACCGCTAACTGCGGCCAGAAGGCTGCGCCTCCACAGTGCGGCAACGTAAACGCCGAGGCGACACGAGTATGGCACTGGCAAGAATCATTACGCGGTCTCATCCGTGCTCGCGAGAGCTGGCGCTGGACTTGCTTGCCCGCGGTTACGCCGTCGAAATTGTTTCGCCCGAAAAAATCCCGGACAATATTGCCGATCTCGAATTAAGGGTTGACACCGGCCCAGGCGATCAGTTGATTGCAAGCGTGGAGGCACACAACGGCGAGCATTCAGCTTCGCTTGAATTCCTGCATCATTTGAAAGCACCGATGGTGGACTTCATTCGCAGATCGCCGGAGCCTCGCGCGTCCCTTCACCCTTCCGAAGAGACTGTCAGGCTTAACCCCGAGCCGAGCGAAGATGTGGAGTTATCTGCGGACGCTCCGCAACTGGCTGCGACGATTGTTTCCCCGATGGTGGAAACGCCGGTCGATGCCAGGCGCGATCCCGGATTCGACATCATAGTAGGCGCGCGTCTAGTCTTGCCGACGGCCCCGTTGCCATCGCCGCCGGTGGAACCACGAGGCTATTTTGCGATAGATGAATCGATAGATGAATCAATGATCGACGGGGCACCGATCGCCGAGCGTGCCATGGCCCCGCCAACCCGGCAGTCGCGACGCCGCGTTCGCCCCGCGGGATGGTTCTGGGCCGCTCTGACTTTTGCCGGCGTGGTGCTACTGGCCCTCGTTCTCGCGTTTGGCTTACGTCAGACTGGCAAAACGTCCGCTCACAGTTCCGAGGCAGCGCCGGTGGAAAAAATTGCGGCAGCATCCGGCGAGGAGAACTTGTTGAATGCCCCGGATCCGGGAAAAGAACCGGAAAGAGACCCCGAAAAATCGGGAAGAGATCTGGGACAGGTCTCTGGTTTGGCAGTCTCGCCACCAGTCATAAAATCGAAAGGGAATTCAGAGTACACACCGAAGGCGCGGCAAGCCGCGAAGGCCGGCGCTCATGCCGCTGGAACTTCGAACGCCAGCCGCCGAGCAAAGCTTCCACACCGGCGCGGCGACGACTTGATCGCGCGCGATACTGTTACGTATCTCGACAAGCGTACTGCCGACGAGGCTGCCGCGAGAGCCAAACTGGCAAAGAGTTCCGCTGGCAAACATCTGAGTTCGGATCAGCAGGGCGGCGTGATCGCAGCGAGTGCCATTACCCAACTCAAA
>DATFZT010000167.1:0-40148 GCA_035314185.1 Terriglobales bacterium
GCGATGCCTTCGCGGCAGCTTTTCTGCACGGATTAGGGAGCGGATGGTCGCCACGGGAAATTGCCGATTTCGCGAATCGTGTGGGAGCGCTGGTCGCCAGCCGGCGGGGCGCAATCCCGGACTGGTCTATTGCTGAAGCGAGTGCTCTTCAATCAGGACTCGGAACAAAAATCGGAACTAAAACCGCAACCAGTACGGAGCGTTTGGAGACGGCATGACGTTGAACTCGGTCTTGTTGAAAGCTACGGGTGTGGCCGCGTTGGGCGGCCTGTTATTTGGTTTCGATACGGCCGTCATTTCGGGCACCACTGGCTTTCTGACGCAGGTCTTCCACCTCTCTTCGAAGAGCCTGGGCATCACGGTTTCGATTGCCATTTGGGGCACGGTGGTAGGCGCAATGCTGGCCGGATTCCCCGGTGAACGATACGGCCGTCGCGATAGCTTGCGAGGACTGGCGATTTTCTACCTGGTCTCCGCGCTCGGCTGCGCTTTTGCCTGGAGCTGGTGGTCTTTGGTTGTATTTCGCTTTATCGGCGGACTGGGCATTGGCGGCTCGTCGGTGCTCGCCCCGATGTACATTGCCGAGATTGCCCCGGCGAAATGGCGCGGAAGATTGGTAGGGTTGTTTCAGTTCAATGTGGTGTTCGGGATTCTGCTCGCATATTTTTCCAATTACCTCATTGCGCTAACGCATGTGGGCGCCGCGGAATGGCGGTGGGACCTGGGAGTTGCCGCGTTTCCGGCGGCACTGTTTTTTGTGATGTTGTTTACGATTCCGCGCAGCCCTCGATGGCTGGTCAAGAAGGGACGCGTGGCCGAGGCCAGATCGGTCCTGCAGTTGACGGGGGACGATAACTACGAGCACGATCTGCAGGAAATCGTCGAATCGATCAATGTGGAACAGAAGCAGGCGGCTGAGAAATTGTTTTCCAGAAAATATGCTTTCCCCATTTTTCTGGCGGTGAGCATTGGCATGTTCAATCAACTGTCGGGCATCAACGCCATACTTTATTATCTCAACGACATCTTTGCTCATGCTGGATTCAGCCGGATCTCCGGCAATCTTCAAGCCGTCGCCATCGGAGCCACCAATCTTACTTTCACCATGATTGCGATGTCGGTGATCGATAAAATCGGCCGCAAAACGCTGTTGCTGGTCGGGTCGGTTGGGACCGCGGCCTGCCTGGCTGGAGTTTCCGCTATCTTCTTCACCCACAGCCATGAGAGTCTTCTGCTGTGGCTGTTGGTCGGCTACATAGCCTTCTTCGGATTTTCACAAGGAGCCGTGATCTGGGTTTATCTCTCCGAAGTCTTCCCCAATTCGGTTCGGGCAAAAGGACAAAGTTTGGGCAGCTTCTCGCATTGGTTTATGAATGCGCTGATCTCGGGCATATTTCCTCTTATGGCTGCGCGGTCCGGCGCTTACCCGTTCGTCTTCTTTTCAGTAATGATGGTTCTGCAATTCTTCGTGGTTTTATTTGTGTATCCGGAGACCAAGGGCTTTACTCTGGAAGAAATGCAGAAGGAATTATCCGCCACCTAGCACGCCAAATCGTTTGGCACATTGGGGAATAACTTCGATCCTATGACTACAATCAGCTCAAGTACTCCAGCCACGACAAACGCACCTCCCGCCAGTTACAAGAGCGCTCTGGTCGTGGTTACAACGCTATTCTTCATGTGGGGATTTCTCACCTGCCTCAACGACATTCTGGTTCCCCACCTGAAGCCGATCTTCGACTTGAGTTACGCGAAGATCATGTTCATTCAGTTTGCGTTTTTCTCTGCCTACTTTCTGTTTTCAGTGCCCATGGGAAAGATCGTTGAGTGGATTGGCTATAAGTGGACCATGGTGGGCGGGTTGTTCACCATGGGCGTGGGAGCCCTGTTATTCATTCCGGCAGCGGCAGCTCCTTCTTATCCACTTTTCTTGTTTGCGTTGATGATCCTGGCGGGCGGGATTACAGCCTTGCAGGTTGCGGCAAACCCATATGTTGCGGTGTTGGGTCCGGCAAAAACCGCGTCCAGCCGCCTGAATCTGGCGCAGGCTTTCAATTCCCTGGGAACCACGATTGCCCCGTACGTTGGTGGTTTGTTTATTTTGAGCGCAGCGCCGAAGAGCATGGACGAGATTCGCCAAATGTCGTCCGAAGTGCTTCACGCTTACCGGTTGCAGCAAGCGTCTTCCATCAAGCTTCCTTACCTGGCGCTGGGATTAATTGCCATCGCACTTGGAGTTGCGATTGCCACGTTCAAGCTTCCTCCGGTACCCGCGGCCGAGCGCCATACCGGCGACCGTTCCGGACACATGCACCTCTGGAAGTATCGCCAACTGGTATTTGGTGCAATTGGAATCTTCGTTTACGTCGGCGCCGAGGTTTCGATTGGCAGTTTTATGGTGAATTATCTAAGTCAACCCAACATCGGCAATCTCACGGAGAAACTCGCCGCCGGTTATCTGTCCTTTTACTGGGGGGGCGCGATGGTGGGCAGATTTATTGGTTCCGCGATTCTCCAAAAGGTTCGCACGGGCATAGTTTTGGGAACAGCGGCGATTGCAACCTGCCTTCTGGTCGGCGTTTCCATGGTGAGCACCGGGCCAGTTGCGATGTGGAGCATTATCCTGGTTGGACTCTTTAACTCCATCATGTTCCCCAGCATTTTCACTCTGGGCATCGCGGAACTCGGACCGCTTACGGGCGAAGGCTCCGGGATCATGATCATGGCGATCGTGGGTGGCGCGGTGGTGCCGGTTTTGGTTGGAGTGCTGGCGGACCGGATCGGGATTCACCATTCGTTTATCCTGCCGCTGATTTGCTATCTCTACATCGTTTACTACGGCTTCAAGGGATCGCAGCCATCCCGTGCAACTTGAGGTCGTTCGTCTTTTTATGAAACCAGTCTTTGTTCTGCCAACCGTTCTGCTCACCAGCTTGATTCTCTGGACCGGCGCAGCCGCACAGCAGCCGCCGTCGGATCCTTGCGCGTCCCTCCAGGAACGCCAGCAGGCCATGGAATTGAAATTGCGCGACTGGCCCGATTTGGTTAGGTATCGGGAAGACGATGCCAGGCTGGGTCCGCCCGCCAAGGGGGAGTCGCGAGTGGTGTTCCTGGGCGATTCCATCACCCAACTCTGGTCATTGCCCGGTTCCTTCCCCGGTAAGCCTTATGTGAATCGCGGAATCAGTGGGCAAACCACTCCGCAGATTCTGCTTCGCTTTCGCCAGGACGTGATCGCATTACAGCCAGTGGTGGTGGTGATTCTCGCGGGCACGAACGATATTGCGGAGAATACCGGTCCGACCACACTGGCAGCAATCGAAGACAATATGACGTCCATGGTGGAACTGGCGAAGCGTAATGGAATCCGCGTGGTCATGGCTTCGCTGCTCCCGGCTTTCCAATATTCATGGAGGCCGGACCTGGCACCGGTGGAAAAGATTCGCGCTTTAAATGACTGGATAAAAGACTTCTCCGCGAAAGAAGGCCTGGTTTTTCTCGACTACTTCGCAGCCATGGCGGATGACAGACGTGGTCTCAAGGCTGACCTGTCTTCAGACGGAGTCCACCCGAACAAAGCCGGCTATGCGGTGATGGCACCTCTGGCGGAAAAGGCAATCGCCACGGCGTTGCGCAAAAACTGACAACTTAGGGCGTCGGCTTTGTTCCCGCGAGAAGCAACTTTTCGCGCATTCGCGCCAGTTTGTAGGTTGATGTGGGGAAATCCGCATCCGGCGTCTTGCCGACTCGCTGATACAGTGACAGCGCAACCGCGGGCAGGCCATAATCCTCCGCGATGCGGCCAAAACCGTACCAGATCGGCTCATTAGGTTCATCGAGACCACCGGAATCCATGGCTCGCAGCAGAAGTTCCCGGGCTTCCTTGGTTTTGCCTATCTCGGCATAAAGACAAGCCAGCGTGTGGACTTCCGCATAGGAGCTGTCCGACTTATTCGCGATGGCCCGTTGCAGAATGGAGACATCTTCCTCGGTGACCTTGCCCACAAAAAGAGCATTCCAGGTGTAGTTGTTAAAGTCGCGCATCTCGGCACGATTGTTGTCGATCAAAGGACGAATGATGCTCCGCGCCTGGACAAAATTTCCTTTGCCCTCGGCCAGTTGTGCGGACGAGCGTACGGCAGGCAGATCGTCAGGGATGCGCGCCAACCGTGCTGTGATCGCCTTTTGGCCCGCGTCCCAGTTCTTGGTGAACACGCTGGCCGTGACTACTTCTTGCAAGGCCACGTCCGATGCCGGGTGGGCCGCGAGAAGCCGCGAAGACACCTCGAACAGTAGATCCCAGTCCCGCAGCTTCATGGCGGCGTCCGCCAGCAGCAGATCGAGTTTGGTGGCGTCGGAGTCTGTCGCTTGGGCCCGGGCGGATTTCAGTTCGTTGACGTACTCACCGATGGCAAACGAACCCTCCAGCAGCGCAATTGCCGCCAGCCTCATCTTTTTCGGATCGGCATCGTCTCCGCGAGTCCAGAAACGCGGAAAAGCCGCCCCGCCCAGCGGATCGTCGCCCGAGTTCAGCGTGGTTTGCTCGCGCGCCCAATCGAGCCAGAGCTTCGCGCCCTTCAGGTCTTTCACGGCCAGCCGACGCAGCACTTCGGCGCCGACCGTACCTATAGCGGTGTCTAACGCTTCGATGCGATACCCGGCCGGACCACGCGCCACCAGCATGGTTTGAGGCTTATCTCCCATGCCGGTGGCGCGGATGCGAAATCCCGTTTGCTCGTCGCCTTCCACCGACATCTGCAGGTTCGATAAAATCAGGTCGCGGGCCACGGGCAAAGTGACGTCTTCCGCTTCCAGGCCCTTGCGCACCAAGTGTGCGATTCTGGCGTCCTTATCCGCCTCATCTTTCTGGTCGGCGGGATACGATTCCGCGTAGCGGAACATCTCCTCAGGCTTTGCCCGCGGATCGAGCAGTAGCAAATAAAACTGCTGCACCACTCTTCGCGGATCGGTTTCCGGCTGCAGCACTTCCTTATAAGAGCGCACTCTCTGCATCACTTCAATGCGCCCGCGCAGCTTCGAGCTGTCTTCCTGCCCCGCTGCGGCGGCATTCAATAGATCCAGAGCAACAGGATACTTTTGCAAGCGGATAAGGATGTTAGCCGCCGATACCAGTATGTTGCTGCGCTCGCTTTCGCTCGATTCACGGCGTGCCGCCTCGGTGAGTGCGGATGCCGAACCGTCACGAGCGGCAATCGCCGCCAGCGCGATACCGTGCCGGGTCGCGCTCGCGGGCAGCGAATTACATAGCTGCAAAACGTCGTCCCATTTGCTGGCGTAGAACAACGTAAACAACAGATTGTCGTTGTAGCTCTCTCCTTTCTCTTTATTGATTTCCTTCAACGCCCGGTACTCGGCGGCCGCCTCGTCAAGCTTGGACTCGGCAGAGTAGCGCTGGCCAATATCGTCGTGTTCCAGCAGAATCGCCAAATCGGCATAATTGGTCCATTCCTTTGGATCGAGGTCGATCGCGGTGCGATAGGCGGCTACGGCGGCGCTCAGTGCGAAACCCTTGCCAAATCTGCGGCCCACGGCATCGTGCTCGTCGATCCATCCGAGCGCACCCCAGCCGAGTGCATTCTTGGCGTCGAGTTCGGTGGCGCGCTGCGCCTCCTTACGAGCTTCCTCACCGAAACCCGCGCCCAGCAGGGCATAGGCGATCTGGATGTGGTGAAGCGCCTCGGTAGGATGAAGTTTGACCAGATCGGCATACGCCGCGAGCGCCTCGCGCGCCTTGCCTTGGGCGAGCAGTGCCGCGCCTTTTTGAGGAAACGAAATGAGCACCGCGTTTGAATTGAGCAGCGTGTGCATCGCCTGTTGCAACTCTTTGAGTTCAGCCGGGCTGTAGCGGGACTTAACCGAGTCGAAGCGCCACATCGCGGTAACCGCGCCGCTCGGTCCCACTTGGTAGTGTTGCGTAAGCTTTCCCGGACCGAGCGCCTGTTCAATATCTTTCGGCAGCACGGGAGCATCAAAGCCCGGCGGCGGCACGATGGTGTAATGCCACTCCGTAACGAACGGCTGGATCTCAATATCATTCTTGCGTGGCTTCCAGCCGGGATTGTCCGGTTTGTCGGTTCCGTCGTCGGATAACACAAAGTCGGGATAGCCCCAGAACAGATTGTCGGGCCGAATGGCCGCGACCGCGCTGGTTAAGTCAGAGAGTCCGCGCCTCGCTTTTGCCATTTCCAGCTTCAACTCAAAGGGCTTGGTCAGATCCGATCCGGACGTGTGTTGCAGATTGGTGAGTTCTTCGGCGAGGAAGGCATTCTTGACATAGCGTTCCAGACCCTCCCGCGTTTCCTTAGTCTCTTCCTGGCCGTAATTGTTGCGCAGAATTGCGGATTCCTGGCCTACGCCATGAAAAGCCTCGACGATGCGCGCCGGGCCATATTCCGAGAGATAGAACTCTCGCTGAATGCTCTGCACGTTTTCCGCGGGAGTGTTCACCGGCGTTCGCACTAACTGGCTGTTCTTGGGCCCGACGAGCAGCGCGAACCTTCCCTGGTCATTCCAGGGAAGGTACCCGGGTTCGAAGTACTCCGCGGTGGCGTCAATCCATGTGCCCGGGTTCCCGGGGATGTAAACGATGGCATGATCGAAAAGGCCAATTCCGGCTAGTTCGGGACTGACGTCGGCCTCGCCGCGAGTCGAGAGCAGAGCGAGCTGGGCTGGAATGCCTGCCGCCTTCAGCGCGGAAACCACCACAATGGCTTTATCTTTGCAGTCGCCGTAGCCACTCTTCAGCGTGTCGCCCGCGGGATGAGGTATGAGCGCCGACGAACCAAACTCGAGTCCGGTATAGCGGACTTTCTGGTGCACATTGGCAAGCACACGGCGCACTAGCTCTGGTCCCTTCAATCCCTCAGTGCCTTGCAGCAGCGCAGAGACTTCTCCGGGTCGAATGGCACTTTCAATATCCTTGTAATAGCCTTGGGCAACCGCGCTCCAGGATTCTCCGGTGGCATAGTCGATGCTCGGCCACAGTTCGAAATCCGAGGGCAGATCTCTTTCTGCGGGTTCCAACGCGTCCGTCTCTCCCTGCTCGAACCGTAAAGTCACGATGCCATTTTGTTCGCTGCGTGTCACCTTCACCGCTGGCGCTTTGCGAATCTGGTATTGAAGGTGAACGGAAGAGGGCGCCTTGAGTTCCAGAATTGTGTGCACCAACGGTTCGGTGTAACCAAAATAAGAACGCCGCATGATCCCATGACTGGAGGTGGGTGCCGTGTCTTCCCAAATCGTTTCTCTCTCCACAATGGAGCCCACCTCAACGTCTGGCAGTGGCCCGGAATACGAGCGCTGATCCTCGTAAATCTCAGGACGCTGATCGTGCGCAGGAGACTCAGTCAAGACCTTAGGATCCAGTATGGAGACCGTTCCATCCGGTGCAATCACACGGGCGCGAATCTCGGGCCTTTTTTGCCGCCACGGAGACCAGGTGGCTCTGGCGGTACCCCAGTCGCGCTGAGCTTCCTTGGTTTCAACCCGGTAGACGATTCGCACGCTCGCGGTTGAACGCTCGGAAGAGTCGAAAACTACGTGACGTTCCTCAAACAACAAGGTTGCATTGGCAAACTTCTTCACTTTGATGGCTGCAGCCGCCCCCGCAATGTCCTTGGGTTCAGCGGAGAACGCCGCCGCCTCCCAGGGTGCCGTTGCCGTGCTTTGGCTTTGGAGTGTGCCTGCGAAAAGAGTCAGATAGAGTGCACACAAGCAGATTCGACTAACGGAGATTCGATTAACGAATGCCTGGATCATAGGTTGTCAGTCAGACTGGTAGCTTCTGGAAAGTAGAATGTATCGGGAATCTCTGCTCAGGGCAAATATCGACGACTTCACTGCTTGATTCGGTGGTGAGCGTAAATGCCGGTTACAGCCCAACCACCAGTACAGAGGTAACTTGTTACGCTTGTGCAGTCTACCCTACGATTCGCGCATGTCCTCTCATATGCTGATGCCGCTTCCAAATTTGGCGAGTCGTCGGAGACGCTCGATCCTTTTGCCATTGATTTTGTTCCTCGTTATCACTGGTCCAAACCTCAAAGGGCAGTCTGGGCCTTCGCACGCAAGCGTCCTGTTCCCTTTCTATCAGCAATATCTCACCGCCGCCGAGGCGCATGATGCGGACAAGTTACAGGCACTCTCGTCCGATCAGAGCGTCAAGAAACAACTTCAACGACTGAAAGACTTGAAAGACGAGAAGCAGCAGAAAGCAATGTTCGACTTGGTAGTCAGAACTCAGCCAGAGTCCCCCGAGATAGTCAGTGAAAAGATCGTTGAAGATCGGGGCCTGTTAGCTGTTCAAGGATACAGCCGTGGAGACGTGCTCGAATTCAAGATGGATCCAGGCCAGGTGCCCAAGGGATACCGCATCGCTAACAACAAACCCGTCAGAAAACGGCAGTATGAACTGATCTTGTTCAAGAGAATTAGCTTGGAGTGGAAGATTTACCGGATGAAGTCCTTCACCTATGAAGATCCCCGCCCAACATTGGAACCGATTGACAGCTCGCACGAGCAGAAGTACGCAGGGGTGCAGTTCCATTGCAATTTTTCGCAGGAGAATATTGTTCCGGGCGACCAACAAAACCAGTGGATGAACGAGAGCGCTCATTGGAGCTGTTTTGCCAAGCTTCACCGCAACGTCAGCCTCTGCGACCGCATTGGAAGTCTGGTTCCGGCACAGCAAAAGGCATTCTTCGCTGAAAACACGCAAATGCAACAGACGCAGTGCAAGCTGGATGTGGTCGATCTGATCGGCGATCCTAAGATTTGCGCGTCGATCAAGAACAGCAAAATGATGCCTGACGCGCAAGAGCAGTGCCTCAAGAAGATCGAGGATTATGACTTCATTCCTGGACTCAACCTTTATTCCCTCGACTCGGATGGAGACGGCTTGTCTGATCTGCAGGAGATCCGGTTCTTTAACACGAGCGCAATCAATCCCGATACCGACGGAGATGGAAAGACGGACTTTGAAGAGGTGGAAGCGATGACCAATCCTCTGGGCGCGGGGAAACTCGGGGACCATCTGAAGTAGATTGCGCTGGTCGGGCTCGCTGTAACCGCAGTCAGAATTCCGCGTCGCGCGCGAAAGCCATTGCACCCTTATTGCAGCTTCGCGTACTCGGCGTTAGCTTGCTTCAGGATGGGGATATTAGGATCGGCGTCTTTCCAGAACGTGAGGAAATCCTTGTAGGCAGCGAGCGCACGCACCCGGGCCGAATCGGCATCCACTCCTTGCGAGGTTCTTGACTGCAAGGCGTTCGCCCGAGCCACTCCCAGATGTGCCAACGCCCCCGTCCAGCAGTTCCAGACGATCCCGCTGTGATCGAGAATTTTCTGAAACTCGGCGGCGGCAGCGCTGCCCTGCCCGGCTGCCAAGTAGGCCTCTCCGCTTTCATAGGTTGGATAGAGGCAGGAAATATTGATGATGAATTGAATTTCCCCGAACTCGATGGCGGATGCAGCCTGCAGAGCTGTCAGGGCGAGAGCCGGATTCTTTTTATCCAACTTATCCAACGCCACTTGCGCACGAATCGCAGGCAGCCAAAGCGACTGCATCTGCGTGTCCAGCGGAAAGCGTTTCCCCAAGTCCTGAGCCAACGATTCCGCTCGCGCCGTGTCGCCCGCCAGGGCCAACCCAAGTGCTGCTTCACTCTCTGCACCCTGACTCGCGGGAGCGAGTTCCAAAGCCTTTCCCGCTGACTGCCGCGCTTCCGCAGCATAGCCGTAAGCGGCTTCCCGCTGCGCGGCAATCGCCAGATAGATCGCTCCATTTTCCTTGCTGTCAGCCCGAACTGCGGACTCCACAGCCCGCTTGGTCAGTTCCCGCGCTTTACTAAGATGGCCGCCATACGCCTCGGTGTCAGCTGCGAGCGCCAGGCCGACGTTCTCATACTCGGGCTGCCCGCCAAACCAGTGTTGCTGTTCCGCCATCGCCGAGGAGTCGGCTCCGAGAAAATCTAGAGCGTAGATAGCATTGTGGACTATGTAATCGTCCAGTTTTCGCGCCTGGGTCTCGTGAATAATCTGCCGCGTTTCGTCGAACCGTTGACGCGCAAGCGAGTAGTTGGCCAGATTCTCGTACACAGTGATACGATTCGGCGCCAGCCGCAGGCCTTGCCGGGTCGATTCGGTGGCTTTCTCATATTGCCCCAGTTCGCCGTACACATAGCCCAGATTGCCATAAGCCCGGTATTCCCGCGGGTAGCTCTCAATCTCCGCCTGAAATGCCTGGGCCGCTTTATCCAGTTCCCCAGTTACAGTCGAATAGTAGTCGGCGGTGATCTCCAGTTTTTCCAGCTCGCTGGCGTGCTCCCTCAACTGGAATGCCTTGGCGAAGTATTCGCTGGCTCGCCCCAGTTCGCTCAGATTGGTGTAGTCGATGCCCACGGCCCGGTAGGCGGTGGCAAAATTCGGATCAAGCTCGATGGCACGATGATCGTAAGGCAGAGCTGCAGCCGGCCCTTTCTCGTCCGACGCCTTTCTGCCCAGGCTCAGCGCCTTCAGAGCTTCCAGCGAAGACGTGGTGGCCTGGTCGAGCGGTACATCAAACTTCTGAACCGTCGCCAGCGATTCACCCAACTCAGTGCGCAGCTTGGAGGCCGCATCGCCGAGCGCGTCCAGCACCTTATCCTTGGTCGCGGCCGTCATCTGTTCCTGCGCCAGCATGTCTCCGTTCTGGCAATTCACCGCCTTCAATCCCAGCACATATTGGCTGCCCAGACGGCCAATCGATCCAGCCACGTAGACTTTGCTGCCGGCGCGCTGGCAAACCTCACGGGCTACCTCCGGCGTAAGTTGCGTGCTGACCGGACGAGTCATCTGTTGCAACGTCTTCGCCACTTCACTGTCGGGGAGCACATTCAGGAAAGGCGATTGACGCACGGAAACATTGAGCCCCGTCTTCAGCGCGTCGTCGAACACGGTATCGCCGGTGGTGTTGGCAAAATCGGCCAGAACGATCGTGTCCCGCGCAGTGATTTGGAAAGCCGGACGGCGAAAATGCCGGAATAATCCAACGGCTGCGCCTGCCACGATCACAGCAGCGGCGAGCCAAATATAAAGATGATCAAGAGGCATGCGTCGAGCAAGACCGGACTCGATGGGAGCCACGGCCTGCGTTTCGGGCGTCCAAGCCACTGGAGCAACAAAGCGATAGCCGCGACGGGGAACAGTTTCCAGAAACCGGGGATTGTCGGCTGCATCGTTCAAGGCGGTCCGCAACTTCCGCACCGCCGTGTTCAAAGCGTCGTCAAACTCCACAAACGTATCGCGCGCCCAGAGTTTCTGGCGGATTTCCTCCCGGGTAACCAGTTGACCGGGGCGCTCCAGCAAGAGCACAAGAATTTGCAACGGCTGCCCTTGCAGATGAATCCGGACCCCCGCCTTGGTGAGCTTGCCTTCCTGGAGATCAACCTCGAAGGATCCAAAACGAACAACCCGGCCCGCCGGTTCGTGCTGCTGCATACGAAGGCCCCACCCGCTGCGGAATGCCGGAGATTTTAACATGGCAGGTTAGAAATTCGATTAACTGCCTTTTCTCCAGTGCCTTAGCTGGTTAGCTCAGATTCGGGAACAGTTTTGTTGCGTTTTTCTCAGAGCTCGGGCAAATTGCCGCACATGGATTATCTGAAGCGGTAAAACCGCAGTCGGGAGAACCGTGGGGAAGCGGTTCTCCCGTCTCGCGGGAAACGTTTTGACGTTGAAACGCACTACCATATGTGCGGTGTTGTGCAGATTGGTCCCCATGACAAGGCAAAAAAGCCAGCCCAACACCCGGGAGGTTGAAATTGGTTGCCCGTAAAGTTGCTGCCCGCCTGAAACCGAACTCACTCACGGAATTTACGAATCTCATGGAGCGTGAGATCCTCCCTTGGCTGCGAACGCAGGAAGGTTTCCTGGATTTAATCACTCTAGCCGTCCCCAATAGCAGCGAAGTCGCCACCATCAGCTTCTGGGATGAAAAGGCGAATGCGCAAGCTTTCAACTCCAGCGGTTATCCGGAGGCGGTCAAGATTCTCGAACAACTCCTGGACGGGAAACCTTACGTTAAGACGTTCGACGTTGTCAGCTCGACATTTCCAAGAGTTGCCCTCGCGCAGCCGCCGGAAGCAGAAAATCCGGTCCCAGAGACCGGTTCGTCACAGCTTCGCTATCGCTCCTATGTGACGAGCGTCTGACCGTTAGAGTGCCGCCCAAGGTTAGGCCCTGCGTCATCCGCGCTTGATGAAAGTGCCATTCTGTAACTCCGCAACCGCCTGCCGGAGTTGTTCCTGTGTGTTCATCACGATCGGGCCATACCATGCGACCGGTTCTTCGATCGGCTTGCCCGACACCAAAAGGAAGCGGATACCCTTGTCGCCCGCCTGCACCACGATCTCATCTCCGCGGTCAAAGAGCACCAGCGAGTGATTGCCGACGTCGTAGACGGGCGGCGCTTCGGGTTTCGCGACCTGCTCGGTCAGAACGGCACGCGGAGACGAAGCGTCCCGGAACGTGCCTGAGCCCGCGAACACGTAGGCAAAGGCGTTGCGCGTGGTCTCGACCTTGAGCCGTTTCCGCTGACCCGGAGCCACTGAGATGTCGAGGTAATTCGGATCAGCTGCCACACCTTCCACCGGCCCCCTCTTACCCCCGAACTCGCCGCAGATGATGCGCACGCGGGTGCCATCGTCATCGGTGACCTGGGGGATCGCGCTGGCCGGAATGTCCTGATAGCGCGGATCCGTCATTTTCAATGACGATGGCAGGTTGGCCCACAACTGGAACCCGTGCATGCGGCCTTGCGGATCGCCCTTGGGCATTTCCTGGTGCAGAATGCCGCGGCCGGCAGTCATCCATTGCACGTCGCCGGCGGTCATTTTGCCGTGGTTGCCGAGACTGTCGCCGTGTTCGACCGAACCGGCCAGTACGTAGGTTATGGTTTCAATCCCGCGGTGTGGATGCCAGGGAAATCCCGCAAGGTAATCTTCCGGGTTCTCATTGCGGAAGTCGTCTAACAGGAGGAAAGGATCGAAATCTTTGGTTTTGCCGAAGCCGAAAGCGCGCTGCAACTTAACTCCAGCGCCCTCGATGGTGGGTTGCGTTTGCAGGATCTGTCTAACTGGTCTCAGTGACATACGATTCTCTCTCTATCTTAGATGCGTTACGACGATAATCGTTGCAACAAGTACATCGACCCAAAAAGACTCGAGCTGGCCTGGTCGCCCCAGGCCGCATTCCACGCTTCGTTCCGTTGACGGCTGCAGTCATAACCAAAATAGCCTACCAACGAACACTCCCCCGAGACATTCAGGCCGGCCTTGGAGTCCCGCTGGCTTAGCCCACTTTCAGCATGAGCTTCCCCGAGTTCTCGCTCTTGAAAAGCTTGAGCAGAGTTTCGGGAAAGGTCGCGAGCCCTTCCACAATATCCTCGCGCGATTTGAGCTTGCCCGCCGCCATCCATCCCGCCATTTCCGCTCCGGCCTGCGCGTAGCGGTCGGCGTAATCGAAAACCAACATGCCCTTCATGGTGGCCCGATTCACCAACAGGGACATATAGTTGCTGGGCCCCGTGATCGGGCCTGTATTGTTGTATTGCGAGATGGCTCCGCAGATCACAATCCGCGCGCCCCGCGCCAGATTCGCCAGCGCAGCCTCCAGAATCGCGCCGCCCACGTTGTCAAAATAAATGTCGATGCCTTGCGGGCATTGCGTCCGCAGCGACTTCTTAACATCCTCGGACTTGTAGTCAATTGCCGCGTCGAAGCCCAACTCCTGTACGATGTAGCGGCATTTCTCCGCTCCTCCTGCGATGCCGACCACGCGGCAGTTTTTGATTTTGGCGATCTGTCCCACCACCGCGCCCACGGCTCCCGCTGCCGCCGAGACCACCACCATCTCTCCTGGCTTCGGCTGGCCTGTATCGAGAAGCCCGAAATACGCGGTCATGCCCGTCATGCCGAGCGCGCTGAGATATGCAGGCAGCGGCGCAATTTTCGTGTCAACCTTCGTCACTCCCCGGCCGTCGGTCCGCGCGTACTCCTGCACTCCGAACACTCCGGAGACGTGATCGCCCACGGCGAAGCGCGGGTTGCGCGACTCGGTCACGATCCCCACTCCCAGCGCGCGCATCAGCTCGCCGATGCCCACTGGCGGGGAATACGAGCGCGCTTCATTCATCCAGCCGCGCATCGCCGGGTCCAGCGAGATGTACAACACCTTGACCAGCAACTCGCCTTCCTTCGGCTCCGCCACGGGTTCTTCGGTGTAGGTCCAGTCGGTGCGCTTCGGCATTCCTACCGGACGCGCCGCCAGCAGAAACCTGTGATTCGTGAGTGCCATGTTGCCTCCTTCGTTTGCGGATTCCCTCAGACCGTATAACGTTCGTTTGCCAACAGCCGACCCGCAATCTGGCGCCGTAGTGCGATCGCATTTACTGGATCATGACTGGCGTATCCTCGCACGCGGGAAAGATATCGTCGCAGATCGTCGCCTTGGGTGCAGGCGCTCAGCGCGGTTCTCGACGAGAATTCGATCCGGGCGATGGCATCGCGCAAATACACGGCGCTGATGTCCACCGCATTCACCCCGCCACCGGCCGCGGCTAGTTTCCGGCTGCGCAGCAGGCTAGACTCCATGGCAAACACTTCCATGATGATGTCGGACAGATTCATGATCACCTCCTGCTGTTGTTCGAGCTTCGCGCCGTACTTCTCGTGCGCAACTCCCAGAGTCAGCAGGAATATGTTCTTCGCGCCGCGGACCAGGCTCAGCTCGGCGTCGGCCACGCCTAGATCCGGCTCCGTCTGATGCAGAACTGCGCGAGCGGCCTCGAGCAGCGGCAATTGTCCGCGGGTCGCGCGCTTCAGCGGCATGCCCGTAATCACCAGCCGGTTGATTTCGCTGGTCCCTTCAAACAGACGGTTGATCCGCGAATCGCGATAGGCGCGCTCCACCGCATAATCCTTATGGTAGCCATAGCCGCCGTGTATCTGGACTCCTTCATCGACCACGTAGTCCAGCATCTCTGAGGAGTAGACCTTGATCATGGAGCACTCCGCGGCAAATTCCTCAATGGCCTTCAGTTCTTGAGAACCGCCGGCAGATTCGGTCGACGCGCTGTGCATTTGATTTTCAATCAGTCCGACCACGCGACAAGCCATCGACTCGGCCACACAAATCCGGATCGCCATTTCCGCCAGTTTGTGTTGGATCGCGCCGAACTCGGAGATGGTCGTGCCGAATGCTTTCCGCTGCTTCGCATACTTCAGGCAAATCGCAAGCACGTTTTTCGCGGCTCCGACCGCTGCCGGACCCAGCTTCAATCGTCCGATGTTCAGGATGTTGAACGCGATCACGTGCCCACGGCCAATTTCTCCGAGCACGTTTTCCACCGGCACCGCAACGTTGTCGAGATATACGGCGGTAGTGGAACTGCCGGTGATGCCCATCTTGTGTTCTTCCGCCCCGCTGCTGACGCCGGGAAAATTTCGCTCGACCAGAAATGCGGTGAACTTTTCTCCCCCAACCTTGGCGAATACCGTGAACAGGTCGGCCGCGCCGCCGTTGGTGATCCACATCTTCTGGCCATTCAAGATGTAGTGTTTTCCGTCCGCCGAGAGATCGGCGCGCGTTCGTGCCGCCAAAGCATCCGACCCCGACAGAGGCTCGGTGAGCGCATAGGCGGCCAGCATTTCGAGCTTTGCCAGCTTGGGCAGATATTTCCGCTTCTGCAGCTCGTTGCCGAAATAGACGATGGGAAGCGTGCCGATGCCGGTGTGGGCGGAGTGCCAGCCTCCATAAGAACCGTCGCGCCCCAGGCGTTCGGCCGTCACCATGAGCGACGGCAGATCCATGGCCATGCCGCCATATTCCTCGGGGATGGTCATCGCGGTCAGACCGAGTTCCACCGATTTCCGCAGCACCGCCATCGCGACACCCGGCTGCTTTTCGCGGATCGCCGGCAGATTCGGCGCCACTTCGTTGGCCCAGAATTCATCGATCATGCGGCCGACGGCTAGATGCTCATCGCTCAGATCCTCGGGCGTGAAAATGTCCTGGGGCGCCGAGTCTTCGATCAGAAATGAAGTTCCCTTTGTTGTCTTACGCGGGGTGTCTGTTAATGTCGTCATAAAATACTCCTATGCCGCCTTTTGAAATTGAGAATCTGAATTCTTTGAAACGGTTCGAAGGACGCGAATTCCCCGCGACCGACTGGTTCGTGATCACGCAGGATCGCATCCAGAAATTTGCCGACGCCACCGAGGACCGCCAGTGGATTCACCTCGACACGCAACGCGCCCAGCGTGAATCGCCCTTCGGCGGCACCATTGCCCACGGCTTTCTGACGCTCTCTCTGCTCAGTTACTGGATGAAACAAGCAATCCAGATCCGCTCCGGCCTCGCCATGGCCGTCAACTACGGCCTGAATAAAGTTCGCTTTCCCGCAGCCGTTCGCGCCGGCTCGCAGGTTCGCGCTCGCGTCACTCTGCTCTCGGTGAAGGAATCGCCGGAGTTTGTGGACGCCGCTTTTCTCATCCGTGTCGAGAGTCAGGGCGACCACAGTCAGGTCTCCGAAAAGCCCTGCTGCGTCGCCGAGTGGCTGGTTCGCTATTATCCGCAGTGAGCGGGCGTTCATATCGTCCCGCTTTCCGCGCAATGCCACGAAGCGCGCAGCAAGGTATGGATTCTCTCCGGCATTGACGCGAAGCGTGCGTCCTGCGTCAATCCCTGCGCGTAGCGGTAGTAGATTTGCTGGATGATGACGGCAACTTTGAAGCGGGCAAAGGTCAGATAGAAAACCATGTCGCGGGTGTCGAGGCCATGATCGCGGCCGGTTGCGGCTGCGTAGCGCTCGACTAACTGCGCCCGCGTCAGTGTGCCCGGCAAAGTGGTGGGCACGCTGCGAATTTCCTGGAACTCCTCCGAATCTTGCGGATCGGCCCAGTATGCGAGCGCTGTCCCCAGATCCGTCAGCGGGTCGCCCAGCGTGCACATCTCCCAATCCAAGACGCCGACGATCTTGGTCGGGTCGGTGGGATCGAGCACCACATTGTCATACTTGTAGTCGTTGTGGATCAGCGCCGTCTCATAACTGACCGGCATTCGTTCGGTGAGCCATGCGGAGATGGGTTCGACTTCCGGCAGGTCGTGCGTTCTTGAATTGCCGTAGCGCTCGATCCAACCCTTGACCTGGCGTTCGAGATAGCCCTGCGGTTTGCCCAAATCAGCCAGGCCGATCGCGGAATAATCGAGTTGGTGCAGGCGCGCGAGATTATCGACGAACGCTTCGCTCAATCGCCGCGCTGTCTCCGGCGGGAACGGCATGTCGGGAGGAGGATCGCGGCGCAGGATCATTCCCCGAATCGGCTCCATCAGATAGAAAGGCGCGTTGAGAATTGAGAGGTCATCGCAATAGAAGAGCGCCTTCGGCGCGACGGGATAAGCGGCGTGCAATTTTGACAGCACGCGATACTCGCGCGCCATATCGTGCGCGGACCGAACCTTGCTGCCAAAGGGCGGTCGCCGCAGCACGACTTCCCTGCTCCCCGCTCGCCCGTCACCCAGTCGCACCAGATACGTAAGATTGGAGTGACCGCTGGGAAATTGTTCGACGGAAACCAGTCCGCTGTGCCCGAAGTGCTCCAGCAGAAACGGCTGCAGACGGGCGAGATCGAGTTCCTCGCCTGTTCTTACCGTTCCCGCTTGATCGCAAAGTGCCACCATATCGCAATTCCTGTACCGACTACCGGTACGTCAGCAACCCGTCCCCATCGAGATGCGGATGCGCATTGAATGTGCTCAGCGTGAAACGCTCGCCCGAAGCAAGAAATTCGCTGAACGAAGCATTGCGCGACATCCAGGTCAGTCGCAGCGTGTCATCGGCGGACAAGTGCAGCGCCCGGCGCATCGCCGCGCCAATTGTTCCCGCCGAGGTGAAGACCACCGCGCTCGCGGCCGGAGGAGTGTCGCGCACCACCTGTGCCAGCCCGCGTTCAACTCGCAAACAGAATTCGTGCCACGGTTCAACGCCGTCGGCCAAGACTTCTCCCGCCACCCACTTGCTAATCACCGCCTCAAACAACTTCTGAAACGTCTTGCGCCGGGCGCCGGATTGCGCGGACTCCGCGGATTCGCTGGAATCTTTATAGGCACGGTGCCATTCGTCGATCTCGGCATTCACCTGCAACAATTGTGGAAGACATTCCCGCAGCACCGCCTCGGCTTGATATTCGTCGAATTCGCTCATGACCACTGTCCCGGGAAAATCCACACCGGCGTTGCGATACGCCTCGGCCACAATCCGCGCGGTCTCCCGTTGCCGGACCCGCGGACCCGAGTAGACGCCGCCAAAAACCACGCCACGGCGCGCCCAATATTCACCGAGCGATTTGGCCTGCGTCTCGCCGTTCGCGCAGAGCCTGTCATAATCCCGCTCCAGAAAAGACGCTTGCCCATGGCGCACCAGGATGATTCGGCTCACGTTGTCCCCTGCAGGTTCACTACGCGGCCGCAGCCTGCTCTTTGTCGAACTCGGCAAACGTCTTGCCCGTTTCTGCCAACCGCTGCAGCAGAGGAGCCGGCGCCCAGAGTTCTCCGTGCTGCTGATGGAACTCGCAGATGCGCTGGTAGACCTTCTGCAACCCCACCGTGTCGGCGTGCCACATTGGACCGCCGCGGTAGGCAGGAAATCCGTACCCGTTGATATAAATGATGTCGATGTCGACGGCCCGTAGCGCGTATCCCTCTTCAAGAATCCGCGCTCCTTCATTCACCAGCGCGTAGATGCAGCGATCGACGATCTCGGCGGCGGAGATTTGCCGCTGCGGAATTCCTGCCTCCGCGCTCCACTTGCGTAGCAGCGCGGTCACCTCAGGGTCCACGCTCGTGCGGCGGCTGTCGTCGTACCGGTACCAGCCCCTGCCCGTTTTTTGGCCGTAACGCCCCATTTCACAAAGACGGTCCTCGGAGAAGGGCTGGCGGATTCCGGGTTCTTCAAGGTGGCGATACTCTTTGCGAATGCGCCAACCTACGTCGAGTCCCGCCAGATCGCCGACCGCCAGCGGGCCCATGGCGTTGCCGAATTCGACCAGCGCATGGTCGAGTGCCTCTACCTCCGCACCTTCTTCGATCAGAAATTGTGCTTCCCGCCGATACGGGCCGAACATGCGGTTGCCGACGAAGCCGCGGCAGTTTCCTACCAGCACCCCGATTTTGCCCAATTTCTTGGACAAACTCATGCAGGTGGCAATCACTTCCTTGCTCGACTTTTTTCCGCGCACAATTTCGAGCAATCGCATTACGTTGGCGGGACTGAAGAAGTGCGTTCCGATCACCGCTTCCGGCCGCGACGTTGCTCCGGCTATTTCGTCGATGTTGAGCGTCGACGTGTTGCTTGCCAGAATTGCTCCCGGCCGGCAGGCTCGGTCCAAATCCGCGAACACGGTTTTCTTCAGCGCCATGCCTTCGAACACCGCCTCCACCACCATGTCCACTTCGGAGAACGCGTCGTAGGTCAGCACCGGCGTGATCATTTGCAGACGTTCGTCCATGACTGCCTGCGTGAAGCGCCCACGCTGCACCGAACTAGCGTAGTTCTTCCTGATTTTTCCCATGCCAAGATTGAGCGCCGGCTCATCCACGTCTTTCAGCACCACCGGAATGCCCGCATTGGCAAACACCATAGCGATGCCTCCGCCCATGGTTCCAGAGCCGACGACTGCCGCGCGGTTCACCGGAATCACCGGAGTTTCCTTGGGAACGTCGGGAATCTTTGCCACCTCACGCTCGCCAAAGAAAATGTGGATGAGCGCTTTCGACTGATTGGAGAAAAGGCATTCGGTAAAAAGTTTCGCCTCGAATTGGCAGCCTTCGTCGAACGATAATCTGGTTGCCGACTCCACCGCGTCGATCGCTGCCAGCGGAGCTTTCAGGCCGCGCTGTTTCTTGCCAGCCGTCTCGCGCGCCGCCGCACAAATTGCAGCGTTCTCGGCCGCCGTTCCCAGTTTTTCCGCGCGCTCCCGCGTTTTGGGTGCAGGCTTGCCAGCAATTTCGCGCGCGAACGCCACCGCTCCGGCTTGCAGGTCTCCCTCGATCAAGCGGTCGATCAGTCCTAGAGTGGCGGCCTCGCGCGCGGATACCGGTTTGCCGTCGGCGCACATCTCCACCGCCTTGGCGACCCCGACCAGACGCGGCAGACGCTGCGTTCCTCCGGCGCCGGGAATAATGCCCAGCTTTACTTCCGGCTGACCCACCTGCGCCGTGGGCGATGCGACCCGGTAGTGGCCGGCCATGGCCAGTTCCAGTCCTCCGCCGAACGCGGTCCCATGAATCGCCATCACCACCGGCTTGCTGCTATCTTCAATGCGAAGCAGCAGGGGAAGCAGGCTTCTGCGGGGTCCGCCCGACGTCATCTTCCCGAATTCCTTGATGTCTGCGCCGGCAACAAACGTGCGACCTCCGCCGATGACCACCGCTGCCTTGACCCCAGCGTCGCTGTTGATCTCATCGATTGCCGCCCAGATTCCCTCCGGCACGCCGGGACTGAGAGCGTTTACCGGCGGGTTGTCGATGGTGATGACCGCGACATCATTGTCTTTATCTTTGTCTCTGCTGATTTTCACGAGGTTATTCATAGGGCATCCGAACGAAGCGTTACAGCTCCAGCTTGATTTTGATATTTCTTGCGCAACTCTCTTTTCAGAACCTTGCCGGTAGCGGTCTTGGGCAAGGTCTCGCAAAACTCAAACGATTGCGGGCACTTATAGTGAGCCATGCGCGCCCGGCAAAACTCGATCAATTCCACTTCGCTGAGTACGCATCCCGGCTTCGCCACCACCACCGCTTTCGGCACCTCGCCCCACTTCTGGTCAAGCACAGGAATCACGGCGGCTTCAAGAACGCCCGCATGCGCCAACAGAATTTTTTCAACGTCGAGCGACGAAATGTTTTCTCCTCCGCTCACAATAATGTCCTTCTTGCGATCCACGATCAGGATGTATCCGTTCTCCATGATCACGGCCATGTCACCCGTGTGGAACCATCCGCCCCGCAACGCTTCGGCCGTGGCTTCGGGTTGTTGCCAGTAGCCCGCCATCACGCCGTCACTGCGGGCAATGATCTCTCCCATGGTCACGCCATCGCGCGGCACATCCTTGTCTTCGGCGTCAACCACGCGAAGCTCACATCCGGGATAGGCATAGCCGGTCATGGCCTGGAACACATACCGCTCCTCCGGCGTGCACTGCATGTCGGGCTTAAGTTCCGCAGTGGACAGCCCGGGCGCACTTTCCGTCAGCCCGTATCCCGAAAAGCACTTAAATCCCAGCGTCTGCTCCACGTCCCGGATCAGCGTGGGATTCGATGCCGCGCCGCCGATCACCGCCCACTGCACGCTGCTGAGGTCGTACTTGGAACGCGCCGGCGAGTTCACCAGCACGGTGGCCATAATCGGCACCAGGCTCAGCCCGGTCACTTTCTCACGTTGCACCAACCGAAATACTTCTTCCGGCAAGAAGCGCGGAACCATGACATGCGTCGCGCCCACCGACGTAATCGTATGAGCCGCTCCCCAGCCGTTGGCGTGGAAGAGCGGGATAGTGTGCAGCCCGACGTCCTCAAACCGGGCGCGATGGTACAAAGCGATGGTCATCGCATGCAGGTACACATTGCGATGGGTGAGCATCACCCCCTTCGGACTGGCGCTCGTTCCGCTGGTGTAAAACATTTCTGCCACGGAGTTCTCGTCAAACTCCATCAGTTCTCCGCGGTAGGGTGTGGCGGCGGCCAGCATCTGCTCGTAGTTCTGATCGGAGAGCCACGCCGCTTGCGCAGTTCCATCAAGCTGATGAAACGAGCGCACCGTCGTCAGGTCTGGCCGGAACGAATCCACCAGACCGACAAATTCTTGTTCCAGGAACAGCACCGTCGCTCCCGAATCGTTCAGAATGTAAGCAAGCTCGGGAGCGGCTAACCGATAATTGAGCGGAAGAAGAACGCAGCCCGCCTCCAGAACCCCGAAGTAGGCTTCGAGCAAGCGATGGCAGTTCAGGCTGAGGAACGCCACGCGATCGCCCGGGTTCACTCCCGCACTGCGCAACGCTCCTGCCAGACGCCCCACCCGGTCGCCAAACTCGGCATAAGTAAATCGCAGGTTGTCGCATACCACCGCCGTCTTGTTAGGAAACTGCTGCTCTGAGTAGCGCAGGAAGCGAACCGGCGTGAGGGGAATATTCATAGACGCTCGTTCTTATCTACACTCTTACCAGGCCGTCTGGCCTCCGTCGACAACCAGCACGTGCCCGGTCACGTACGCCGAAGCGTCCGACGCAAGAAACACGGCGGCGCCTTTCAGATCGTGATCGCTGCCGAAACGGCCCAGCGGGATCTTCTCCAGCAGCGAATCTTTACGATGCTCAATGATCCATTCCGACATATGCGTCGGAAACCACCCCGGAGCGATCGCATTCACTTGGATGTTGTGCGGAGCCCACTTGCATGCCAGATCCTTGGTGAACGCGATCACGCCGCCTTTGCTCGCATGGTATCCGATCGCCTGCAGTTCCGCCGACGCTCCGCCCAAACCCGCCACTGATGCGATGTTGATGATCTTGCCCGAGCGCTGCGCCACCATGGCCTTGCCCGCCGCCTGGCAAAACAGGAACGTGCCGGTCAAATTGGTGGAGAGAACTTTGTCCCACTGCTCCAGCGTCATGTCCTCCACCGGAGCTCCCCACGACACGCCGGCGTTGTTGATCAGAATGTCGATGCGCCCGAACTTTGCGAGCGTTGCATCCACGACTTGCTGAATCGCCGCCTTGTCCTTGACATCGCACCCCAACGCAAGCGTCTGCACACCAAGGGTTCTCAACGATTCCGCCGCTTCCTCGCAGCGTTCTTTCTTGCGGGCGCAGAGCACAAGATTCGCTCCCATCTCTGCCAAGCCCTCGGCCATCTGGCGACCCAGACCCATCGAGCCACCAGAAATAATGGCGACGCGGCCGGTCAAATCGAAAAGTTGTTTGACGTTCACGAAAAGAACGGCCTTTCTGCGGCGCCGCGCCACGCAAAAGTGATAGTTAATATCATGTTAAAGTCGCTAACGTCAACAAACTCGCTGGCTCGTGGAGAGCCGGGCGTCCCCGCCCGGCCGCCTAACTGCTGGATGCGAGACGCCCGTCGCTCCACCGTATCAATCACTCCTGCATCCGAAGCACCACCCGCCCCGACACTTCGCTGCGGCTCAATTCCCCCAGAACCTCTTGCACATCGGCGAGCGGACGCGTTGACACCTGGCAATGGACCTTCCCGGCTGCTCCCATCTCCAGAACTTCGCGCAGATCCTCACGCGTGCCCACAGCCGAAGCCTTGATTTGGATCTCGCCGGCGGCCATCAGAATCGGCGGAAACGAAATATCCTTTGCGGGCAGCCCCACCGCCAGCAGCGTCCCCGTCGGACGCACACAATAGAACGCCGTGTCGTACGCTGACTTGGCCGCCGAGGTGACGATAGCAACGTGCGCTCCGCCGACGCCGCGCATTTCTTTCACCACGTTGGTGGTGGCTGCGTTCAGCGTTCGAGCGGCGCCCAGCGATTTCGCCAGCGCTAGTTTTTCTTCGGAAAGATCGATCGCGATTACTTCCGCTCCCGCTGCCCGGCCAATCTGGACGGCAATGTGTCCAAGCCCGCCCACGCCGAAAACGGCTAGCCGTTGTCCAGCGCGAAGCTTCGATTTCTTCAAGGCGCGATGAACCGTGACTCCCGCGCAGAGCAGCGGCGCCGCTTGCTCCGAGGAAAGCGTGTCGGGAATCTTGACCACGTGGCTGGCGGGAGCCTTCGCAAATTCCGCATATCCGCCATCCACCATGACGCCGGTGATGCGCTGACGGACGCACAGATTCTCGTTGCCTTCGCGGCAAAACTCACATTGCCCGCATGTCCACTGCACCCAGGGCACGCCGACCCGGTCTCCCACGTCGATACTCTGCACCGCTGCGCCCCGCTCCACCACCCGGCCCACGATCTCGTGTCCCAGGATCAGCGGTTTCTTTACTATGCCAGCCAGTTGCGTCCAGTCGCCATCGGCCACATGCAGATCGGAATGACAGACACCACAAACCTCCACCTCAATCAAGACCTCGTCCGCGCCAGGCTCCGGCCGGGGCACGTCCTCCAGCGATAACGGCGTCTTGAATTCGTGCAGAACGGCAGCCTTCATCGAGTTCCCCTAACGGTTATGCCCTATTAATAAGGAAGCGCTGCTGCGATCCCGAAAAATCCTACGGCCGGATGCCACGTAAGAAAAACTCCACCGCGCTCCGCACCCGGTCGGTCAGTTTGTGCGGCCCGGTCAGATCGACCGCCCATTGCCGCACCACCGTGTTATAGAGCCCTTCCATAAACTCCGCCAGATGCACGACCGGAAACGCACGCGACACTTCCCCCCGCTTCTGCCCCTGCGTCAGGATTTCCCGCAGCAGGCTGGCGGCAGCCTCCTCGTGCCCCCGCAGTTCCGCCGATCGCACCGGATCCATGGCGCCCGACAACACCACCGCCTGCCATAATTGCCGGTCGCTCTCCACTTCCCGCGCCATGGTCACATACAATCGCCGCAGACGCTCACGCGTCCCGGCTTGGCTTGAAAGCTCCGAGCGCAGCCGTTCGCAGATGCAGGCATACCCGCGTTCTCCGACCTCGCGCAGAACCGCGTCTTTACTGGGAAAATAACGGAAAAAGGTGGGCTGGCTGATTTCGAGAGCTTGTACGATGTCGTCGATCCGTGTGTGCTCGTATCCGCGCTTGCGAAACAGCTTGATCGAGGTGTCGATAATCTGCTGCCGCAGGCGCGCCTTCTTCCGCTCCCGAAGCCCGACCGGGAGTTGCTCGCCCATCGTCTCTGCGGCCGCACTCCGCGTCGCCAGCGCGCCTACCATGGTCTCTTCCTCCCGACTCGATTGCGGGCGCGTCATCAACTCCGACGTCCGTAAAATGTGAGGGTAACTATAACAAAATAGCGACTAACGTCAAGCGGCGTAGAGACCCATTCGCGCCAGCACCCACTCCTTGCAAAAAACGCAAGGAGTGGGCACCCGTTTGAGGAAAGAAGGTAGCCGGACTACGTCAGGGCCGCTTTGTATAACGCGACGAGTTTCGCCCAGGCTCGCTCGGCCTCGGGCTTGTTATAGATGGGCACGCCGTCGCGGACCGGCATATCCGGCACGCACCAGCCATGCAGCGCGGCATACACTTCGATTTCGGCTGGGACCTTGGCGGCGGCGAAGGCTTCCTTCAGCTTGTCCTTGGCGTCGGGCTGCTTCTCGTCGTCGTTGGATGCAATTCCAAAATACATACGAGCCTTTATCTTCGGCGCGAGCAGATGCGGGCTGTCGGGTTTGTCGGTCACCAGGCCTCCGCCGTGAAACGACGCACCCGCACCAATGCGATCGGGCAAGAGCGCGGCGGTCCTCATCACCACCGCTCCGCCCATGCAGTAGCCCTGGGTTCCAATCTTCTTTGCTTTGTTCACTTCTTTTTGTGCATCGAGGAAGGCAACGTAAGCGGCGGCATCCTTTTCGGCGTTGCCGGACGCGTTCACCGACGTCATCAGCGACTTGAGTTTCGCCATATCATCCGCATTCTGAAAATTGAAATTGGAGGCATCCGTGATAGGAGCTTTGGACACGCGATAAAAGGGGTTGGGCACAAGGACGGAATACCCTTCAGCGGCAATACGCCTTCCGATTGCGCGCATCGATGGCCGCAAGCCGAATGCGTCGGGCCAGACGAGCACGCCCGGATAGGATCCGGACTTCGCGTGAATAAATGCCGCGTCGCACGTTCCATCGGGAGTCTTGATCTCGACGTCGGTTTCGACCAACTCAAGCCCCGCTGCCGCGGCCGGCTGAGTCGTCTGTGCGGCTGTGGTTGCGGCAAGGCCCGCGCCTACCAAGACGGCCGCAAAATCGCGCCGTGTGATCTCTCGGGGATGCATGTCTCTGGATTGCGCGTCGTTTGTCGTTTGGTTTTTCTGATCGTCTCTCATGACTTTTAGTCCTGCTCTAAGGCGCTGACTGCGTGGTTTGTATGGCGCAACCGCCCGTGCCGCCGGAGGTTGTGCAGGTTTGGTTGAGGAGCGTCGAGAAATAGATGTTCTGCGCGCCTGCAGCGATGCTATCGACCACGATTCCGCTGGTGCCGCCCGCTTCAGCGGTCGCCCCGGTCACTGCGGTGCTTCCGGTAATCGTACCGCTGTTCACGTTGTAGCCCATGACGCAGCCATTGGCGAGCGAGATCGGGGCGCAGGCGCTCGGAAAACCCCAGGCCAGCACACTCAGGAAAATGTAGTCGTTGGCGCCGCCGGCGAAAAACTCAGTCACCTGAAGGCCGGCGGAGTAGAGGCCGTTGCTGTAGTTGCTGGACACTTGTGGGCCCGCGGTGGTCGAGGCGCTCATCACGTTGCCGCTGATGGATACCTGGTACAACGTATTGTTCGCGGGTCCGGTGTTTCCCACCACGTAGAGATGCCCGGTCTGTGTGGGCGAAGTGAAGTAAGCGTTATCGAACGTGCCCGACAGCATGAATTCGTAGCCCGGTCCAACCGCAGCTTCGGTTCCACTGGCGCCGCCGCTGAAACCTACCGGGAATTGATAGACGGCAGCGCAAGGTGTAGTTAACGAGGCGCAGTTGGTCGATCCATCGTCCCCCGCGAAGACATAGACCCTCCCGGCATTTGAGTCGACGATGGGGGTGTCCAGAATCCCCATGTTGTAGTCCAACTGCGCCGACCTGGTGACTGCTCCAGAGGAATTAACGGAGTAAAGGTATCCGCAAGGGCTGTTCGAGTTGGTGGACGAAGGCTCGCACGGCGATGACGAACTGAACAGATAGTCGCCCACAAAGACGTTCGTGCTGATGCCATCGTAAACGGGGCTGTTCAGCGAAGCGTTGGCATTCACCGCCACCGGCCAGGGGCTCCCTGCCTCTGCCGGAGTGCCTGCCGTGAAGATGTTGGTGAACTTGTGGAGATTCCCAACATCATCGCCCACGTATGCCGTGCCGGTACGGTAATCGACGTACTGCGAAGAGTACGTGTCGCTGGGGCTCCCGCTAAACGTCAAAGTGGTCATGCAGGGCGCTGTACAGCCGTTATACGATGCGGGAACTTTCAATGTGGGGCTGACTGGGCCAGTGAGAGTACCGTTCGCCGCCTTCCACGTTAGCAGGACAAAGCTCGCTACGTTCGTGGCACTGCTCTGGACAAAAGCCACCTGCGTGCCATCGAGAGAGATGACCACCGAGTTAACCGCGGTCCCGCCCGTATTGTAGGCCCAATAGACGGTAGGAGTGCCGCCGTTACAACTCGCGTAGAGGTTGTTATAGGCGATGATGTTCGCCTGCCCGGCCGTCCCGGCCAGGCCCGTGTTGAAGACGGCAAAATCGGTGCAACTGGTCGGGACGCTGGTGAACGTGGCCGGGAACTCACCCAGGCCCGTGGTCGCGTTGCTCCCCATGGTCTCGCTCCAGTCTTTCTTGATGCGGTTGCGCCTCTTCTCCTTCTTCTTCCTCTTCTTTTTCACCAAAGGAGAGTCTGCCTGCATGGACCCGGACGCGAAGACCGCATCACGCTGTGGAGCTATGATGGCCCTGACCAGCCCGGAAGGCATCTGGCGGTTGCCAACTTGAGCGGCCACTCGTTCTTCGAAGCTCATCTCGATGGCTCCGGCGCCTTCTTCGTCCGCCTGCATGCCAGCGTCAGCCCGCTCGGCCCCGGGCTCGAGCGTCACTGGCATCGCCGCGGATACGTCGCCGGATGCACCATGAAGGGCCGAGCCTGAAGCGTTTGCAATCCGCTTCTGCTGCTGAATAATGTAGCGGGGATCGCTCGTGATGTTGAGCCAGCGCTCGTAGGTTCCGTTTCGAATCGCCTCATCGGCCGTGCCGGGATGAGAAAAGACCTGGTGATGGTGAGTCCAGTCCGACGGCACACCTTGCGCCTGCTTCACCGGCGTTTCCTGGCCGTGCTCCTCCTGGCCATTCAACAGAGCCGTTGAGACTGCAGTCATTGCCAGAATGACGAGCATTAATGCCGCCCGCGAAACCGGCGCGCTTGTGCTCTTCATGGTCTTCATCTTCGCTCTCTTCTGCCGGCTACCCACTGCTTGCCTTTCTTTACCAGGCGCTGTTGAAAACCAGGTTGTAGGCATTAACGCTGCCGATTCCAGTGGCGAAATCCCAACCCGGCGTCGCTCCGTACGCCGGCTGGTATGCCGGCGCCGCGGTCCCGACGGTAGGCGAAGCCGAGCAAGTGGCGCCCGTCCCGCCACCACCGGTTAGCGTGCAACTCGTGCCTCCCGTATATCCCTGGCCAGTATTCGTGATGGTGATGGTGTTCACAGCTCCGCCCGCTATCGTAGCCGTACACGTCGCTTGCGTTCCACCGGCCCAGATAGTCCCGCCCGTAGGTGATAGGTATTTGTTGAGATTGCTGGGAGCGCCGAGCGTGCAAGTAGGAGCAGTGGTGTAGCCTGTGCCGGCCGTGATAACGGTGCCGGGCGTGGACAGCGCTTGCGTGCCTATTGTGCCTTGGACGGTGGCGGCCGTTGAGTCGTAGCAACCTGTTTGGTGCGCGGCGGAGTTTCGACGACAGTCCACGCTGTTGTCGCCCTGGGTTATGTCGTAGAACACGCACGAGGATGCCAAGCCTCGGCGCGGCGGCTGGTTGATGGAGTAGCAGGAACTGTTGCCAGCCGCACCGAACTCGGCTTTCGCGATTTGGTAGTAGATGGGGTTGGGATTGCCGCTGCGCGACGCTCCTACGCCCTTCCACGTGGTGCCCCACTTCTCATTGACCAGAGCCTGGATGGCGGCCATCATCGGCGTAGCGACGGATGTTCCTCCGAAACCGCTCCACGTACTGGGCGCACCCGCGCAGGACGTTCCTCCCTGGGTAGTGTCGGAGAAGCAGACGGTGACGTAGTGCCCCCAGATGCCGTTCGAGGCAAACAGCGAAACGTCCGGAATGTCGCGAACGCCGTCGGCAGGATTACCGAAGATGCCGGACTGCCACACGGGCTTGGCATACCCCGCGCACTTCCCGTCCACTTCGAGAAAGTTGGTCTGGTTGATGTCTGTTCCCCCGGTGGCGCAGGCGCTCGGGCCGCCGCCGCCCGCAGCTGTGGATAGGAACGCATCGCCGGTTGTGGCGATGGAGCTGTTACAAAAACCGGCGGCACCGTATGGAGCGGCAAATCCCTCGTAATTGTAGAGTAAGTAGCTGGCACAGGAATCATTCCACGGAATCTCTGGAATGTACGACTTTGCCGAACCGTCGGTGGGCGTGTTGGTCGAGTTCCAGTAAGTGCTGATGGGGATTGCAAGCGCCTTGGCGTTATAAGCGTCCTCAAAGTCCGTGCCGCCCACCGAGACGTTGTACACGCTTTCACCCCAGCCGGTGACTCCGATACCAGGGTAGGAGTAATTGTCCCCACCCGTGAAGTCCGGAGCGCAACCGGTCGAGCCCGCATCGCCGGAAGAAACGAAGACGGAAACGCCGGCCGCGGCGGCCGTCTGAAAAGCCGTATTGAACGCGGCGTTGGATGGCAAATAGTTAGCTGCCTCGCAGACGCCGTAACTCTGACTGATGATCGACGGCGGAATAGGGGAGTTGACAAGGTTCTCGATGGCGAGCAAACCGCCGAAAGTGGTGGTATCGGCGCAGACCGCTACCACGATGGCTGCGTTGGGCGCCATGGCGCTGGCAACCTCCGCATCCAGATCCGCTTCACCATCAGCCGCGTTGGTGCCCGGATCAGTGCACGCGTTGCTGCCAGTTGGGTGAATGGTGGTCACGCTGCCCATCGTCCACTTGCTGAGAAAGGTATTGCGATAGGTGGCTACGTCGGTGCTGTAGGTGTCGCTATCCTCCACCAGGGTGATGGTCTGGCCTACCCCGGTGATTCCCACGCGGTAAAGAGGATTCAGGTTGTAGATGGTCTGGAAGTCGCCAGGCACAAGGGAGTAGCAGTTACCGCCAGTGCCGTTGGTGCCGCCGGTGCAACCGGCAAACGTATAGTTCGTCTGAACCTGCGGGACGCGCATCTGATGCGGCTTGAAGTTGTGCATGGAAACCACGCCGACCACGACGCTTGCCAGCGCTTTGGGAATTTGCGGAACGCTCATGTTGGCGAAGTGTCGCTCCCCGCCCACCTCAAGGTAGTGGATCTCGGTGTGGAAGGCTTCGCGGATTTGACCCGCCGTACCCGAGAAGTCGATCACCATGAGGTTGGGGTAGACGTAATCGACGGTGAATCCGTGCGACCCAAGCCAGACCGTGATGACGTCGAGGTCTTGCTGCGACACACCGTACTTCTCCCCCTGTTCTGCCGCCATGATCCATTGGTGGAAATTGGGCGAACTCTTGTCGGTCAGGCTGTCGATGTATTGGTCGAACTCCTGCTCCAGTTCGGGCGCCCGCTTCAACTGCAGCAGCATGTGTTGCATGGGGAAGCTGTCTTCCACGCGGCCTCGGTCGTTCTTGGCATTGGCTTCCGGACGCGTGCCCCCAACCCTGACCAACTTACTTTCGTCGATGGCCTCATTGATGAGGACGGGCCTGCTCCCAGACCGAGCCCATACCCGGGGTATTCCCTTGTGGGCGAGAACTAGCGCAAGGCCGGCCAAGGCCAGGACGCAAAGCCCTAACTTCCGAGCCATCGCTTTCCGAGTCATCGATTTCCAATTCCGTGTTTTCTGATTCCGCATTTTCATGGTTTAATTCCCGCTCGCATCTCCGCTCCAGAACAGCAGCGGCGGCCTTGGGACGCAGTGGCCAGCGCGCATACCGATCCAGAAAGGTCATACAGGGGATGGTTGAGGATAGTCGAAGCGGACCGATCTGAACAAGTATCCGCGGCGATTGCGGTACCTTCCTTGATACAGCTGCGCCGCCGCAGCCGCCGCGTTCCGAAAGCTGTTCGACCACTGCGGATTACTAATGCACGCTGAACACGGCGAGTGTCTGGGCGGGCAGTGAGACGCGCACTGTGCCGCTTACAAGCTCCGCGGCGCTGCTTCCAAACACAGTATCCAAACGGTGGGCAGTTTCCAGCGGTGTGCCTGCGACGGAGATATTAAGAGTGGCCGTCTTCGGGGCGTTGTTGTAGACAACCAGCAGCTTATCCTCATCTTGCGGTGACTCCCGCAGGAAAGCGTAGTAAGTTTCGTCCCATCCGATGTGCCACTGCTTTCCGGTACGCAGCGCGGGGTGGCTCTGGCGCAGCGCCAGCAGTGACTGCACGTGCGCGAATACATCCTGCTGTTCGGCGGTGCGGCCGCTGGCGGTGAATGCGTTGTGCGCATCGCCGGGGAAACCTCCCGGGAAGTCGCGCCGGTTGTCTGGGTCGTCGCCGCCCGGCATCGCGATTTCGTCACCGGAATAAATCTGCGGAATCCCGCGCAAGGTCAGCAGCAGAGACAATGCGGCTTTGAGTTTGACGGGGTTGCTGCCGTCTTCACTTATGAAGCGCGGCTTGTCGTGATTTCCAATAAAAGTGACCAGCATCTCCGGATGCGGATAGAGGTCGTCGTGCCGAAGAACCTCGACAATCTTCTCAATCGATGCACCCTTGACGACCACGTCGCGCAGCACATAGTAGAGGGGGAAGTCAAAGACCGTAGCCAGGCCGGAGTCGATGCCATCGAACTGCTTCCGTCCGCCTTCGAAAAATGATGCGATGATTGAATCGCTGTCCGCCACTTCGCCGACGTCCATGATCTGCGGATAAACCATCCGCGGATACACCTGCCGCAGTCGCTCGTGCCATCCACTCCAGAACTGGCGCGTCGAATAAGGAAATGTGTCCAGACGGAATCCATCCAGTTGCGCACTCTCTGTCCACCACATCGCATTCTGCGCGAGGTAGAGAGCGAGTGCCGGATCGTCCGGATTCAGATCGGGCAATTTGCCGGCAAACCAACCGTCGAGCGTGTTGAGATATTCGCGCGGCGAAGCATGCGGATCAACCAGCCCGGCAAACGTATACGCGGGTTCCAGATGATGCGCAGGCGTGCCATGGAACCACGTGGGCGTCGGTGGGTCGTTGGCCCAGGGATGGTGAGGTCCGGTGTGATTGACGACGTAGTCGATCAGCACTTTCATGCCCAGCCGGTGCGCGTCGGCGACCAGCGCCTGATATTCCGCCATGGAGCCCATGTGGCCGTCGACGGCGTAGAAGTCGACGACGTGGTAGCCGTGGTAGTCGGAGTCGGTATTCTTCCAGACGGGAGTGAGCCACAGCGTGGTCACCCCGAGATCGTGCAGATATCCGAGATGCTCGCGAATCCCGCGCAGATCGCCGCCGTGATACGCCATGGGATTGTTGCGATCATAGCGGGCGACTCCGGCACTATTCGAGCCCGCAGGCTTGTCGCTTGGCGGATCGCCGTCGGCGAAGCGGTCGGGCATGATCAGGTAAATGACGTCGTCGCGAGAAAAGCCTCCGAAGCGGCCGCGCGTGTCCGCTCGAGCCAGCAGCGGCAACGCGACCGTCGTCGATCCCGCCGCAGTGCTCAGGCGCAAGGGCACGGTTCCGGAGGGCAGATCGGAACTCAGTTGCAGGTGGACGAAGAGATAATGTCCGTTGGCAGAAGCTTCCGCTCCGAGCGCAGTCAAACCCTTCGTGGAGCTTTCCACCCGGGCGCCGCCCAGGTTTTCACCGGTGAGCAGCAGCGTGAGTTCGGGCGTGTAGTTCACCCACCAGTTGGGTGGATCGATCTTGCGAACAGCGGGAGTCTGCGCCTCCACCAGAGCAGACAGCGCTATGACGAAGACACCAATTGCGCGGAGTGGGCGATTCGCGAAGATGGATTTCATGGCGGCGGGAAAACTGGGGGAGCAGTAGAACTGCTCCCCCTCCTCAGAGTTTTCTAGAAGCTCACGCGCAGCCCTGCTTGGATTTCGCGTTGACTATCCACGCGCAGGCTGGTGACGGTCCCGAAGGCTGATCCATGGGATATGTTTCCATCTGGCTGGTTGAACTGTGGTGTGTTGAACAGGTTGAAGAAATCGCCACTGAACGCTACCCGGAAGCGCTCGGTAATGGCGAAGGTCTTGCTTATGTTCAGATCCATTTCTTTCGTACCCGCGCCGGTGAACGGATTCCTCGGCGAATCACCCGCGGCAATGGGAGTACCGCTTGACGAGGTCGCCACCTTGGCGAAGGACGATGTGTCAAACCACTGCCGCGGACTGTTTATCTGATGCAGAGGCCCAACCAGGTTGGGTCGAGTGCTCGGACTGTAGCAATACTGGCAAGTAACATCAAAAGGAAAGCCACTGGCAAGAGTCAGAATCGGACTGAATTGCCAGCCGCCCAGGAGCGCATTGGTAGCGGTGTTCCAATCATGTCCGAAGGTGCGACCGCGGCCGAATGGCAGTTCATAGATGGCGTTGAATACGAACCGATGGCGAACGTCGAGATTGGAGTTGGCACGCTGCTTGGTTTGCCAATCGAAAGCATCGACCTCGTTGCCGCCATAACGGTAGTCGCTGTCGAAGCCTGCCTCCGTGTTGTCGATGGCATGCGACCAGGTATAGGCGGCGGCGAATTGAATCCCCCTGGTGAGGTGCCGTTCTAGTTGCGCGTGCAAACCGTGATAAACGGAATCTCCACTGGTGTCGTTGACCGGCACTGTACCCAGCCCCGGGAAGGGTTGAATCCCGGTGTTGTAGGCAGCGCGATTCACATCGTAGAACGTGGAAAGATGCGTCCCCTTGGTGCCGACGTAGGCCAGCGTCATGGCCGTGTTCGCGTTAATCTGCCGCTGGATTTGTAAGTTCCACTGCTGCACGTTGGAGGTAGTGTCCTTCGGCAGCCAACCAGTCAGGCTGACGTTTTGCGGCATGGTGAGGCTTACCGGCAGTGACGCCTTGCTGGGGAAGCCCGCGTTGGTGCCGGTGATCGTACTGACGATCGGAGCGCCGTTGGCGCCCTGCTGCGCCAAGCCACCCAAGGTCAGGAAAAGCCCGCTACCGTTCACAAAATAGCCGTCGTTCGTTAAGGCATTCTGATAGTTGTAAGATGCGCTGCCGCCAAACGGTGCATTCTGCGACATCTGCTTGTCGATGCCCTCGCGGTCGATGAAGTAGAAGATACCGTAGCCGCCACGCAGCGAGGTCTTCTGATCTCCGAACACGTCGTATGCAAACCCAATGCGGGGAGCAAAATTATGCTTCGGATCGGTCAGCGTGCTGTCTGAAACGCCATTTTGACCCGCCAGGACGATCGTGTCCGTCGCCACGTCAAAGTTGGCCATGCGATTGTTGACTTCAGTCGGCCAGGTGTACAGGTCATAGCGCAGGCCGAGGTTGAGAGTCAGACGGTTGTTGACTCGATAATCATCCTGTCCGTAAAACCCGTTCTCCCAGCTCCGAGTATGGAACATTCCACTGGCAGGACCGACCTGGTAATTATTCATCCAGCCAAACATCATGTCCGACTGTTCGAATCCGGTTGACCACGGCGAGCTTGAGTTCGCCTGGAAGAAACCTTTTCCAGCGATCGGGTTGAAGAAGTTCACCTGCCGCCAGATGACGTTGGCGCCAAACTTGAAGGTGTTGCGTCCCTTCACCCAGGAAACATTGTCAGCCAGTTGGTAGGTGTCTTCCGGAACGAAGTAATCGCCATAGTCTCCGGTGTAGGAAATCTGGTTGCCGCTGTTGCCGATCAGCGCGCCACCACCAAGCAGCGGACTCGTATTCGCGTTGGGAATACCCAAACTTTCCGAGAGGTTAAGGTTGCCGTCCGGCGGCTGATAGCCGAGGAACGAGCGAACGTAGCCGAGACGGAATTCATTCACCACGGTGGCTCCGAAGGTGTGGGTTTCGCCCAGTACGACGCTCCGAGGATGCTGGAACTGGAAGCCCGAGCCGTAGCCCGCGGGCAGAGTCGACATCTGCGAAGTCGTGGTGTCGGTGTCTTGGCCGTAACTATATCGAGCAAAAATCTGGTCTTTGGAACCGAGAATATAGTCCAAGCGCACGTTAAAGTCGTTGTATTTCTCCTCTTGGATACGAAACGGCTGGAAGTTGTTCTCAAGGCATGAACCGTCGGTTCCCGTTAGCGCACAGCTCGGATTGCTCCCGAGGAGGATAGTGGGCAGCGGGAAGGCGCTCAGATAATTCTGGCCGGCAGTTACGATTCCAAGTGCGGTGGAGAGATAGTTGTTGCCCGGCACCGGGACCCGGGCAGCCGTCGTTGTAGCGCCCGGATAGTAGAGTTGGAACGGTATTTGCGAGAAATCTCCTGTCCGCTCAAGCGCGGTAGGAACCGTGATTGGACCGTCATTCAAGGGCAGCTTCTGGCGCAGAGCCTGGTAGTCGCCAAAGATAAACAACTTGTTCTTGATCACTGGGCCGCCGCCGGCAAATCCGAACTGGTTGCGCTGAAACAACAAGGACGGAGCTCCCGAGAAATAGTTGGGGTCAGCGTCCGCCGCGCTGTTCCTGATTTGCCAGAAGCCGGTCCCGTGCCAATCGTTGGTGCCAGACTTGTAGGTGGCGTTGATCACGGCTCCGCCAGCTCGGCCATATTCCGCGGGCGCCACGCTGGTGTCTACACGGAATTCCTGGATGGCATCCGTGTCCACGAAGAAGATGATGGTGTTGACCAGCGATTCGTTGTTGTCGATGCCGTCAAAGAGGAAGTTGTTAGCCTGTAACCGGACGCCGTTGGCTGAAATTGCCCCACCGCCGCTCGCGGCATACCGGAAAGTTTCGGCTTGGTTGCCCTGCCCGGATTGCTGGTTGCCGGGCTGTCCACGGGTGACCCCCGGAACCATCGACGCCAACTGAGTGAAATTGCGACCGTTCAGCGGAAGATCCGTGATCTGCCGGCCGACGACGATATCGCTCACGCCAGAGGTTGAGGTGTCGACAATCGGAGTTGCGGAAGTCACATCCACCGTTATGTTCGCAGCGCCCGGCTGCAGCTTGAACTCCAGATTCAAGACTTGAGCCGTCTGCAGCGTGACCTGCTGCGTTGTAGTTTGGAAGTTCGCCTCCTTGACTTCCACCTTGTAAGGGCCAGGGTCAAGGGCGGGCAGGCTGAACAGACCGTCCCCGTTGCTCGTAACCGTGGTAGCACGGTTGGTGCCCAGATTGGTGACGGTCACGGATGCATTGGTGACAACCGCTCCCTGAGCATCAGCCACGGATCCCTGTATTGTCCCAGTGCTGGACTGAGCAAGGGCAAAACCTGCGAGCAACATCAACATGAGCAGCAACACGGAGCTTCGAAACCTAGGCATATCGTCTCCTTGAGCTTGGGGCGTCAATTGGCCCTGCAAGAGCGCGGTCGGCTCAAAATTCATACCAAGCATTGAATTCAGCGAGCTACCGCTGTGCAATGCGTGCAAGCCAAACACAAAGCAGGCACGGGTATCACGTTTCACTAGGTTTTTAAACGGTTACCGCTGTAAAATGCTGTTGCTGCAATAGGATGGGATCCCTGTTACGTCGGTGTTAAATGGCTGTGACAAACACTTTCGCCGCTGGGCCAGAACAATTCTTCCAACAAATAGATAACATTATTAAAAGTCATAGCCTGCGAAGCTCCGAGTCCCTCTGCAAGCTGTTGCAATATCTCGCAAAACAATCCCTTGATCATCCCGATGCGCCGTTGAAGGAGTATCAGATTGCCACCGAGGTGTATGGGCGGCACGCGGACTTTGATCCGACATCGGACTCAACCATTCGCGTCCAAGCTGGCCGTCTTCGTCTGAAGCTGGCGGAGTACTACGCCACGGAGGGAGCGGCGGATCCGATCCTGGTCAAGATTCCGAAGGGCAGTTATCACCTCATCTTCGAGGCGAGACCGGTCGAGCCGCACGCCCAGCCCCAGACCGTGCCTCAGACCAGGCCTCTACACGAGGCGCCGAACGCTGTGGTCGAAACCATCCCGGCCCGCTGGCGAGTTGCTGCCATTTTGCTCTTGGTGAGCCTCATCGTCTCGCTGACTGTTTTGGCGGGACTGCTGTGGGACCGGAGACAGCCCAAGCGGGCGATTGCGGCGCCCATCGAGCCACGAGCCGCCGGTCCTCTGGCTGCGTTCTGGAGACCCTTTACCTCCGGAACTGACGAGCCCTGGGTGATCTACAGCAATGCGGCCTTCGTCGGACGGCCGGAGACGGGCATGCGTTACTACAATTCCCGTCAGGATTCGAAGAGCACGGTGTACGACCATTACACGGGTGTGGGTGAGGTGCTGGCCATCCACGCGCTCGATGATGCGTTCGCCGCGCTGGGGCGGAAGATCCTCGTGAAGCGGGGCAGTTTGTTCACCCTCGACGACGTGAAGAGTAACAACCTGATCTTTGTCGGCTCTCCGTCAGAAAATCTTTCGTTGCTCGACATTCCTAACATGCAGGAATTCGTTTTTCAGAGGGTGGCATCAGGGCCGCGCCGAGGCGATCTTTCGGTCGTCAACAAACATCCTAAGCCGGGAGAAGCCGCCAGCTACCTGGCCAGTCCCTCCGATATCCCCCTGACGGAAGATTATTCGGTCGTCGGACTGGTGCCGGGAATATCCGGGCGGTACGTGATGATCCTGGCGGGAACGACTACGTTCGGGACGCAAGGCGCAGTGGAATTTGTTTGCCGCCAGGAATCGGTGGAGAAATTGCTGCATGAGATTCCTGGCTCTGGCACCGGGCCGATAAGGCCCTTCGAGGCGCTGGTCCGAGTAAAGATCGCTCGCGGCGTACCCGTCGGAAGCGAACTCGTCAGCGTACGAGTACGGTGAGTGGTTACCAGTGGAGAGCCGGGCGCCCCGCCCGGCCGCTACACTGCTGACGGGGCGAGGACGCGCGCCGCTCCACCGTGAAACTTAAGACTTGGCAGCAACCGCATCCCCCGGGAGCGAGCCGCTCGGATGCCGCAGGTCATACAGGTCCTCCACGCGCTGCGTCAGCATGGCCGCCAGAATAAAGAAGATTCCTCCCGCCACCACCGCGGCAATGCGGTTGTTGTTCAGCAGATGCCCCATGACCCATCCGAATCCAAGCGAGGCCGTGATCTCCGGAATCACAATGAAGAAGTTGAAGATGCCCATGTAGACTCCGGTCTTTCCGTGGGGCAGCGACCCGGCAAGAATGGAGTAGGGCATGGAGAGCGTGCTCGCCCAGGCAATCCCGACTCCGGCCATGGAGAACAGCAGCAGATACTTGTTGTGAATCACGGCCACGGAAAGCAGTCCTAATCCGCCGCATATCAGGCAGAAACTGTGGGTTGCCTTGCGTCCGTATTGCCGGGCGAGCGCGGGCAGCAGGAAGGAAAATCCGAAACACACCAGCGAATACATTCCGAAACAAACGCCCGCCCATTCCACGCCCGTGGAATAAAGAGGAGAATTGGTGTCGGCGGCGCCGAACACATTGCGCGCCACCGCTACTGGAAAATAAAGCCACATGCAGAACAACCCCAGCCAGGTGCAGATCTGCACCCAGGCGAGTTGCCGCATGGTGCGGGGCATTTCGCGGATGGACGCCAGTATCTCGCGCGCGCCCGCACCGAAGCCTTTGTGTTCGGACTTCTCTTTCTGAAATTCCGCCAGATTGTCGGGCGGATATTCCTTCGTCGTAAAAATGGTCCAAAGCACCGCGCCCAGGAATGCCGCAGCGCCAATGTAAAACGAAAGACGAACGGTAAAAGGAATCGTCCCGGCGGCCCTGGTTCCTCCCACGTGAAAAACATTGGTCAGCAGATATGGCAGTGCCGAGGCGATCACCGCGCCCAGCCCAATGAAAAGGCTCTGCATGGCAAAGCCGCGCGTGCGCTGAAATTCCGGTAGCAGGTCGGCGACGAACGCACGAAACGGCTCCATGCTGATGTTGATGCAGGCGTCGAGAACCCATAGCAGACCGGCCGCCATCCAGAGGGCGGAACTGCGCGGCATCAGGATGAGAGCCATCGAGCTCAGAATCGCTCCCGCCAAAAAGTAAGGACGCCGCCGGCCGAGCGGACCCCACGTGCGGTCGCTGGCGTGGCCGATGATCGGCTGCACGATCAATCCGGTGAGCGGCGCGGCCAGCCACAAAATCGGAATCTGATCGGCCCGCGCGCCCAGGTATTCGTAGATGGCGCTCATGTTCGCCATCTGCAATCCCCAGCCAAACTGGATGCCGAGGAAACCGAAGCTCATGTTCCAGATTTGCCAGAAGGTTCGTGGTGGCTTGTCCATAAATTATTCCTAACGATCGTACAGCGTGACCAAGCTTCGGAGTCGCGCACTCAACTCGCCGCTCAATGCTCCCCGACGATAACGCCATTTCCAGTTTCCGCTGACCTTGCCGGGAAGATTCATGCGCGCCTCGCTCCCCAGGCCGAGCACATCCTGCAAGGGGACAATGGCCACGTCAGCGACCGACGCCAGCACCGCGCGGATCATGACCCAGTTGATCTCGGAATCGGCACCGTCATTTTCGTCGAAGTTCAAATAGGCGCGCGCGAATTCGTGCTCTTTGCGAACGTCTTCCGGAGTGCGTGTGCTGTCGCCCGCGCCTGAACTCGACCACCAGCCCACCGTCGTGTCATTGTCGTGTCCGCCGGTGTAGGCCACCAGGTCGTGACTGTAATTGTGCGGACGAAACGACGGACCCTGCGGATCAGTGCCGAACGCGAATTGTAAAAGGCTCATTCCCGGCAGACCGAACTGCTGCCGCAATTTTTCCACCGGCGGAGTGATTACGCCCAGGTTCTCCGCCACGATCGGCAGCCCGCCAAAGGCGTTCTGCAGCGCCGACAGAAATTCTTCTCCCGGACCTTTGACCCAGCGCCCGTTTATGGCGGTCGTCTCGCCGGCGGGGACCTCCCAATAAGATTCAAAGCCGCGGAAATGATCGAGGCGCACCATATCGAAAAGCGCGAGCGCGGCACGAAAGCGCTCGATCCACCATTTGTATCCGTTGGCGGCGAGCAAATCCCAGCGATAAATAGGATTCCCCCAGAGCTGTCCGGTGGCGCTGAAATAATCCGGTGGCACGCCAGAGGCCACCGTCGTTCGGCCCTGATCGTCCAGATAGAACAGATCTGTATTCGCCCAGACGTCCGCGCTGTCGTGCGCAACATAGATCGGAATGTCGCCCATGA
>DATFZT010000168.1:0-2236 GCA_035314185.1 Terriglobales bacterium
ACCCGAACGTCGGTTTCACCGCGACGTTCCTGAAGCCGGCTTCGCGGAGCATCGAAGAAATTTCGCGCCCGGAATACTGCTCGCCTTCGGTCCACAGCAGCATGGTGACGTTGAACGCGGCAACCGGAAACGGTCCTGTGCGCTCGCGGTTGAAAAGCATCTCATGAACGATGATGCGCCCGCCGGAATCGAGAGCATCGAAGCTTTTCTTGGCGAGGAACTTATCCTTGTCTGCCGGCCAGTCGTGGAAAATCATCGAGTAGAAGTGAAGATCGGCCGACGGGAACGGATCCTTCCACATGTCGCCGATCTGCGTCCGGATACGTGTCTGCAATCCATAATCCGACATGATCTCCGCTGCTACTTCACACACCGGTGAAGAATCGAAAACGACCGCGCTCAGCTTTGGCCATCGAGCGACCGCACCGATCGAATGCGCGCCCGAGCCACCCGCTACATCGAGCATGACACGATGCTTCGCCAGATTGATTTTGCCGGGCCATCCGCTCGCCGGCCCCATGCTCGAGCTGTGCATCATGCGCGTAAAGTTGCGTGCAAGTTCGGGATGCTCGTCGTGGGCCTTGAACACTTCGCCGCCGCCATAGACCTGGGCCGAATCAGACATCACGGCTCGCATAAGACTTTCGATTGAATATAGCGAATATTGGCCAATGGTGTTGTCGAACGAGGCCCCGAAATACGTGGGGCTAGTCTCAATAAAGTAGTCTTCGCCGGCGGCAGTCAGCGAGTATCTGCCACCACGAAAGCGCGTTACACCCAACGAAGTCGTCAGTGACAAGATCGCCTCGGCAGGGCGCCGCTTCAGATCTTTAGCCGCGCAGATTTCCTCCAACGATCGGGGTTTCTCTGCCAACAACGGAAACAGTTTGAGCTGATGAGCGACGAATACGGCGGGGGTGCCCCAGACGGCGAACTGAATGTTCCAGGGCAGTTTGTCATCGGTGCGCGGCTTGCGGATTGGAATGCCCGGGGAATTTTGTACCAGCTGAAGAATTAGTGAAAGCTGGGACAGGAGGAACTCGAGGATGGCGAAGCGGAGATACACGGCAGAGGAGATCGTGACGGCGTTGCGGCAGGTGGAAGTGGCGATCGCCAACGGCAAAACCACGCCGCAGGCATGCCGGGAGAGTGAGATCACCGAGCAGACGTACTACCGGTGGCGCAAGGAGTACGGCGGACTCAAGCTTGAGCAGGCCAGGCGGCTGAAGGAGCTGGAGAAGGAGAACGCGAGGCTTAAGCGGTTGGTGGCGGAGCTGTCACTGGAGAAGCAGATCCTGCAGGACGTGACCCAGGGAAACTTGTAAGCCCCGCACGGCGACGGTTGGCTGTGGCGGGGGTGCGAGCGCGGTATCAGATCTCGGAGCGGTGGGTGTGCCGGCTGCTATTCCAGTGGCGCGGCACGCAGCGCTACCGGTCCACGGTGCGCAACGACGAAGACGCGTTGACCAGGGCGATCATCGCACTGGCGAGCGAGTACGGCCGCTACGGCTATCGGCGGATCACCGTGTTGCTACGCGAAGCCGGATGGAACGTCGGCAAAGACCGGGTGGAGCGGATCTGGCGCCGGGAGGGGCTGAAAGTTCCACGCAGACAGAGGCCACGGGGAAGGCTGTGGCTTAACGATGGCTCGTGCATTCGGCTCAGGCCCGAACGTCGCAATCACGTGTGGAGCTACGACTTCGTGAGCGGGTCTACCAGCGATGGCAGAACGCTGCGGATGCTGACCATGATCGACGAGTACACGCGCGAGAGCCTGGCAATCAGGGTGGGCCGGCGGCTCAACTCGTACGACGTCATCGACACCCTGGCGGAAGTAATGGTGGAGCATGGAGTGCCCGAGCACATTCGCTCGGACAACGGCCCGGAGTTCGTCGCCCGGAGGGTGCGCAAATGGCTGGCGGGGTTGGGAACCAAGCCGCTGTATATCGAGCCGGGCAGTCCGTGGGAGAACGGCTACTGCGAATCGTTCAACAGCAAGCTTCGCGACGAGTTCCTCAACGGCGAGATTTTCTACTCACTCAGAGAAGCGCAAGTCCTGACCGAGCGATGGCGGGTGCACTACAACACCCGACGGCCGCACTCGTCACTGGGCTACAGACCGCCGGCGCCGGTCACCTTCAGCCCGCCTACGGTGGAAAATCATGAGCTCAGTCCATTGGCAAATGCGTCGACCTAGACTAACACTTCACTTGGTACAAAAGATCGGGCAGTCCAC
>DATFZT010000169.1:0-11160 GCA_035314185.1 Terriglobales bacterium
GATATAGGTTTTCACCGAGCGGGTGTGAGTGTTGGTCAGGTACACGACCGCGTTCGGTAAAGGATTGTCCCCGCCGTCCAGCACCTTGCCCGTGAGCAGGCGAGTTTTGTCCTTCTTAGTATCGCGGCCAAATAATTGCGCTGGAGCCGCCAGAACCGATGTCGAGAAAAGCGACACCGACAAAATAACCAGAGAAGCCGCGACGATCACCTTCTTCATTATGAGTTTCCCGTCGCCGCCGATTCCCAAACCCAGCGGCCCCTACCAGTCTAAATGAAGACCGATGTCGGAACGCTCCTCATCGTCGATATGCACGGTTACTTCGGACCCCGGCTTCAACTTTCTGCCGGAAGGCAGCTTGTAGCCCCTCACGTCCGCCCAAATGATGTAGTCGGCCTTGCCGGCGGGCACTCGCTGGGCGAACTCGCCGGTGTGGTTGGAATAAAGCTCCCAGCGGGCTTTTTTCTCGTCGGCACGCCGGATCTTCACTGTGACCCCGTAAAGTGGATGCCCATCGGGGTCCCAAACCGTCCCGAAGATTAGCGCGTAAGGCTTCGGCTTCGCGGGCTCGCTCCCCCGCGCACTCACCGGGGCAAGCAGAGTCGCCATAAACATGACCAAGATCATGGGCGTCGAAGCCATCGCAACCCAGCGCCAAACGGTGGAGCGACGGGCGTCTCGCCCGTCCCAGTGGCCGGAACGCCCGGATATGTGCGGCATTCTTCAGGAATCCTCGTCTTCCGACTCTTCTTTGACGACGTCTTCTTCGTCCTCGTCTTCTTCAATCTCGTCTTCGCCGACTACTTTGAGTTCAACGGGATTCACTGTTACCACCTCGAAGTCCGTGCCGCACTCCGGGCACGAGACGACCGCGCCTTCATCGACCTCGTCTTCGTCGATGTCGAGATCCGTCTCGCATTCAGGACAGTACACCATGATTTCCTCCACCTTCGGGGTACCCTGTTATATTTAGTTTCTTCGAGAGGAAAAGGTCAAGTGGCTTACCAAGAAAATTCTACAATGGCGTATTCTGCCGGTTTCGGTCACGTCTCCGCAACTATGGTGGCCGTCTTGACGGCTGCCCTGGCGCTGGGCGCTAGCGGCACTCTGTGCCGGGCGCAGGAAGTGGCGCTGGAACCGCCGCGCTTGGCGGCCGACCGGCACACCGACGCGCATATCGCTGAAGCCATCCGGCAAGTCTCGGCCGACCACATCCGCCAGACCATCGAGAAGCTGGTCAGTTTCCAGAACCGATCTACCATTTCCGCGCAGGACGACGAATCCATTAAAGCGGGCAAGGGAATCGGAGCGGCGCGGGAGTGGATCAAGGCCGAGTTTGAGCGCCACTCCAAAGACTGCGGCGGCTGCCTTGAGGTGAAAACCGACACTTTCACCGAGCAGCCCGGCGAGCGCATTCCGAAACCAACGGAAATCACCAATGTTTATGCTGTGCTGCGCGGGTCTGACCCGAAACAGGCGGATCGCATCGTGCTGGTAACCGGCCACTATGACTCGCGCAACAGCGATACGCTGAACGGGACCGATCCCGCGCCCGGAGCGAATGACGATGGCAGCGGCACGGCGGTGAGCCTGGAATGCGCCCGCGTTTTGAGCAAAGCTGCCGGCAAGCTTGAGTTCCCGGCGACGATTATTTTTCTGACGGTCGCCGGAGAAGAGCAGGGTCTGAACGGCAGTAAGCACTTCGCCCAGATGGCCAAGCAGCAGGGGTGGAAAATCGAAGCCGTTTTGAACAATGACATTGTGGGAGGCAACCTCGGTCCGGGGCAGGATGCGAGCCTGGTTCGCGTTTTTTCCGAGGGGCTGCCGGCGGTGGCCAGCGACGCTGAAATCAAGCGAATCCGAATGCTCGGCGGAGAGAGCGATTCGCCGTCGCGCGAACTGGCCCGCTACATCGCCGACGTCGGCCGCTCCTACGATGCCGGACTCAAGCCGCTTCTGATCTTCCGCCTCGACCGCTTCCTGCGCGGAGGCGACCACTACGCGTTCAATCAGCAGGGCTTCGCCGCCGTGCGCTTCACCGAATTCCGCGAAGACTTCAACCATCAGCATCAAACTCCTCGTAAAGATGACGTCAATGGCATCGAATACGGAGACCTGCCGAAGTTCGTTGACTTCGACTATGTAGCCCATGTAGCGCGGCTGAACGCGGCGACCCTGGCCTCGCTGGCATCCGCTCCCGCCCCGCCGGCAAACGTAAAGATGCAGACCAAGAGCCTCGATAACGACACGACTTTAACCTGGGATCCGTCGTTCGGCTCGATCGCCCACGAGGTGGTTTGGCGCTCGACCAACGCGGCCGATTGGGAGTACGCCCAAACGATTACTGGCACTACACGTGCAACCCTGAAGGTTTCGAAGGATAATGTGATATTCGCTGTGCGTGCGGTCGACGCGGCAGGTCATCGCAGTCTGCCGGTTGTGCCCGAGCCAGAAAGATAGAATAAGGACAAGGTTTCAAAGTTTCAGGGTTTCAAAGTTAGAACCCGGTAGCAACTCGGTTTTTTCCTTGAAACTCTGAAAGCTTGAAACGTTGAAACCTGGAACCACATGAGTCGCGGACAAACCATCTCGTTCAGCTTCCCTCCCTTTGCCGGATGGGTGAAGCGCATCATCCTGACTTGCACGGGAATCTTTCTTGCCCAACTTGTCCTGGATCGGATATTCCACATCGCGTTTCGCCGCACTGAGGACTGGTTTGCATTGGTGCCGGTCGATGTGCTGCACGGTCAGATTTGGCAGTTGGTCACCTATTCCCTGGCGCACGACGGCCTCAGCCACATTTTCTTTAACATGCTTACGCTCTGGTTTATCGGCGCATACCTCGAGAGCGACTGGGGGTCGCGGCGATTCATCGAGTGCTACACATTCTGCGTGGTGGGCGCTGCTCTGGTAGTGACTGCTGTCTCTTATACCCATTTTCTGGGAGCCGATCCGCGAACCCCAACCGTGGGCGCGTCGGGCGGAATCTTTGGACTGCTGATGGCCTTTGGAATTATTTACGCCGATCAGGAAATGTTTCTGTTTCCGCTACCCTTCAGAATCAAGGCCAAGTACCTGGTCGGCATCTGGGTCGTGGTCGCGATTATCGCGGTTTTTGAGCCAGCAAACGGAGTCGCCGTTTTTGCGCATCTTGGCGGATTGCTCTGCGGCCTCCTGTGGGTGAAGTTCATGCCTTCTCGTGGCGTCAGCTATGCGGCGTCCGAGCAATATTTCGGCGTGCGCAATTCCTACTACCGCTGGAAGCGGCGCCGCGCGGCGAGAAAATTCGAAGTCTACATGAAAGATCACGACCGCAAAGTCACCTTCGACGAGCACGGAAACTACATCCCTCCCGAAGATGACAACAAGACGAACGGCGGATCGAAATCAGGCTGGGTGAATTAGGACGGTTCACCGCCGAGGACGCAGAGGACGCCGAGAAAACCTTCCATTGTTTTTGCTCGTGTGGTGACGGGGCTATGCCCCGTCCAAGCGCGGCGCGGCCCAGCACACGCGGTTTAGCCGTACATCTCGCCAAATTTCGCGAGGATGCTTGCCGGGAGTTCCTTTACCTGTGCCTTCCCTTTAAAGCCCAAATCGTGACCCGCACCTTCCACTCTCATTAATTCGGTTTTGGCGGGAATTAGCCGCAGGGCCGCCGTCATCTCTTCCACGCTTCCGAAGGGATCACGCGTTCCATGTACGAACAGGCTCGGCGTGTGCAAGTTCGGCAGATGTTGAATACGAAGCTGTTCGGGCTTGCGCGGCGGATGCAAAGGGTACGAAAGCAGAAGCAGTCCGGATACTAATTCTGGTTTTAACGAGTCAGGTTTGACTAACTCTCGTTCAGCGGCACAGAGCATCGTCGCTTGGCGTCCGCCGTAGGAGTGGCCGCCAAGAAAAAGTCGGCCCGCGACATTCTTACGCAGGACAGCAACCGCATTGCGCAGTCCCTCGCGATCGCGTTCCGCATTGCCCGGAAACGGAGGGCCGGTTCGCCGCTGCTGGCGGAAGGGCAGGTCGCAGCGCAGAACCGTGTAGCCATGTCCGGCAAAAACTTCGCTGAGCGCCACCAGCAAAGGAGCATTGCAATTCGAACCCGCACCGTGCGTCAGGATCAGCCCGTCGCCGCTGGGATTCGCGGGAGAATGCAGGAAGCCGCGGACAGCTGGCTCCAGCGAGCCATCGAAGAACGAGATTGTTGATTCCATTCCGGACCCGCTATTACTTCTGTCGCCTCTTCTTGGGCGCTCGCTCACTTTCTCCGACGGTGTGCAGTCGCATAAAGTTCGTGGCGCCCGAAGTGAGCCGTGTTCCAGCGACCAGGCCGAGCACGTCCCCGGCGTGAAGAAGTCCTCTCGGCAAGAGTTCCTTTTCGGCAGTCCTGACCATCGCCTCCGCCGACTCCCACTCTTTCTTGTGCACCGGATGCACGCCCCAGAGCGCATTCATGCGATTGCAGACTTCCGCCTTACGACTGAAAGCATAAATACAGACCTTCGGACGATGCTTCGAAACCATACGCGCGGTGTTGCCGCTTTCCGTGAACACGGCGATCGCACGCATGGACAGATCTTCGGCGGCGTGCGCGATAGATTCGCAGATGGTCTCGGCGACCGAATAGCGATGATCTTCACGACGACGGCGCGGCGCCGGCGGCAGTTGCGCGATGCTAGCCTCTGCCTCCAGAATAATGCGGGCCATCATGGCTACGGTCTCGCGCGGATAGCGGCCGCTGGCGGTCTCTCCTGAGAGCATCACAACATCTGTGCCGTCAAAAATCGCGTTGGCGACGTCGCTCGCCTCCGCCCGCGTGGGCCGCGGGCTCTCGGTCATGGACTCGAGCATCTGGGTTGCTGTAATGACCGGCCTGCGCCACACGCCCGCGCGCTGAATCACCAATTTCTGGATGATCGGCACACGCTCGGGCGGCAATTCCACGCCCAGATCGCCACGCGCAATCATGACTCCATTGGCTATTTCCAGAATCTCTTCCAGACGCTCGATGGCCTGCGGTTTTTCCAGCTTGGCGATAATGGGCACGGACTTGCCGAACTCGCGCATAAGGCTCTTCGCCGTCCGGATGTCATCGGCGGAACGAACGAACGACAGCGCAACTACATCCACTCCTTGCTTCAAACCGAACTCGAGGTCCCGCTTGTCTTTGTCGGTCAGCACGGGAATCCTCACTGCCGTACCTGGCAGATTGATTCCCTGATGCTCACCGATCGTGCCTCCGTTAAGGACTTCGCACTCCACATCGTCGCCGCGAATCGAACGCACCTTGAGTTCAATGCGCCCGTCGGATAAAAGCACCCGCGCTCCGGGCTCGACTTCGCGTGCCAGACCTGCAAAGTCAGTGGCAATCAGTTCGGCGGTCCCGGCCACCTTGCGCGGCGTGATGGTCAGCACCGACCCCGACTTCAGCAGCACGGGCTTTCCATCCTTGAGGCTTCCGGTACGGATCTTCGGACCTTGAAGATCCTGAAGAATACAAATGGTCCGCTTCAAGCGATGCGCGGCGCGGCGCAGCCGCTTGATCCGCCGGGCGTGTTCGGCATGTGTTCCGTGGGAGAAATTCAGACGCGCAACGTCCATGCCCAGGCGCATCAGGTCGCGAATCATTTCCTCCGAATCACAAGCGGGGCCAATCGTGCAGATAATCTTTGCGCGGCGCATGCGCTCGGCCGCCTCTTTGGGCACAGGCCCGGAAGCCGGCAGATTTCCTTCAACTAGATCCGGTTTGCGTTCTTTCAAGCTGCGAATCCTCTCTGCGGACGGCTTGGTCGATTTTTTTGTCAAGTGTTCGTGGGGACGGGGCTTTGCCCCGTCCAAGTGGGGCCGAGCCCGCCTCCACACCTCAATAGTCAGCGAGCTTCGGCGTCTGCCCGTGGAACTGGAACCTTCGTCAGACAGCGTGGGAAAAGCATGGCATTGAATTCGGCGCCAATCAGCACGACCAGCGAGATGATGTACATCCAGAGCAGCAGCGCAATGCCCACGCCGAGCGAACCATAGATCACGCTGTAGTCGACATAGTGCTGCAAATACCATCCAAACAACGCAGTGGAGATCAGCCACATGGCGGTGGCCAGTACAGCGCCCGGCAAAACGCTGTGCCAGGGTTGCGTGCGCGGCACTGCGTTGTGATAGATAAGCTGGATCACGGCAATGCTGGTCATGATCGCGATCAGCCAGCGGATCGCGCCCCACAACAACAGAATCAGAGGTCCGAATTCATGTCCGATGTGAAACAGAATCCGCGTTTCAATACGGCTTCCGAAGGCAACCAGAATGGTGGAGAAGGTCATCGGTATGCCCGCCATCAAAACCAGCGAAATCGCAATCACGCGCTCCTGGACTAGCCCCCAGGTCTTGGGAAGCTGGTAGGCGCGGCGAAAGCCATCCATCCAGGAGATGATCACGCCGGAAGCGCTCCAGACCGTGAACAACGAAGTGGTGATGAGCAGGCTCACCGGCCGGTCCGTTGTGCTTCTCAGGTAGGCAAGTGCGGCCGAGCTGCCCGCAGGCAAGATGGTGCCCAGAGCGTAGGAGATTTCACGAGCGTAGACCTGGCCACGATTCAGGGTAGCAAGAACCGCGCCGAGGACCAGTAAGAACGGGAAGAAAGTGAAGATGGACGAATAGGCGGAGGCCTTGGCGGTCCCAAAAGCATCGTGCTCAAAGGCGCGCCAGATCGACAAGCGGAACAATCGCCAGAAGCGCCCCAGTGCCGGCGCCAATATCAGTCCCCCAGGAGTCGGCTCGGGCTTGGGATTCGGATCCTGAGGTTGCCCGGTCAGGCGCTGTGGTTCCAGTGCTAAAGACATTGGCTTCAAGAAACACTATTCAAGAAAAACGAGGGGCGACTCGCGTCGCCCCTGTCTTGTATTCGTGCCTTGCTACTCCGCAGCGAGCTCTTCGGTCTCGCCTTCGTGCCGCATGAGTTCGAGCGCACGCTCCGCGTCTTCGTACGCCTGTGAGACTTCCTCCTGCACCTTGCTCGCGGCCTCTTCCATTTCTGGAGAGAGACGCACGTTGCGGTAATATTCCATACCGGTTCCGGCGGGAATCAAGCGGCCCACGATCACGTTCTCCTTCAAGCCACGCAGATGATCGACCGCTCCCTGAATGGAAGCTTCGGTCAGCACGCGCGTAGTCTCCTGGAAGGAGGCAGCGGAGATAAACGAATCGGTGGAGAGCGACGCCTTGGTGATACCGAGCAGCAACGGACGCCCGGTGGCCGGTTTGCCACCATTGGCGATCGCTCGCTCGTTCTCCTCGTGGAAGCGGAACTTATCCACTTGCTGTTCGAGCAGGAACTGGGTGTCGCCTACGTCTTCGACCTTCACCCAGCGCATCATCTGGCGGACGATCACTTCGATGTGCTTGTCCGAGATATTCACGCCCTGCAAGCGGTAGACTTCCTGGATTTCATTCACCAGGTAAGACTGCAGCTCCTTCTCGCCGAGCACGGCCAGAATGTCGTGCGGGTTGAGCGGCCCATCCATCAGCGGTTCACCCGCCCGGACGCGCTCGCCTTCCTGCACGTTGATGTGAACGCCGCGGGGAACGGAATATTCCTTTTCCGTGCCGTTGTCGGCGGCCACGTAGAGTTTGCGCTGTCCCTTGGCGACCTCGCCGAAGCGGACCACGCCATCGATTTCGCTGATGACCGCGGTCTCACGCGGCTTGCGAGCCTCGAATAATTCCACCACACGCGGCAGACCGCCCGTGATGTCCTTGGTCTTGGTTGTCTCGCGCGGGATCTTGGCCAGCACGTCGCCCGGATACACCGTGTCTCCGTCCTGCACCATAAGGTGAGCGTGCGAAGGCATCAGGTACCGCTTGCTCGCCTTGCCCTTGATCACAATCGCCGGCTGGCGCTTCTCGTCGGGTGAATCCGTCACCACGTGACGCGACAGGCCGGTGACTTCATCCACTTCCTCGTTCAGCGTAATGCCTTCCTGCAAGTCCTTGAACTGCGCCGTGCCGCCAATTTCGGTGAGGATCGCGAAGGTATACGGATCCCACTCGACCAGAGCCTCGCCGAGCGCAACCGGACCACCTTCCGTGACCTTTACCTTGGCGCCATAGACCACCGCATAGCGCTCGCGCTCGCGGCCTTTTTCATCCACGATTGCGATCGATCCCTGACGATTCATGACTACCAGATCGCCGGTCTTCGACTTCACCGTCTGCAAATTGACGAAGCGCACAATGCCGTTGCTCTTGGCATCGAGGCGCGACTGTTCCGAAACTCGCGATGCCGTGCCTCCAATGTGGAAGGTACGCATGGAGAGCTGTGTTCCAGGTTCGCCAATGGACTGCGCCGCGATCACGCCGGTAGCCTCGCCAAGTTCGACCAGGCGTCCGGAAGCCAGATTGCGGCCGTAGCACATGACGCAAACGCCGCGCTTCGACTCGCAGGTGAGCACCGAGCGAATCTTGACCCGCTCGATACCGGCAGCTTGAATCGCGCCCGCCAGATCTTCGGTAATCTCATGGTTCACGTCGACCACAACCTGGCCTTCGTAATCCTTGATCTTCTCGAGCGACACACGGCCCACAATGCGGTCGCGCAGCGGTTCGATGATTTCGCCCGCCTCAACGATACCGGAGACGAAGATTCCGTCCACGGTGCCGCAGTCGTACTCGCTGATGATTACGTCCTGCGCGACGTCGACCAGACGGCGCGTCAGGTAGCCCGAGTCGGCCGTCTTCAGAGCCGTATCGGCCAATCCCTTGCGGGCGCCGTGCGTCGAAATGAAGTATTCGAGCACCGTCAAACCTTCACGGAAATTCGCCGTGATCGGAGTCTCGATGATTTCGCCCGTCGGCTTCGCCATCAGTCCGCGCATGCCGGAGAGCTGACGAATCTGTTGTTTCGATCCGCGAGCGCCGGAATCAGCCATGACGTAAATCGGATTGAGCTGGCCTTCTTTGTCGCGCCGCTGCATCTGGCCAAACATTTCATCAGCAACTTTTTCCGTGATGGCCGACCAGATTTCGATGACCTTGTTGTAGCGTTCGCCGTTGGTGATGGCGCCGTCGAGGTATTGCTGCTGAACCGCGATCACCTGCTTGTCGGCGTCTTTCACCAGCGTCTTCTTGTTGTCCGGGATGACCATGTCATCGATGCCGATCGACAATCCAGCGCGCGTAGCGTACTTAAAGCCGAGCGACTTGATCTCGTCGAGCATCTTGACCGTGACTTCCAGGCCAAACCGCAGATAGCAGTAATTGACCAGCTGGCCAATGCCCTTCTTCTTGAGCAATCCGTTGATGTACGGCATGCTCACGTTCACCCCAGGCACTGCCTTGGGCAGATGGTCGTTCAAAATGGCGCGTCCGACGGTGGTATTCAGGAACTCGCGCCTGATGTGCACGGGCTCCGTGTGGTTCACGTCCTGATCGTCGTAGGCTTGCGTCAGGTCGATGACTTCGCCGGTGTAGCGCAGGCGAATCGGGGTCAGCGTTTCCACCTCGCCCATTTCGAGCGCGATCACGACTTCGTCAATATTCGCGAAAGAACGGCCCTCGCCCTTCGCGCCCGGTTTCGCTTTCGTCAGATAGTAGAGACCGAGCACCATGTCCTGTGTGGGCACGGTGATGGGCTGGCCTGACGCCGGCGACAGGATGTTGTGCGAAGACAGCATCAAAACGCTGGCTTCCACCTGCGCTTCGGGCGAAAGCGGAATGTGCACCGCCATCTGGTCGCCGTCGAAGTCGGCGTTGAACGCCGTGCAGACCAGAGGATGGATCTTGATCGCTTTGCCTTCCACCAGCACCGGCTCAAACGCCTGAATGCCCAGGCGATGGAGCGTAGGCGCACGGTTCAGCATCACTGGATGGTCTTTGATGACCTCTTCCAGAATGTCCCAGACGATCGGCTCCTGCTGTTCCACCATTTCTTTGGCCTGCTTGATGGTGGTGCAGTTTCCTGTCTGCTCCAGGCGATGGTAGATGAACGGCTTGAACAATTCGAGCGCCATCTTCTTCGGCAATCCGCACTGGTGCAGCTTGAGTTCGGGTCCAACCACGATCACCGAACGTCCGGAGTAGTCGACGCGCTTGCCGAGCAGGTTCTGGCGGAAGCGTCCCTGCTTGCCCTTCAGCGTGTCGGAGAGCGATTTCAGTGGCCGGTTGTTGGCGCCACGCAAAACGCGCCCGCGCCGTCCGTTATCGAACAGAGCGTCGACTGCTTCCTGCAGCATGCGCTTTTCATTGCGGACGATGACTTCGGGAGCGTGCAGGTCCATCAGCTTCTTCAACCGGTTGTTGCGGTTGATGACGCGCCGGTAAAGATCATTCAGATCAGAGGTGGCGAAACGTCCGCCATCCAGCGGAACCAGCGGGCGCAGTTCCGGTGGAATCACCGGCAGCACGTCGAGGATCATCCACTGTGGCTTGTTGCCGCTCCGGCGGAAGGCCTCGACCACTTTCAGCCGCTTGGCATACTTCAGGCGCTTCTGCAGCGAGGTTTCGTGCTTCATCTTCTCGCGCAGTTCGGCAGAAAGTGAATCGACTTCAATGCGTTTCAGAAGTTCCTTGATCGCTTCCGCGCCCATCATGGCTTTGAAGCCGGCGGGGCGATACTGCTGGTCAAGTTCGCGATACTTCGCTTCGTCCTTGATCACTTCGCGGTCTTTCACCGGAGAGTCGCCGGGATCGACCACCACGTAGGCCTCGAAGTACAGAATCGCTTCCAGATCGCGCAGGGAAATATCGAGCAGATGCCCAATGCGGCTGGGCAGTCCTTTGAAGAACCACACGTGCGAACAGGGCGACGCCAGTTCGATGTGGCCCAGGCGCTCGCGGCGGACTTTTGACAGCGTGACTTCCACGCCGCACTTGTCGCAGATGACCCCGCGATGCTTCATGCGCTTGTACTTGCCGCAGAGACATTCCCAGTCGGTGACCGGGCCGAAAATACGCGCGCAGAACAGGCCATCGCGCTCCGGCTTGAAGGTGCGGTAGTTGATGGTTTCCGGCTTAGTCACTTCCCCATGCGACCAACTCCGGATCTTTTCCGGGGACGCCAGGCTGATGCGAATGGCATCAAAATCAGCCACGGGATTTGCCATATCGAACGGGCTCGAACGAAACATGTTCCTCCGCTTTCCTACGGCTGTACGCCGCCGTACGCGGCTCTTAAGA
>DATFZT010000170.1:0-15090 GCA_035314185.1 Terriglobales bacterium
CTGGTGAATGGGCTGGCGGCGGGCGGCAAGGCGCCGAATGGCTACTCTTCGGTGGTGTACGCGGTGACGAACGGATATGGGCCGCTAAGCGGATCGCCTGGCGGAGAAGTTTGGGTTACGACCAATGCCGGCGTCACCGCGATGTCGAATGTTACGCAGAACGAAACCCAAAATGTGAATCCTAACGGGTACGCGATTTCGTCGGTCGCAATGGACGCGTCGGATGCAACCGGCAAGACGGCATACGTCGGGATCATGGGATTCAGCACGGCGGGGTTTCCGACATCGCACGTTTGGCAGTCGACGAATGCCGGCGCGAGTTGGACGGACTGGACGGGGACGGGAGTAGCAGAGCTGCCAGATGCTCCTGTAAATGCGTTGCTGGTGGATTCGTCGGTCACTCCTTCTGAGATCTATGCGGGTACCGACGTTGGCATCTTCGTGAGTTCGACGAGCGCGCCTGGCTGGACGGAAGTTGGTCCAACGCCGGGGGCGAGTGTATCAGGATTTTTGCCGAACGCTCCGGTCACGGCGCTGCAGATTTTTAGTCCGACGGGCACGGGCATTAAGACGCTGGTCGCGTCGACGTACGGGCGGGGGATCTGGAACTACGCACTCGCGCCCGACTACACGAATGCGATATCGAATTCGCCGCAGACGGTGTTTCCCACGCAGACGGCCGTGTTCAACGGCACACTGACGGCGCAAGCCGGATATGCAAGCCCGGTGAATTTGAGTTGCGCGGACGAGGAGCCGGTGCTAACCACCTGCACACCGAGTCCGACTCCGATCACGCCGACGGCAACGTACTCCGTGACAGCGGGTGGAAGTGCGGGCGATTACAGTTTCACCGCGCACGCGGTAGGAACGGACCCACACGCGATTACGCACGACGCGAGCGTGACGCTGCATGTGGTGGACTTCGATTTGACGGCGCCCAGTCCGAATTCGTTGAGTGTGTAGCAGGGTGGAACATCGGGGTCGAGCACGTTCCAGGTGACGGCGAAGGGAAGTTTTGCGGGGACGGTGTCGCTGAGTTGTCCGACGGGACGGCCGGCGGGAGCGGATTGCGTGTTCTCACCCTCGAGTATGGTGAATCCGACGTCAGCGGCATGGGTGCCGGTTACGTTGACGGTCACGGCGCTGCCGGGAACGCCGCTGGGAGGTCCGGTTACGGTGACGATCTGGGCGATGACGGCGGGCGCACCGGCGCCCAAGCCACAAACATTCCAGCTGACGGTGACGGCGCCGGTGCCGGACTTCGCGATTGTGGTGACGCCGATTCCGAGCACCACGCCGGCGAATCAGAACGTCCAGTGGAACGGAACGCTGACGGCGGTGAACGGATATAGCGGAAGTGTGACTTTGACGTGTACGGCAGGAGCCCCGGGGACGTGCCTTTCGCCGACTGTGGTGACGCCGACGGCAGGGGGCGCTCCGTTCGCAGTCACGTTGGGCAGTCAGACGGCCGGGACGTTCAATTTCTCAATTCAAGGAACCGACGGAACGCTGACCCATGCTACGCCGTCAGAGACGCTGACGGTGACTGGGCTGGCGACGGACTTTACCTGGACGGACACGGGTAGCGCGACGGCTACGGTGCTGGCGGGACAGAGCGCCAGCTATACGTTCTCGGCGGTTCCGGGGGGCGCGTCGTTTGGTTCGGCGGTGAGTTTTGCGTGCGGGGGCCTGCCGGCGTTGACCAGCGGGCTTCCCGGCGCGGCATGCGTGTTCAGTCCGGCGACGATTGCAGCGGGGGCGCCGACGACTCCAGTTACTGTGAACATTTGGACTTGTGGGCCGAACTTGCCAACGCTGTGCCCACTTGGGACGAGCGACACCCGTCGCTCCACCGGCACTTCGCGGACGACCGGGGGCGGCCGACGCCGCGCAAGCGAACGTTCCGATGATGCTTTGCCATTCTTCACTCTCGCCTGGGTGGTGCTGGTGGGGATTGTCGGGGTCGGGCAAAAGAGACGCGGCAAGTCGCATCTCTACGGAGGAATCGCCGTTATTTGCCTGGGGCTGGGGTTGATGGCGGAGCTTTCTTGTGGCGGGGTCGCCGGCAGCACCACAACTCCGCCAGCGGTGACGGTGAATCCGGGATTGGCAACTTTATCTGCGGATGAAGCGGGTAACTTGTGGCCGGCGGGCTCTACTCAGCAACAATTCACCGCTAACCAAAGCGTAACCTGGGCGGTCATGGGCGGGAATGTAAACGGCACGGTGAACGGGACGGGGATGTATGCGGCTCCGGCACTGGCACCGAGCCAGGCGGTTTCGGTGACGGCCACGTCGGCAACTTCGGCGGGCTCGGCTTTCGTGACGGTGGCGGCGCCTACAGTGTTGGGGACATCGCAGATTACGGTGACGGCCACGGCTGCGGGCGGGGCGGCGCATGGGGATGTGGTGGCGATGACTGTGCAGTAGCCTGGCGCTGGCGATCTACCGCCGAGACGCGGAGAGCGCCGAGAACAATTTCTTGATCTTATGAGGCGCGGATTATGTCTGCGCCTTTTTTTCTTGCGTTACAGGTTGTTGCGTCACATCTTCTTGTTCTTGCGTCACGGTTTGGGGACGCGGTTGTGAGGTAGGATCATCTTCGGCGAGGCTGCCGTGCTTTGCACGGCTTGGACAGCTGACCCACCCCCAGCCCGCGAAAAGCGCGCGGTCTGGGGACCCCGGCGAGGGCGGCTGTCCCTACACGAGCTTATGACATATGACATTGCGGTAATTGGCGGGGGGATTGTGGGGCTTTCGTTTGCCATGCAGGCGACTGAGAAATTTCCCCGGTTGCGGGTGGTGGTACTGGAGAAAGAAGCGGGCGTGGCTCGTCATCAGACGGGACACAATAGCGGCGTGATCCACAGTGGCGTTTATTACAAAGAGGGATCGCTGAAGGCGCGGCTGTGTGTGGCGGGGGCGCGGGAGATGGTGGAGTTCTGCTCGCGACATGGGATTCCGCATGAGGTGTGCGGAAAATTGATTGTGGCTACCAACGCAGAGGAAGCGGCGCGGCTCGATGACTTGCTGGCGCGGGGCGTGGCCAATGGACTCCAGGGTTTGCGCTTGTTGGAGCGCGCGGCGATGCTCGAGATCGAGCCGCATGTGGGCGGTGTGCGGGCGCTGCACGTGCCCTCGACGGGCATCACTGATTATGCGATGGTGACGGCGAAGTATGCTGAGATCGCGGCGGGACGCGGGGTGGAAGTAAAGACGAGCGCGGGGGTGGTGGGATTCGGGCGGGGTTCTTCCGGAAATTCGGGCGATGCGGGGAATGCGGTGGTGGTGCGAACGCGCGCGGGAGATTTTTTGGCGCGGTATGTGGTGAATTGCGCGGGGCTGTACAGCGATCGGGTGGCGCGCATGGCGGGAGACGATCCGAGGATGTTGCTGGTTCCGTTTCGCGGGGAATATTACGATCTGGCAGCGGCTCGGCAGTCGTTGGTGCGGGGACTGATTTATCCGGTGCCGGATCCACGGTATCCATTTCTGGGAGTGCACTTCACTCGGCGGATTTATGGGAACGTGGATGCGGGTCCGAATGCCGTGCTGGCGTTTCGACGCGAGGGATATCGCTGGAGAGATTTCGATTTGGGCGAGGCGATGGAGGTTTTCCTGAATGCGGGATTTCAGGCGATGGCGCGGCAGCACTGGAAAAATGGGCTGGGGGAGTTTCGGCGGTCGCTGCGGAAGCGCGAGTTTGTGCGCTCATGCCAGCGTCTGGTGCCTGAGGTGCGGATGGAAGATATGACGCCGGGCGGGTCGGGAGTGCGGGCGCAGGCGGTGGGAGCGGATGGCACGCTGGTGGATGATTTCCGGTTTGTGGGGCGGGAGCGGTTTTTGCATGTGCTGAATGTGCCTTCTCCGGCGGCGACGGCATCGTTGCCGATTGGGCGCGAGATACTGAAGATGGTTAGCGCGGCGGGAGTGGTGGGATAGAAGATATTGCTGTCGCCTCGGACACTGGTGAGTGCGCGAACAAGACCTTCACCACAGGGGGCACAGGGGACCACAGGGGAATTGGGCAGGTATCGTGGTGATAATCTGGTGAATGCCTGTTCGGGGAAGGTTGGAGAATCCTATGGGGCAGAGTGTTGGTAAGAAAAAAGTGGCGGTTTTGGGCGCGGGGAAGATGGGATCGATTCTGTTGCAGTCTTTCTTGCGCGATGGATTGTTGTCGCCGGGGCAGACCTGGGCGACGGTGGCGCATCCGGAGCGGGCGCGGATGCTCAAGGAGAAGTTGAGGATCCACGCGGGCACCGACAACTCCGAGGCGGTGAAAGACGCCGAGATTATTTTTCTTTGCGTGAAGCCGCAGGTGGTGGCCGACGTGGCGCGGGAGATCCGATCGCACTTGAGTGCAAAGCAGTTGGTGATTTCGGTGGCGGCTTCGGTTCCTACGGAGATGATTGAACGGGCGCTGGAGAAAGAAGTTCCGGTGGTGCGGGCGATGCCGAACACTCCTTGCGTGCTGGGCGCTGGCATGACGGCGCTGTGCAAGGGGAAGTTCGCGACCAAACAGCATCTGGATTTGGCAACCAAGTTTTTCGATGCGGTGGGACGGACCGTACACGTAGACGAAAAACATATGGACGCAGTCACGGGATTGTCGGCGAGCGGACCGGCATATATCTACATCATTCTGGAGTCGCTGGCGGAAGCGGGAGTGAAGGTGGGCCTGCCGCGCGATGTGGCTACGCTTCTGGCCGCACAAACGACCATGGGCGCGGCTCGGGTGGTGCTGGAGACGGGAGATCATCCGGCGCTGCTGAAGGATGCGGTGACCACTCCGGCGGGATGCACCATTGACGGCATCATGGAACTGGAAGAGGGCAAGCTGCGCGTGACGTTGATCAAGGCGGTGGTCAAGGCGGTGCAACGGGCGAAGGAGCTGGCGTTTTCGTAGAGTATTTTCGCTGGTTAAGGAGAGCTTCGCACTCATTCGCACAGAACGCGAATGAGTGGGGCACCCACCGTTGCATGGCACCCGCCAATAAAGATCCTTACCCGCGAAACCTTTTCGAGTCCTCGAAGGGGCATTTCAATTAGGTAACGTGAAGCTCAGGGTCACATCCGTCTGGAACTGCGCAGGGTGGTCGTGTTGGCGGTAGGGTTGGTAGCGCCAGTTGCGGACGGCTTCGGCGGCAGCGGCGGCGAGCATGGGGTCTCCGCTTAGGGTGCGGATGTTGGAGACGGAGCCGTCTTCCGCGACTTGCACTTCGAGAACTACGTTGCCGGAACGGTGATCGGCCAGGGCTTCGGAGGGATATTGGGGCTCGATGCGGCCGATAAGGCGGGATTCGGCTTTCTCGGGAGATAGCCAGACGCTGGGCGATGCGGCTACCTTGGTTACGGACGACGCTTCCACGATGGCGTTGCCGTCTTGCTTCATGTCATCAGGCGAGGCCTGGCGGTGGGTCGCCACGTCGGGCTTGGTGGGAGCGGGCTTCATGCGGAAGACGACTTTGCCTTTTTCGTAAACGACCAACTCGTCGGCGGTTGGAGCGGGAGGTGGAGCGGCGGTGGTGGATTTGGCTGACGCTCCAGTGGTTGATTTTGTTGCAGCGGATTTCGTCGCGGGGGATTTTATGGGCCCGGCCGGAGTTGAGCTGGCGGGCATGGGCTGCGAGACTTGGCCGCCGGATGCGGTGCGGGGTGAGCGCAACCATCCGATGCGGGAGCCGAACAGGAAGCTGACTGCGATGATGGCGAGAATGGCCAGACCTCCAAGGACGAGGGTCCAGGCTTCGTGGGAGCGACCGGCAGGCAGCGGCATGGGCGCCACAAAATCGGGGGGCGTCGGCGCGATCGGGACGACGTCGGACGGGACTAGCGCGGCGGCGGGCTTGCGCTGAATCAGTTCGTCCGCGGCGTGGCGAACCCGGGCGCACTCCTCGGCGAAACCTTCCAGCAGTTTCTGGTGGATGTGGGAGAAGGCGGCGGGCGAGGGAGAAAAAACTTCGATGACTCCGGCGAAGTGGGCGTTCTTGTCACTACTTTCGAAGATGGGCACGATCAGGATGGAGCGGATACCGAGACGGCGGGAGACGGCGGGGTCAACCCGTGGATCGAACTCGGTATCGACGGACAGCTGGGGTTGATGGGTTTGAAAACAGGCGCCGGAAAGACCGTCACGAGTGTTGAGCGGGACACCGAGATCTGGGGCAAGGTGTCCGGTAGCGGCGCGGCAGACCATTTCATTGCCGCGAGCCAGAGCCAGGGCGGCAGCGCTGGCCTGAGTGGCTTCGGCGGCGCGGACTACGAGTTCGTTGAGCACTAAATCGAGAGCGAGATCGGGCGGAAAACCGACGAGGAGGTGCTGCTCGAGGGTCTGGGTCAGGTCAAGATGCGAATCGTCAGGGCGGAACTCAGGCCTCGACATAGGTTGCGGGAACATAATCGGTTCCGGCAGCCTGCAGTGCTGCGGGGGAACGCAGGCTCAGAGCGAGTTTCCCGCGAAATGAGGGGGAAGTCAAATTCGTCTAACTTGCCCGTCTTCCTTATAACTTGGCGGCGGCCGTGGTAGGAGAACTGGCTGCTAGAATGCTCACCATTGGCAGCGGTGATAGCGATCACTCTTTTCTGTGAGATTCGAATTCCCATTTCCGGGCTGGGAAGACGGGGCGATGACAACGGAGAGGCAGTGGGGGCGGGAAAGGCTGCTACAGTTAAGAAAGTGCACACCGACGAGCCGGATGTGCACATGAAAATTCAAGGAGAGAAGGCTCGCTATGCGCATCGCAGTGGTCGGTTCCGGATATGTGGGGTTGGTGACGGGCGCGTGTTTTGCGGATCTGGGACACGAAGTTGTCCTGGTCGATAACGACGAAAAGAGAATCTCGGCACTGCGCGACGGCGAGGTGCCCATCCACGAACGGTTTCTGCCCGAGTTGCTGGCGCGGCATCGGGGGGAGCGCATCAAGTTCTCGGGCGACTTGCAGGCGGCGACGCGAGAGAGCGAAGTAGTGTTCATCGCAGTCGGAACACCGCAGACCGAAAGTGGGGACGCCGATCTGTCGTATGTGGAATCGGTGGCGCGGGAAATTTCCGGGGGTATCGACGAGTACAAAGTGGTGGTGGAAAAGAGCACGGTTCCGGTGTACACGAGCCAGTGGATCCGCACCATCATCATGAGGAACGGGGCCGATCCGTCGCACTTCGATGTGGCTTCGAATCCGGAATTTCTGCGGGAAGGGGCGGGGATCACAGATTTTCTCTATCCCGACCGCATCGTGGTGGGGGTGGAGAGCGAACGGGCGGCGGAGGTGATGCGCCAGATCTACGGGCCGCTCACCAGCGGATGGTATTACGGGCGTGCGGATGCCATTCCGCGACCGGAAACGGCCGTGGGCAAAGCGTCGCCGCGGCTGATCATCACCAGCACCAAGAGCGCGGAACTGATCAAGCATGCTTCCAATGCATTTCTGGCGATGAAGATTTCCTTTGTGAATGCGGTCGCTTCGATCTGCGAATCGGTGGGAGCGAATGTACAGCAGGTGTGCGACGGCATCGGGACGGATTCGCGGATCGGGCCGCGATTTATGAATCCGGGGATCGGGTATGGAGGGTCGTGTTTCCCGAAGGACCTGATGGCGTTCCGGGCGGTGGCGAAGGAAAGCGGATACGACTTCCGGCTGCTGGAAGAAGTGATTCGAATTAATGAAGAGCAGCGGCACCGGTTCTTGCGCAAGGTGCGGAGCGTGCTCTGGACTTTCCGCGGCAAGCGGCTGGGGGTGCTGGGGCTGGCCTTCAAGGGCGGCACCGACGATATTCGGGAATCGCCGGCGATGCTGCTGGTGCAGGAACTGCTGCGCGAGGGCTGTCACATTTCCGCCTACGATCCGGCGGCGATGGAGCGGGCAAAAGAGGTGCTGAAGTCGGGCGTCGAGTTCGCATCGGATGCGTATGAGGCGGCGACGGGCGCGGATGCGCTGCTCATCCTGACGGAGTGGGAAGATTTCGCGGCGCTTGACCTGGAGCGTCTGCGCACGCTGGTGAAGTATCCGATCGTGCTAGATGGGCGGAATCTGTATGATCCCGCGGTGATGGTGGAGCACGGATTCTCTTATTACAGTGTGGGGCGTCCGGCGGCGTTGACGGAGGAGTCGGCCGCGACGGCGCTGCCTAAGAGAAAGGAGCGTGCCTGAACTGATGAAGACGCGACGTGCGCTGGTGACCGGGGGAGCAGGCTTTCTGGGATCGCATTTGTGCGACGGGCTGCTGGGCGAGGGCTATCGGGTGGTGGCGGCGGACAATCTGCTGACTGGAAGCCTGGGAAACATTGAGCATCTGCGGAACGACTCGCGATTCGAGTTTGTGCAGAAAGATGTTTGCTATCCCGGCGAGTGGGGAACGTTGGATTTGGACTATGTATTGCACTTCGCCAGTCCGGCGAGCCCGGTGGACTATGCCGAACACGGGATTGAAACGCTGCGGGTGGGATCGTATGGGACATTCGAAGCGCTGGAAACGGCGCGGCGTTGCGGCGCGAAGTTCATGATGGCATCGACGTCGGAATGCTACGGCGATCCGGCGGTGCATCCACAGACCGAGACGTATTGGGGCAATGTGAACCCGATCGGGCCGCGATCGGTGTACGACGAAGCGAAGCGCTTTTCAGAGGCGGTGACCATGGCGTATCACCGCTATCACCAGGTGGACACGCGGATCGTGCGCATCTTCAACACCTACGGGCCGCGGATGCAGATCAACGACGGACGGGTGATTCCGAATTTCATGTGGCAGGCACTGCGCGGAGAAAATCTCACCGTGTATGGCGACGGCAGCCAGACGCGCAGCTTCTGCTACGTCAGCGACGAGGTGGATGGGATTCTGCGGCTGGCGGGATCGGCGGAGCATGAGCCGGTGAATATTGGGAACCCGACGGAGTTCACGATTCTGGATTGCGCGCGGAAAGTGATCGCGTCGACGGGGTCGAGAAGCCAGATCAAGTTCGAAGGCCTGCCACAGGACGATCCGAAGCAACGGCGTCCGGATATTTCGAAAGCGAAACGGCTGCTCGGATGGGAGCCAAAAGTGGAGTTGGAGAGCGGGCTGAAGCTTTCGCTGGAATATTTTCGGCGGGCGGTGGCGGAGAAAGAGAAGCGGACGTAGCCTCAGCGGCTGAAACGCCGCGTCAAAAATCCAGTGCGACCTCGAGCTTTTACCGGGGTTGTTTGTCCAGCGTCGGACCGGCGGAGAGAACTGCCAGCAGGCGCAGGATCTCTTCGCGCTCGACGGAATCGCGGAAGGTAAAGCGCACGCCCATGCCGAAACCGGGATGGGCAGCCAGCACCTGACCCCTGATTCTGAATTTCGTGTCGACCGTGCGCACCAGAATCTCCACTCCAGATTCCCCTGAGAGTGGGGATGGCATTTCGACGTAACAACCGCCCTCGCTGATATCGGACAGAGTGCAGTGATTGGGGACGCTGGTGCCGAGGCGGTAGACTTCCGCTCCTATTTTGCAGGCGAGGCGGTACTCTCCGCGGCGATTGCCGGCGTTGGAGACGAGGGTGGCTTCTCTGGGCTCGGAGCCTGGATCGGACTGGGCGCGAGACGGAGTCTCGGCGGACTTGCTTGCCGACGACTGGGCTGACAGTGCGGTGGCCGCATGGGCATTATTCTGCTGCAGCCAGGTCTGGATGAGGCGACGCGACGACTGGGGCACATCGAGGAAACGAATTCCGGTGCGGCCGCTTGAGTCCTGCCAGGCAACCTCGCCCGACAAGCGGACCAGTTGCTGCTGACCGGGAAGGGCAAACTCGAAATAAACCTTGCATGCGGGCGGAATTCGGTTTTCGGTTTGCAGCAAAGTTCCACCGTCGCTGAGGTCGGTCATGAGGGCGTTCAGTTCAGGCGCACCGGGACAAGCGACATTGGCGGTCGAACTGAGGGGCATGCGGGGAGCGCGGCGGCGTTCGCGGCGCATAAGGCCGCGGGCGGCGCGCAGGCTGATGCGGGTGCGCTCCGCGGAGAGCGGGCGATAGAGAACAAAGTTGGCGCCGAGCCCGAAAACGGGGCGGGCATTGAACTCGCTGTCGACAATCACGATCAGCATGCTGGCGCGATTTTTGGCCGATTGACGCAAGCTCGCCAGAAATTGCTCGGAACTCTGATCAGCGCGGTAGTCGAGGACGATGACATCGAAATGCTGGCCTTCGAGCAGCTCCAATCCGCGAGAGATCGAGCTGGTATGCTCGGCCGCCATTCCCAGTTCGGACAGGACCAGCGTAAGCAAGCTGGCGGAGTCCTGGTCCGAACACACCACAAGGGCGCGAAGATCCATAGTAACCGCATAGTAGCGAAGGTCGGCGGCAAGGACAAGTTACCGGTGTCATGCCGCAGGTGCGATTCAGGCATTCTTCGTTCTTCTTAGGTATTTGTACCTTCCGTAACTTTCTTCCATGACTTCCGTGATCTTTCTATATCCGTGGGCGGCGGATAAGGTGAGAGCACGTTCGCGGAGGTTTCCGCGGGCGCAAGCCCCGAGTAGCAGCCCCCAATTTCGACTACGCGGCCCGGTGAAAGGGAGTGAGCTTTCGCAAGAGCAGCGAGTGGCACGATCGTAACTCTCCTGAATTACCTTACGAAAAGACAATGTACGGAGGGCCGGTGTACCCCGGTACTTTGACGTAGCGCGGCACAGTTCCTAACATCGAGTTACTTAGACAGGTGTCGGCGCTGCCCATCCGCAAAGGGTCGCGGGAGATACCGGAATTTCAGTTACACGATTTGTTTTCACGATTTGTTTCACGAAGCGGGGAGCCACGGGACGGCAAATGCTTATGAGAATCCTGGAAGCAAACGCAGGGCATCGCAGGCGCCGCGAGAGCGGCTTCAGCTTGATCGAAATGATGGCGGTGATAGCGATTTCCATCATTGTGTCGGTGTTCGCGATGTTCGGCCTGGTGCCGGCGGTGAAGCAGCAGCATGTGGTCAATGCGTATAACACCACGCTGTCGTCGCTGCGTCAGGCGCGCGACAACGCGGTAGCGCAATCGACATCGTACTCAGTGACTTTTTCAAACACTAGCACGCCCAACACGATTACGGTGGCCCCGGCGCTGGCCGGGGGAGTAGCGACATTTGCGGGCGATCAGAAAACCGTGACCTATCAATTGCCCAATGATGTGACGTTCTACGCGGCACCAGCGATCGGGTCCACACCGCCTCCAGACGCCTTCGGCTCGGGGTTGAGTGCAATTGACTTTGGCTATACGGCGAACGGGAACGCCGGAGGAACAACGGCATCGGTGGTTTACTTCTGTCCGGATGGTTCCGCGCAGATCTCGTTAGCTTGTGCCGGTGGCGGCAACTGGGATAACGGAGTGGTCTACCTCTCGCAAACTGGAAATCTGCTGAGTTCGCGGGCGGTGGACGTGTGGGGTGGGACGGGCCGCATTCACGGCTGGCGGCTCTACTCCAATGGGTCGGGAGGCTATCAATGGCTACGTCAATAATGGCTACGTCAATAATCAGGCGCGCTCGAAACTCTCGGCGGCGGAAACCCGCGGAGAGCGGAGTTTCGCTGCTGGAAGTGGTGATCTCGATGGCCATACTGACCGTGGGCATGGTGAGTATGTTGGGTGTGTTCGGGCTGGCCATGGCGGCGACGCAAACGTCGCAGCAGGACATAATCGCCAAGCAGTTGGCCAACGAATCCTATGAAAGCATCATCACCGCCCGCAACACCACGCAGATCACCTGGACCATGCTCCAGAATGTATCCAACGGCGGGATCTTCATCGATGGGGCGCGACCGATCTACAACGCGGGAGCGGACGGAATCTATGGGACGGCTGATGACGCGGTCGCAGGCGAGCAAACTCTCCAGGACCCGGGCGCGGACGGGATCTATCAAACCGTGGACGATGTGTTGATCCCTTTGACCGGCTACCAGCGCACGATTCTGATCTCGCCGGTGTTGGACGCGTCGGGCAACGTGGTCCCCACTCTGCGCAGCGTGACCATCACCGTGCAGTACAGCACTCCCCAGGTGAAAACGGGGAAAACGTACATTCTTAATTCGTTCATTTCGCAGTACTCGTAAGCAAAGGGGAGTTATGAGCGATCGCTCGACGAAGCGCGAAAGTGGATTCAGTCTGATGGAAATGATGATCGCCATAGCACTGGGGTCGGCGGTGCTGGCGGCGGCGGTGCAGATTTATATCCAAGGCGTGTCCGCGACCTGGACAGTTACGCAGCGGGCGGAGATGCAGCAGGATTTTCGGGCTGCCTCCAACATACTGACGAAGGACCTGAGCCTGGCGGGCGCGGGCCTGGGCAACGGCGCGGCGATCGCGCTGCCGTCCGCAACCACGCCGGTGTATGGCTGCGATCAGACTTCGACGTGCTACGTCTGTACTACATATACAAGCGGTACATGCGCCGTCGCCGCGGCGGTGAAGTATCCCAAAACCGGCGGCATTCCCTATCTTTACGGATTGCTCCCGGGGTTGAATGCTGGGCCAACGCTCAACGCTGTCCAGGGACCGACCGACGCGGTCACGACCGTGTATACCGACAACGGCTTCTATTTGAACTGCTACACCGCGACGCTCACGGCTGTGGGCGTAGTGACCTTTGCGCCAGCCATAACCGTGCCTGCTACGCCTTGGCCGACGCCGGGTTGTTTGCCGGCCAGCGTGACCACGGTGCAAGCCGTGAACGATGCGGTGGTAGGGCTGACGCCTGGCGATCTGGTCATGATGACCTTGAACGGCGCTACCGTGATAGGTGAGGTCACGGCGGGCTCGATTACGGTGGGCGCAAACGCGGTGGGACCCACGTACTCCGTCCCCTTCGCCAACGGTGATGTGCTGCACATGAACCAGACAACAGGCCTCAACTACTTTGACACCCTGCCGAAGAACGCCACCGGAACGGCGCCCGCGCGCGCTCTGGTGATCAGCTATTACCTTGACAGCAGCGTCAACCCGGCGCGACTGATGCGGCAGATCAGTGGACACACTCCGATGCCGGTGGCGGAAAACATTGTTTACTTGAAGTTCAGTTATGACCTTTATAACGACACCACCGGAACGCCGTCGCCGAACCAGGCCGATGGAGGCGTTTCGCTTGGACTCACGCCTGTCGACATCACCAAGATCAACATTCTGAATATGGCGATCGACAGCACGCTGATGGGCTCACAGGGCTACCAGCGATTGGATTTGCAAACCTCGGTAGCCGCACGGAATCTGACCTACACCAACAACTACCCCAATTAGCGGCGGAGATCGCGAAAGGGGGAGCAAGACGTATGGAGAGCGAATCGATTGGGAGTGAAGCAATGGGGAGTGACACCATGGGGAGTTACGGAATGAAGAGCGCGAGACTGCACACCAAAGGATTCACGCTGATAGCATCGCTGCTGTTGTTGTTGCTGCTGTCGGGCATCGCCATCGGTCTGATGATGATGGTCAATACCGAAGGCAAGGTGGGCGGGACCGATATGCGGAACAACACCGCCTTTCACGCCGCCGAAGGCGGCATCGAGACGATGTACTCGAACCTCGCCTTGGTGTTCCAGACCTCGATGGCCCCCACCGCCGCCCAAATCTGCGCCGTGAGTACCACGCAGCCGGTTATGCCGGGATTCAGCTGGACGCAATATTCGGTGATGCCGGGGACGACGACATCGACGACTTGCCCATCGACGCTGACCGCGACCTGGGGACAGATCACTGGCAACGGGCCGAACGCGGGCTTGTGGGCGCAGATCATCCCAGTGAACATGCTGGCGACGGCGTCCTCAACCACCGGTGGGCAGGAAGTGAGCATGGTACGGCAAGCGCAGGTGGCGCTGATCCCGGTGTTCCAGTTCGGCGTGTTCTCGGAGAGCGATCTCTCGTTCTTCAGTGGTCCCAATTTTGACATGGTCGGCCCGGTACACACCAATGGAGACTTGTACCCGTTCGTTGGGCCGGGCAGCACCCTGGTTTTTCACAACAAGATAGCGGCCTACGGCAACGTGGTTCGGACGCAGTTGGCCAACGGGTGGAACGCAAACACCAACTACAACGGCTCGGTCTGGATGCCGACCGCCGCCAATGGTTGCACCGCGCTTACGGCGGCAGGGAATTGCACGGTCATGACTGCTCCCAACGCGGCTTCCTACGGGGACGGCAGCGTGCAGGGTGCAGGTGGAAATCCGGCGACCTCGACCTATAACGGCGCCAACGCCTGGAATACTTTTTCCAAGACCACTACTGCCTTTGAGCTGATCAATGGGAACTATGGAAGTATGACGAATGTGGGGACGGGCGCCAAGAACCTTAAGATGCCGTTCGTGAGCGGTACGACGTATCCTTTCCAAGTTATTCGCCGGCCACAGGCGGGCGAGAGCCCGACATCGGCGCTGGCCCAGTCGCGCGAATGGAACCTGGCGGTGATTCACGTGGAGCTGAGCGACGATCCGGCGGAATTTCTGAACGGCACCGGAATAACGGATCCACAAAACGTCCGCTTGGCGAACATCACGACCACGCAGGCGACGGCCACGGGTGCGACCTCCACCAATCCGTATGGAATTCCAATCGTCGCGGGCAATTACGCGGCGGCGTTCGCAGCGCCACCGGCGGGCGACACCTATAACCTGTACTTTGCCGCCGCGTCGAACGCGGTGCCAACTGGCGGCGTGGTGAGTGCTGGCACCAGTACTGCCAACGCCGGTGTCGAGGGCCCAGAATGGCCCTACGCGCCGCTGGCGTGGTTGGGCAACGCAAACAACTCAAGCCCCACAAAAACGGGGCTTCAACCAACGGGCCCCGCAGGCGGGCCTGGCGCACCGATTACCTCGGGCAGCAGTGCCAGCGTCGCACCGACGCTCGCCCTTTGCCCTCCGACGGCTCCGACGCCACTATACCTTCCTACTGGCTGCCCGGCGGTGCCGGCATCTCCGTATTACGCTGTGAACGGCGCGGTCGCAGTGAACACCTCGGCCGCAGTGGCGGCCCAGACGGCAACCTGGAACCTGATTGATGGCTACCTACGCGTGGAATATCTAAACAACTCGGGCGTATGGATCCCCGTAACCAACGAATGGCTGGCGCTCGGATTTGCGCGCGGCACCTTTGCGCCCAC
>DATFZT010000171.1:0-23547 GCA_035314185.1 Terriglobales bacterium
TTGAGCAAATCGGAATTTCATGCAGAGTGGCTGAGGGACGAGCCCTAGGACGCCACGGCAACCGGATAGAGATCATATATCTCAATTGCAGGTGCCAACTCTCGCCCGGTAACGGGGACCATGAGATTCGGGGTAGCGAAATTTGATTCGCATTTCCCGAGCCTCTTTTCCCATTCGGAAAAGGGGATTTGTCGTAACTGGGGTATTTTTACCCGGCTCGTCCCGCAGTCACAGAAAGAAGTTGCATAATGGGGACGAGCACGTACGAACTCCTCTGCCGCGAATGCGGCAAAACCTGGGGCAACCAGCCGCGCAGTTATTGCGAAGACTGTTTCTCGCCGCTCGAAATCACCTACGACTACGATTCACTTCGCTCGCGCATTTCGCGCGACCTCTTCGCCTCGCGCGCGCCGAACATGTGGCGCTATCGCGAACTCCTGCCGTTGCCGGAGGGTTTTCAGCCGTCGCTGCCGGTGGGCTACACGCCGCTGGTGAGCGCTCCACGGCTCGGCGAGAGGCTCGGATCGCGGCGGCTGTTCGTTAAGAACGATGCGGTTTGCCTGCCTACTTTGAGCTTCAAAGACCGCGTGGTTGCGGTCGCGCTGGCTAATGCGCGCAGTTTCGGATTCGATACAGTGGCTTGCTCTTCGACGGGGAATCTTGCGAACTCGGTGGCAGCGCAGGCGGCTCGCGAAGGTTTGAAGGCTTGGATTTTCATTCCTTCGGACCTTGAGCCGGCGAAGATTCTCGGCACGCAGGTGTTTGGCGCGGAACTGGTACGCATCAACGGCAGCTACGACCATGTCAATCGCCTGTGCTCTCAAATCGCCGAGGATCGCCAGTGGGGATTCGTGAACGTGAATCTTCGTCCGTATTACGCCGAAGGCTCGAAGACGGTGGGCTATGAAATCGCCGAGCAGTTGGGCTGGCACCTGCCCGATAACGTCGTGGTGCCGATGGCGGGCGGATCTTTGATTACCAAGATCAAGAAGGCGTTTGATGAGCTGATCCTCCTGGGTCTGGTTGATCCGAAGCCGGTAAAGTTTTTTGGCGCGCAAGCGACTGGCTGCTCGCCGATTTCGACCGCCATCAAGCAGTACAGCACCGAGATCGAACCGCAGCGTCCAAAGACGATCGCGCGGTCACTGGCGATCGGTAATCCGGCCGATGGACATTACGCATTGAAGGCCATCACCAAGAGCGGTGGGTGGGCGGAAGACATTTCCGATCACGAAGTTGTCGGTGGCATCCAGTTGCTCGCCGAGAGCGAAGGCATCTTCACCGAGACCGCGGGCGGCGTAACGGTTGGAACCGCGCGCAAGCTGATCCAGCAGGACCGCATTCTGCCGGATGAAACCACCGTGCTGTGCATTACTGGCAACGGACTCAAGACTACCGACGTGCTGGCGGACAAGTACCAAGCGGAGACGCCGATCGCTCCGAAGCTTGCCGAGTTTGAGGCGTATCTGGCGGCGAAGGCGGCGAGTTTGCCGGTTTCGTTGCCGGAGACGGCGGCATCGGCGTCGGCTGTGGTCGTTGGTCGGTAGGCACAAGTCGTTGGTCGTTAGTCGCTTGTCGTTCGCGGGGCGCATGCGCTCGCGGCGGTTTGGTAGTCGGTGTGGTCTGCCAACGACTAGCGACCAACGACTGAATCATTTTTATTTGGGCATTTTTGCCCAGGAGGCATTTTCTATGAGCGTCACGGTTCAAATTCCTACGGCTTTGCGTCGGCTTACCGCTGGGACCCCGCGCGTCGTCTGCTCGGTTGCGAATCTCGGTGAGCTGTTCTCGGAACTCGATCAGCAGTTCCCCGATTTGAAGCCCCATTTGCGGGATGAAGCCGGAGAGACACGGCGCTTCCTGAATATTTATGTGAATGAGGAAGATATTCGCTTCATCGGAGGCGCTTCGTATTCGTTCCAGGATGGCGATGAGGTGCTGCTGGTGCCTTCGATCGCTGGCGGATCACGATAGACCACACTTGCTCGACGACTCGCGGGTGCTGGATTGTCAGTTAGTGCGAGCACCTCCTTAGGCGACGTAAGACTTTAATCCGACGGATTTGATGTGGGAGAACTGGTTGATTTCAACACGGGCGACAGGACTCGTGTTACGAGCGCTGCCATGAGGCGCGTTCCAGAATCGGAGAGATGCAGCCCGTCGGAGGTAGCACTTGAGTCGCCGATCACACTTGTAAAACATCGCTTTGGGATCAGGGAAACGCCATATTTTGCTGCCAAGCGACGCTGAATCTGGCCATACGCAATCTTGTTGGGCAACAGTACCAACTCGAACATGACGACGGTGCGACCCGGTGCGGTCACCATGGATAGGAGCGTCCCAAGAGCTTTCCCAAATTCGTCGGACGGCACCCCCATCAGAAGATCATTCCCGCCGATTTCGATTAGTACAACGCCGTCTTCGGGTGTCAGTTTCTCTGCCATACTCAGCCCCTCGCTCACCTGTGCGCCGGGCCTCGCTAGGTTTATGACTGACACTCCACTCGTTTGCTGAAGGACGAGCGGCCATGGGGGAACTCGGGAATCAATTCCCGACGAGATTGAATCACCTATGACCACCAGATGATCGCTGGGCTTCCCCGTAATCACCGGCATCGTGCGGTGAGAAAACTCGATGGCCGTAAGAACGAGCAGCAACATCACCAGAACAATTGTCGAACCGCGTTGCAGTCTCACCCATGTTTGTTTCACTCCGGCACGGTTTGACGCGATAAACCATAGCAAGAACGCCGCAAGGAGGATTAGATCAAGGATCATCGAAAACGGCGGACAGGCCATCACGATCATCGCCAATGCCAGCCAAGCACCCACGTTTCGCAGTCGGAACAACCATGCGCGTTTTAGAAACGGCGACACGACTATTGCCAGCACGAGAACGGCAACTCCGAGATAGAGTGACTCGCCTGACGCGAAGTATAAAGCGACGGGATTCATCGCAGGAATCGTATCAGGTGCGATACCGCCGAGAACTACCTGTTCGTGCCGTCCCTTTCCTGTATCTTCAGCATATCTCCATACAATATTTCCTGCGCCCATTCGTCTACATAAGTAGATGGCCGAAGCGCTGAGAAGACAGTGGGCGATGGCCGACCAAGACCAGCGGATCTCTGAAGCGATTGAGCGGGAGCAATCCCGGCTGCGCAACTTCATCCGGAGACGCGTGGCCGACCGCGATGACGCAGAAGACGTCCTGCAGGATGTCTTTTACGAACTCGTCGAGGCCTACCGCCTGATGAAGCCAGTGGAGCAGGTTACCGCCTGGTTGTTCCGCGTGGCCCGCAACCGGATCACCGACCTCTTCCGGAAGAAAAGCCGGGAGACGCTGAGGAACCAGCCGCCAGCGGTCACAGAGGATGGGGACACACTTCCACTGGAAGAGTTGCTTCCCTCTCCCGATGCCGGGCCGGACGCGGCTTACGCACGAAGTGTGTTGCTGGAAGAACTGGACGCCGCCCTGGACGAGTTGCCGGACGAGCAACGCGAGGTCTTCATCGCCCACGAACTGATGGGTTGCAGGTTTAAGGAAATCGCGGCCCAAACGGGCGTCAGTGTAAACACGCTGCTCTCGCGCAAGCACTATGCGGTTCTTTATCTGCGCGAGCGCCTCCAGGCTATCCACGACGAATTTACGAAGACGTAATTTATGGAGACGTGAGGACAAGGGATATGAAAAAGCATTGGGCTGCTACGGGACTGAAGATCGCGCTGTTTGCCACGTTGTTCGTCACTCTATTTGGCTATGTGGTAATGCGCCTGTGGAACTGGCTGATGCCGGCGCTGTTCGGCTGGCATGTGATCAGCGTCTGGCAGGCGATAGGAATTTTGGTGCTTAGCAAGATCCTGTTCGGCGGATTCCACGGCCGGCACGGCGGCCATATGCCCTGGCGCCGCCGCATGATGGAGCGGTGGGAGAAGATGACTCCCGAAGAACGCGAGAAGTTCAGTCAAACCATGGGAGGCACTATGCGCGGTCGCTGCGGTTCATTTGGATCACCGGAAGCACCCGCCGCAGCACCCAAGGCATAGAGAGAACGCCCCTGATGGCGTTGGCCCTCCGTTTCGCCTCCGCTCAGTTGCTTTAGCTCGCCGGTATGCTATAATCTAACTAACTGGTTAATTACATGAGGACGGCTGCGAAAGTGGGCGGGCGCGTCGCCCGCCCCCACACGAACGGGCAGGGTGGAATGGCGCGTCTGGGAACTCGGGGACGGCCTGAGGAGAGCCGGGCTTCGATCCTGAAGGCAGCGGTGGCGGAATTTGCCGAGTTTGGGATTGCGGGGGCTCGGACGGATGCGATCGCACGGGCGGCGCACGTCAACAAGGCGCTGCTGTATTACTACTTCCAAGACAAAGATTCTCTGTACGAAGCCGTGCTCGACCAGGTGTTCAGCGGGCTGCGGGCGCGGGTGATGCCGGTGCTTGAAAGCAAGCTGCCTCCGCGGCAGAAAATGCTCGAGTATCTGGGGTCATATTTTGATTACATCGCGGCGAATCCACAGTTTCCCCGGGTAGTGCAGGGAGAGTGGATGCGATCGGGCGCGAAAGGCAGCGCTCCCATGCAGCGGATTGCTCGGGAATACTTTCGTCCGATCTTCGAGAAGCTGGCCGATGTGCTGCGGGAGGGAACTAGAGCTGGGGAATTTCGACCGGTGAACCCGATGGATTTTGTTCCGTCGGTGGTGGGGATAATTGTGTTCTATTTCACCGCGGCGCCGTTGATGAAGACACTGATGAAGGTGGATCCGTTGTCGGACGAGCGGATTCGGGAACGGCGGGCGTTTGTACTGAATTTTATTTCGGCGGCGCTGTTTAAATAGTCATCGCCGATGCGCGGTGTTCGCCGAGAAAAGCTTAACCACTGGGGACACAGAGGAAACAGGGCGTTGTAATGGTGCACATGGAGATTTTCGATGAGTGCTCGAAATAAATTTTTGATTATCCTGGCGATCATTTTGACGATTGCTTCGGGGTACTACTTTTTTTCGACTCCAGGCGGAAACGACCTGGTGTTGGTGGGGACCGTGGATGCCAACCAGATCGTGGTGAGTCCGCAGATTCAGGGACGGATTCTTAAGCTGCTGGTGGAAGAGGGTTCGCAGGTAAAGCAAGGGGATTTGATTGCCTTGCTGGATCCGTCCGAATTGGAGGCGGAGGAGCGTGCGGCGGCGGCGACGATTGGCAGTTTACGGTCGCAGGTAAGCGCGAGCGAATACACGCGGCAATCGACGAAGGGGTCGACGTCGGGAGACGTGGAGAATTCGCAGGCAAAGTTGCAATCGGCGCGGGCGCAACTGGCGCAGTCGGAAGCGACCTTGACGCGGGTGGAGAGCGACAGCCGGCGGACGATTGGATTGGCTTTGGCGGGAGTGGCATCCGATCAGGACCGGGTGCAAGCGGAGATGAACCTGAAGGCGCAAGAAGCGAGCGTGCAGTCGCTGAAGGATCAGGTGACGGCGGCACAGGCGGATCTGAATTCGGCGATGGCGCGTACGAATCAGGCGACGGCGGCCGAGAGTACGGTGGCATCGACACGGGCGCAGATGGAAAACGCGATGGCGCTGTTGAAGGAAGCGGAAGTGCATCTGGGATATACGAAGATTTACGCTCCCGTAACGGGGACGGTGCTGGTGCGGGCGGCGCGCGAAGGCGAAGTGGTGAATGCGGGGCAGGCAATCGTAACGGTAGTGGATTTCAGCGACACCTGGGCATTGGCTGCGATCCCAGAGACGGATTCCGATCATATTGGCCTTGGAGATACGCTGCGGGTGCGGCTGCCGGGAGGCACGGTGGTTCCGGGGAAGGTCTTCTATAAAGCGGCGGAAGCGGATTTCGCAACACAACGCGATGTGGGAAGGCGTAAGCGGGATATCCGGACGATCGCATTGAAGGTGCGACTGGAGAATCCGAAGGGCGCTTATGTGCCGGGAATGACGGCGGAGGTGCTGGTGAGTCCGGAGCAGTTGAAGGGGACGGCGCCGAAGAGCGCGGAAGCCGCGGGGAAGCCATGAGCGCGGAGATGAATCATGAGACGAATGGCACGCCAGTTTCAGCGGAGTTCAGCAAGAGCGAAATACCGGCGGATGCTCCGAATACGATTGAGGTTTCGCACATCGTGAAAAAGTACGGAGACTTCACGGCGGTGGACGATGTTTCCTTTACGGTGAAAGAGGGGGAAATCTTTGGACTGCTGGGGCCGAATGGGGCGGGGAAATCGACGCTGATCCGGATGATGACCACGCTGATTCCGATCACGGCGGGGACGGCGCTGGTGGCGGGGCATGATGTGGCGCGCGACCCGAATGCGGTGCGGCAGACGATTGGAGTGATTCCGCAGGCGCTGACCAGCGATCTGGACTTGACGGTGGAAGAGAATCTGAATATTTACGCGAAGCTTTATGACGTTCCGACGAAGCGGCGCAAAGAGGCGATTGCGGAACTGCTGGAGACGGTGGATCTGACGAAGTGGCGGGACGCGCAGACCAAAACGCTGTCGGGCGGGATGCGGCGGCGGTTGGAGATTGCTCGGGGGCTGGTGCATAGTCCGAAGATTTTTTTCCTGGACGAGCCCACGACGGGGCTGGATCCGGTATCCCGCGTCGCGGTGTGGGAGATGTTGTCGAACATCAAGGCGAAGCGCAATCTTACGATTTTGATCACGACGCACTACATGGACGAAGCGGACCGGCTCTGCAACCGGATTGCGATTGTGGATCATGGGAAGCTCGTGGCGCTGGATACTCCGGAGTCGTTGAAGGCAAGCGTCCCGGGATCGACTGTGATTGAAGCCCACTTCGAGCACCCGCCGACGGATTGGGAAGGGCGGCTGCGGGGATTGCCGGGGGTGACATCGGTGCAGAACGAAAGCGCGGGGATGTTCCGGGTGCTGACGTCGAACGGATCGGGCACGACCACCGATCTGGTGGAAATGGCGGTCGTGGCCGGCGTGCCGCTGAAGACGCTAACCGTGCAAAACACGACGCTCGACGATGTGTTCGTCCACTACACGGGGCGGCAGTTGCGCGATGAACTGGTAAAAGCATATGCGTACCAGATGCCGCAGAGTCCGGGGTTGCGCCCATGAACCGGATGATGGCGATTATCGAGCGCGAGATGCGCAAGTTTTTCCGCTCACCGACTCTGATGATGGTGTCGATGGTGATGCCGCTGGTACAGCTGATCGTCCTGGGGAATGCGTTTGGCGGGAAGATCCGCGACGCGAAGATGGGGATCGTGGATGAGGATCATGGGACACAGGCGATCCGCATCAAGGAAGCGTTTGACGCGGTGCGGGCGAACATGCGGACCTTTATTGCGGTCCCGTATGACAGCGAAGTGCAGGCAAGAGAGGCCGTGCGCAACGGGGAGATTCAGGGCGCGGTGATTATTCCGCCGCAGTATTCGAAGATGGTCTACGAGAAGAATCATCCGCGGATTGCGCTGATTGTGGATAACAGCGACAACTTCATGAGTTCGACGCTCGAAGACGAGATGAATTCAGTAACCGATGCGTTAAACCGACCCGATGTGTCGCCGAGACTGTTGCAGCAAACGGCTCTGGAGGTGGTGGAGCTGTATCCGTACATCGAGTACATGAAGTTTCTGCTGCCGGGATCGATCTCGCTGGCGATGTTCGTGTCGGTAATGATCGGTGGGGGGATGCTGTATATCGACGATAAGGCGCGCGGGGTGCATGAGGGATATCTGGTAACCCCGATTACCAAGGCGGAGCTGGTGCTCGGACTGAACGGAGCGGGGGCGATCAAGGCGGTGATGACCGGAGTGGTGATCACGCTGGTTGGATCGCTGATAGCGGGTGTGGGGACGATATTCCATGCGGAAACTATACTGGGGTTACTGCTGATGATCGTGCTGACCTCACTAGCGTTCAATTCGATGATGTTTTTGTTGATGGCTCGGGTCGAGGACCCGCTGGTGCCGCGGGCGATGTTTGGGATTCTGAATACATTGCTGTTTTTTCCGAGCGGAGCGATCTATCCGATAGAGGCGTTTCCGGCATGGCTGAGGGCGATTGCCAAGGTGGATCCGTTTTCGTATGCGGTGCATGGATTCAAGTCGCTGCTGCTGAAGGAAACGGGGCTGGCGGCGATTGTTCCGGACATGATTTACCTGTCAATATTCGCGGTGGTGACGCTGGCGTTGGCGGTGCCGCTGTTCAAGCGTACGCTGTAGGGAAAAGCCGTTTTGGTCACTAGTCGTTAGTCGTCCGATCTGTTGAGTCATCCGGCTTGGCCGACATTCTTCGGATTCGCCTCCGGGGCTGAAGCCCCAGTTTTCTTTTGCAGCACTTACTTCGAGGCTGGAGCCACGCCCCCTCAAAACAAAGTGAAGATCAGAGCGCTGCCGGATCGCCCCCGGCGGGACGAGCCGAGATGCTCGTCGCTCCATTTTCCTAAGGTCGCGGGGTGGCGGGGTGGAGATCGCGGAAGGAACGGGCGAAGGGGATGAGTCGGGTGGAGTCGGTGGGCAGGCGGAAGACGAGGTTGGTGGTAATGGAGCGCGCTCTAGGTACGGCTTTGGGACGCAGATTGGCATAGACATCGAGGCGGAGCCAATGACGCAAAGGCGCGAGCCAACGGATGTTCGGGATCACGAGCCGGATCTCGTGGCGTTGGAAAAAAGGTGGACATGAACATTACTCTGCAACGGCAATGCCAGCCCGGCATAAATTGCCTTAGAACGCCCTTAGGGGGCGTCCAGATGAAGACGACCTATTGCTCCGACTCATCGTGCGTTGCGAAAGTCCGCGAGCAACAGGTGTTCGGGGCGAATCACCGCTTGGTTTTCGGAGAGGATCAGCGCTCGTTCGATTACGTTCTGCAGTTCGCGGATGTTCCCGGCCCAGAGCTGCGTTTTGAGCAACTGCAGCGCCTCGGCCGAGAATTCCGGAGCGGCCAGGGGCGTCGCAAATTTTGCGAGAAAGTGCCTCGCGAGTTCCGCAATATCTTCCGGCCGGTCGCGCAACGGCGGAATTTCGATGGGGAACGCGCAGAGACGGTAGTACAAATCTTCGCGGAATTTTCCCTCCCGGACGAGGGTCGGCAGGTGCGCGTTGGTGGCGGAAACGACGCGGGCATCCACGCGCACAACCTCGGCGCTGCCCAGGCGCTGCAATTCTTTCTGCTCCAGAAAACGGAGGAGTTTCGGCTGCAGGCTCAACGGCATCTCGCCGATTTCGTCGAGGAACAGCGTGCCACCCTGCGCCGTCTGTATTCTTCCCGCATAGGATTGCATGGCTCCGGTGAAAGCGCCGCGGACGTATCCGAAGAGCTCGGCTTCGAGCAGGGTCTCGGGAATAGCGGCACAATTAACCACCGCAAACGCCCGCGCGGCGCGGGGGCTGAGATGATGGATGGCGCGAGCAACGATTTCTTTGCCGCAGCCGGTCGGGCCGGTGATCAGCACGGTCGTGTTGCGCGGCGCCAGCAGGCGCACCAGACGATACACCGGTTGCATGATGCGTGAGTTGCCGATCATTCCCGGAAGGGGCGCTTCGCAAATGGACTGGGCGGCGATGAGGAGCTTGCCTTCGTCCTCATCCCTGTTTTTGTCTTTGGTTTGATCTTGGATTAGCGCGGGCCACATTTCCGGAAGCAGGCCTTCTTTTTCTTCGGCCGCGCGGAACTCAGCATCGCTCTTGGGACGGAGATCCGGATGGAGATCCGGATCGAGATATGCATCGACCTCTGGATCGAGCAGCACGACTTCGATTCCGGGATAGCGCTGCCGCACGGTCTGGCTCAGTTCCTCGGCGTCGAGGTCGGGCAGGCAGCGATCGAGAAAAAGTACCTGCCAGAAGCCGCTCTCCAAATGCACCAACGCTTCGGCCCCTCCGGTGGCCTGTTCGAAACGGCGGACCGGGGAACGCAGACCTTCGAGGACGCGCTGGCGCACCACCGGGCTGGGACTGGCCACCAGAATGTGATCAGCATAGTCGTGCGGGATCGGGAAAGTCGTCATACCGTCGATTTGAAACGGATACGGTTAGAAGGAGATTAGATGGAGATTAGAAGACTCTGTCGAAACGAACCCTTGGTGTCGCAAGCTGGGCAAGTTTTTCTTTACAAACAGCTGTACGTGGGGTGACGGCATTCTCTGCAGCCCGTGTTATTTCTCCACGAAAACCAGTTCGCCGTTTTCTACTTTGAGATCTTTGACGTTGTTTGGCAGTTTGAGTTGATCGCGCTGCTCGGCCAGTTTCTTCTGCAACACTTCGTTGACCAGCGATGCGGGCACGGAGAGATCGCCTACCTTAACCTCGGTGGCATCGAAAGTAGCGTAACCGTCTTTGGAGCCGAGATGTCCGGCCAGAGTGAGATAGACGTCTTTGCCGGCAATCTGCGTGAGAAATTGACCGCGGATTACGTCGCCATCCATCGAAACCTGATAATCCTTAATATTGGGAACCGCGCCAGGAAACTCCATGGCCGGGCTTGCGGGAGACGAACTGGACGGTGCAGTGCTATAGGAATTAGCGGGCGCAGGCGTCGTCACGGGCAGCAGGCCGGCAGCTTGCGCGAGCGCGGCCGACAGTTCGCCGGAGTTCATACGGACTTCGCTCTCACCTTCTCCAGGCGCTTTGGGCTGCGCGAGCTGGTTCACCTTTTCCTGAAACGACTGCGCATTAACCGCAGCCGCAGCGGGCGCCAGCGCGGGCGCAACCGGCGCGGGACGCTTCAGGACGAGGACGAGCGTGAGAATCGAGATTGCCAGAGTTGCGAAACTGATGATCCGCTGCAGCTTCACGTTGAGACCTCCGCTATTCTTGCTTTTCTATGGTACGCGTTGGGCGAGGTTGATTTGAGATGACGTAGGTGCTGGGGCTCCGGAGCGTTTTACCGCTTTACTACCATGGGCTGCTTACGATGATCTGCGGCCTTGCGACCTACGGCCTTCTCGGCGGAGCGGAAAGAGCGTATGAGCCATCCTCTGCTGGGAAGATGATTTGGCTGATATTCTGACTGGGCAATACATCTCATTAGCTGGAGTTTAATGTGATCATGCGAGTACGTTGTGCGATCTCCGCTTGGTTAGTGTCATGGTTGCTTGGTATCGCGTCTTTTGCAGTCGCCTCTGATCTCCCGACGGTGCTACCGCAGAATGTGAAGGTCGTGCATTTTCCAAGCGCCTCTATCGGCGATGAGCGAACCCTGCTGGTGATCTTGCCGCTGGATTACGATACTGCGGTCCGGCGTTATCCCACGCTGTATCTCTTACACGGTTACGATGCCGACATTACCGGCTGGGCACGGGGAACGAATCTTTCTGCCTACGCGGCGCGACACCAGCTCATCATTGTCACGCCGGACGCGTCGCGGGGCTGGTACATCAACAGCGTCTCCGATCAAAAAGCGAAGTTCGAAGACTTCATCGTTAAAGACGTAATCGGTTACGTGGACGCTCATTTCCGCACCATCCCCGAACCGTTTGCGCGAGCCATTGCGGGCGTTTCTATGGGCGGATTCGGCGCCGTCTTTCTTGGCCTGAAGCACCACGATTCCTTTGCCGCGATCGGCAGCTTCAGCGGCACTCTTGCCGCTGCGCATGAAAAGCCTCCGGCGCTCGCCGCGGATGCACCCGAAGAGGCGCGAAAGGCTCTGCGGGATTATGAGTCGCTTGTGGGCAAGTTCGACTCCCAGGAGCGGAAAGATCGAGACCCGTTTGAATGGGCCGCGAAGATTCCGGTGGAAGACGCGCCCATGCTTTTTATCGTATGCGGCGGCCAGGACGGGAACGCCGAGCCGACGCACGAGTTCCTCTCTCTGCTCGCCAAGCGCCGGATCCCTTATGAATACCGCGAACTATCTCCCCGTGGGCATGATTGGAGAATATGGGATGAGGAAATTCCTGTGTTTCTCGATAAGCTTGATCGTCTGGAAGGTTTTGGTTCCGCGCTGACGGAAGGTCGGCCGGAGCATCCCAAGCCTTAATTTACTGGCTTGAGCTGCCAGGGTCATTCCACAACGGCTAAGACGTCGCCGGGGTTTACGGCCGCGCCTGGGGTCGCCGATATTTTTTTTACGACTCCTTTTTTGGGCGACTTGATTTCGTTTTGCATTTTCATGGCTTCGACGACGACGATGCCCTGGCCGGCTTCGACCTCGGAATTTTCCGCAACCAGCAGACGCACGACGCGCCCAGGCATCGGAGCCAAAATCTTCCTGGGTCCCTTTTCGTCTCCGGCAGCGTGTTGGCACGAGCGCAGGGATCGCGGATCGCGCAACTCGACCGCGAAACGGGTGCTGCCTACCCACATGTGGAGATCGGTGGCGGTCTGCTCGCGTTTAATTTCGTAGGCGTGCCCATCGACCAACAGGGACAAAACGTCGCGGCGCGGGATGACCGCGTCGATGTGGACTAGTTGTCCGTCCAGGCGGCACTCCCATCCGCCGGCAGCTTTTTCAAGCTCAAGCCGGTGTGTTTTGCCGCCCACTATGACTTCATAAACCATAAATATCAGTATGAAAGGTCAGCGCAGCCCTTCCGCGCGTCCCTTCTGTTTCCAGTTGGACGGAATCTTAGCCGCCCCAGCCGCATTTCCATCCTTGCCCTTGCTGGCCGAAGAAGCTGGGTCGAGCACGGCAAACATTCCGGCGGCAATCGCGGCGATCGTCTCCAGCGTTGCGCGCTCTTTCTCCGGCGCGCTCGACCGTGCGGCTTGATTGCCCTTCGCCAGCAAGCGATCCAGGTATCCTGTATCGAGTTTTCCCGCCTGGAAATCGGCATCGCAAAGAATGCGCTGGAATAACGAAATGTTGGTCTTGATGCCAGCCACGAAATACTCGTAGAGAGCGCGTTCGAGCCGCATGATCGCCTGCTGCCTGTCAGTTCCGTAACCGATCAGTTTGGCGAGCAGCGGATCGTAATCCATGGGCACATTCCAGCCTTCGTACATGCCGCTATCTCTGCGGATTCCGGGCCCCGAGGGCTGGAGTAGCACCGTGATCTTGCCCGGACTCGGAAAATAATTGTTATCGGGGTCTTCGGCGTAGATGCGGCACTCGATGGCGTGTCCGCGGATCGCCACGTCAGACTGCCTGAAGGGCAGCTTCTCGCCGCTCGCGATCCGGATCTGCAGGTGCACGAGATCGAATCCCGTGGTCAACTCCGTGACCGGATGCTCCACCTGCAGGCGCGTGTTCATTTCGAGGAAGTAAAAATTCTTTTGCTGATCGACCAGGAATTCGACGGTGCCGGCATTGGTGTAGTTGGCGGCCTGCGCGACTTTGACGGCGACCTCGCCCATGCGCCGGCGCATGTCGGCATCCACAATCGGCGAAGGCGCCTCCTCCAGAACTTTCTGGTGGCGGCGCTGGATGGAACACTCGCGCTCGCCCAGCCAGACGGTATTGCCGTGTTCGTCGGCCAGCACCTGCATCTCGATGTGGCGGGGATTGACGATCGCTTTTTCAATATAAACTTCGCTGTCGCCGAAAGAACGCTGCGCCTCGCTCTGGGCGGATTCGAGCGCGGAACGAAATTCCTGGCGGGTATGCACCAGCCGCATGCCTTTGCCGCCGCCGCCGGCCGCGGCTTTCAGCATCACGGGGTAGCCGACGCGCTCGGCGACTTGTTCTCCTTCTTCGGCGGAGGCGAGCCCGCGCGAGGTTCCCGGAACAAAGGGCACGCCGGCTTTCTCCATCTGCTGACGGGCGCTGGTTTTCGATCCCATCAGGTTCATCGAATACGGAGTGGGCCCGATGAATTTCACGCCCGCATCGGCGCAGGCCTGGGCGAACTTAGCGTTCTCCGAGAGGAAGCCGTATCCGGGATGGATGGCCTCAGCGCCCGAGCGTTTCGCTACGTCGAGGATCTTGTCCATCCGCAGATAAGACTCGGACGCTGTGGCGGGGCCGATGGGGTAAGCCTCGTCGGACTTACGGACATGCAGTGCGGCGCGATCAACGTCAGAATAGACGGCAACGGTGGCGATGCCCATTTCGCGGCACGCGCGTATGACGCGCACCGCGATCTCTCCCCGGTTGGCGATCAGAATCTTCTTGAACATTCTCGGCTGAACAGGGCTCGGATGCGCGCGTTTGGTTGGACGCACAGTGCCGCCCTGATTTTACCTGCGGGAACGGGAGAGTGTATGCGGCAAATCACTCGCGATTGTGATTTAGGGCACAAAGGACATTTGGGAAGAACGCACCATGCAACCCCGCAAAAGCAAGAGGCCCGACGCCAGCGCCGGGCCCCTGTTCTGAGCAGGAAAATCCCTACTTGTTTTGATCCATGACAATCGCGCCCGCAGGCTGTTTTTCTGCCTTGGCTTTCTTGGTGGCCATGGTCTTGTCGACCCACTCGTCGGCGGTCTTCAGATCGGCGGAGTGGGCTGCCGGGTCATCGCAGTCGATATCTGCACGTTCCCGGTACATCAGGTTCATGTAGGCCATGGCGTCGTCGTAGTCAGGACGAAGCTGGAGCGCCTTGGTCAAGTTATCGATGCCTTCCTGAACGTTGGGCGTATTCTTCTCTTTCATTACGGCACAGACTTTCTTGTCCTTGGCCGGCAGGGAGTCTTCCGGCTTCATGCCGAGTTTGGCCCGCTCCTCCTGACGCGGCACATAAGTCTGCGTCCAGTCGATCACGGCGACGGAATAATAAGGCTCGGGGTCGTTGGGATCGACTTCGGAAGCCTTCTTGTAATACTCCTTGGCCAGAGGGAATTTTTTCATCTGCAGGTAGAGGTAGGCGATGCCTTTGATGCTGTTGATGTTTTTGGGGTCGGACTGCAGTACCTGCTTATAGGTATCAATCGCCTGCTCGCCAAAGCGATTGTTGTCGGGAGTATCGGCGCCCGGAATGTACTGCTGCGCATAGGCTGTCGCCAGATACAGGCGGGCGTTGATCAGTGTGGGGTCGAGGGCGACGGCCTGCTGGAAATGGTCAATCGCCTGTTCGAACTTGGAATTCTTGTAAGCTTGCACACCCTTGTTGAGGTGGTCACGCGCTTTAAGCTTGCTGCAGCCGGTGCTGAAGAGCACCACCAGTACGGCAGCGAATACCACCATGAGCCTTTGAGTCGTTTTCATTAGCCTTATGAATCTCCCTTGCGGCGGAGTGTGCAAAAAAACTTGACGCGCATCGGTCGGCGCGATGCGCAAGGGCTTTCAGATCGTCCGATGACCTGATGATCCGATCACCCAATCTTCTAGCCGCCCGCTTCGATTTTGGCCGTGATCAAGCCGACTTTATCAACCCCGGCAGAATGCGCGATATCAATAACGTTAGCGACGTCGGCGAAGGGAACATTGTCATCACCCTTCACGAACATGACCTTCTCGGCGCGAGTCTTGAAAATATCTTCCAAACGGCCCTGCAGAGTTTCCCAAGTGGCTTCGTCCTGATTGATTTTGAGTCCTGGAGGGTTACCGGCTCCGTGGTCGATCAACTGCACCACAATGGTGCGATCCGTACTGGGCGGCGGCGTCTTCGCATCTTTCGGCGGAGGCTGGGGCACCAATGCTTCCAAACCCTTTGGCGTCAGCGGCGTGATCACCATGAAAATAATCAGCAGCACCAGCAACACGTCAATCAGCGGCGTGACGTTCATGTTAGCGCTTTGGCCCCCTTTGGGGCCGACTGCCATACTCATATCGATCTCCCTATTGGCGTGCTACTGCCCGCCCGTCGGCGACGATGGAGTCGCGCCTGACGGCGGGGCAAGAGTTCCGGACTTCTTTTGATCGGTCAAAAGGCCAAGCTGGTCAACCCCAGCCGCGCGAACATTGTCGACGACTTCAACCACCCAGCCGAACTTCGCCCGCATGTCGGCCTTGAGGAATACGGTTTTGTCGGTCCGGTTCGCCAACCGATCCTTGAGCTTCTGAGTCAGGTCATCCACCTTGATTTGATCGGTCCCGAAGAAGACCTTGTCATCGCGGGTGACCGCAACCAGCAGCGCGTCTTCCTTGTCGGCGTCCTGCATATCCTTGGGACTATTGACTTTGGCCATGTCCACCGGAACGCCGTGTTGCAACATGGGCGTAACCACCATGAAGATGATCAGCAGCACCAGCATCACGTCCACCATCGGTGTGACGTTGATGTCGGAGCTGACGTTGGCCGCTTCGTTTCGCTTTGCTAATGCCATGGAATTTACTCTCCTGCCTGCGCTTGCCCTGATGCCGCAACCGTTTAAACGCTACGGCCGTCGCCCCAAACTTGCTCGATGGAGAGCCGAGCGTCCCCACCCGGCTGGACGGGCGAGACGCCCGTCCCTCCACCAGCAACTCATGTGTGCAACTCGCGGCCTTATGACTTACGACCGGCGCATGCTCCGGCGCTTCAGGAAGTAGTCGATCAGTTCGCTCGAGGAGTTATCCATCTCCACGTCGAACGCTTCCACGCGGCCGGTCAGATAGTTGAACATCATGACCGCCGGAATCGCCACGAACAGACCGACGGCGGTGGTAACGAGCGCTTCGGAAATGCCGCCCGCGACCGCTGCCAACCCGGTTGCCTTTTCCTTGGCGATACCGTTGAAGGCGTTCAGAATGCCGACCACCGTTCCGAACAGTCCCACGAAGGGAGCCGTCGAACCGATTGTCGCCAATCCGCCCAAGCCACGCTTCAGTTCGGCGTGCACGATAGCCTCGGTGCGCTCCAGTGCGCGCTTGGAAGCTTCTATCGTCTCGCCAGGAATTTCACCCGGGCTATCCTGGTGAGCCTTGAATTCCATCAGGCCCGCGGTGACCACCTTGGCCAGGTGACTTTTCTTGTTGCGCTCGGCGACCTTGATCGCTTCGTCAATTTTGCCCTCGCGCAGCGCTCCGGCAACCGCGGGAGCGAACGAGCGGGATTGATTGCGGGCGGCGTTGAACGCCATCCACCGGTCAATCATCACGCCGATTGACCACCCCGACATGATGAACAGAATGATAACCACGGCCTTCGCTAGGATGCCCATTTGCTTCCAGAGCGAAATCGGGTCCCAACCGACCGAGCTCTCGTCAAAGAGCCAGGCGGCGAAAAGATGGAAATTACAGAGTGCGACTGCTGCCAGGTTCACTACCATGAGTTGCTTTCCTCCTCGAAGAACTGTTTCGAACTTCCTAAAATCTCGCCGTAGACTAGAAACCTCTCCGCGCCCGCTTGCTCCGGACCATTTGATGCAAGAAAACCAAAGTGGGCAGAATTGCCCCCGGGTGTGCAAACCACCCTAGGTCTCCCGTCTCGGGAAAAGGTGGGACGGGGAGGGCTTTAAACCGCCACAAACTCTTACCACCACCAGCCGACCCGAAGAGTCTAGCTACCGGTCAAGCTGAAGTTTACAAGCACCGTGGTCTCCACGGCCACCGGCTCGCCATTGAGCAGGTACGGCTTATAACGCCACTGTCTCACGGCCTCGATCGCTGCCGGCGCCAGCATCGGGTGCCCGCTGACCAACTGCAGATTCTGAATCGTGCCGTCCTTGCTGATTTCCGCCTGCAGCACAACCTGCCCCTGAATGCGGGCCTGCTTTGCCAGTGGCGGATAATTGGGCTGAACTCTCCTGATCAAAAGACCTTGCGAGACGCCCATCGAAACGCGCACCCGCTGCGGGGTCGCGATTTTGGGGATGTTCGCCGCTTGCATGCTGACGATGCCGCCGATCACGCCGCCCGCCGAGCCTCCCGGAATGCCGCCCGGAACACCGCCCGGGACGCCGCCCGCACCCAGATCCGGGGGCGCTTCTTCTTCTTTGATCATCTGAACTTTCTCTGGAATCTTGGTGGGGGTGCGCAACTGGCCATTGACCATTTCGCTCTGCATCTTCACCACCTTCACTGGAGCGGCCGCTGGCGGGGGGGGCGGCGGTGGCGGGGGCGGGGGCGCTACCAGGAATGTCATCAGCTGCGTCTTGGGCAACGCGTCGGTATAAATCAGCGGGATCATTATCAATATCCCGATCAGCGCGAACTGCCCAAAGAACGATAAGATGGTGGTGCTTAACCGCCGCTTGGCCTTGAACCTGTTCCCTGACTCAATGAGGCTGTCTTCAAACATAGGCTTCTCCTACATCAGACCCGTACCAAAGTTTAGACACCGGCTGCATCCTCTTTGCTCCCGCTGTCTCGAGCTTTGCGCCCTCTTAAATCCTGCCTCTGCGGGCAGGTCAATGATTTTACGCCAGATGGCCCGGACTCAGACCTTTATTTTTTCCTTAGGCTGCACCGAGCCGTTGCCCGACCGCAACGGCATGGAAATCGGCTTCTGGCCCCGTCCGCCCCGCCATTCCTGGTAGGCGACCAGAATCGGCGCGGCAATCGCGATCGAAGAATACGTCCCGATCAGGATGCCAATCACCAGGGCGAAGCTGAATCCATGCAACACCTCACCGCCAAAAAGGAACAGAGCAAGCACGGTAAGGAAAGTCAGGCCCGCTGTCAAGATGGTTCGGCTCAAGGTCTGATTAATACTCTTGTTGACGATGTCGGACAACTTGTCCCGCCGGAGCAGTTTAATGTTCTCCCGGATGCGGTCGAAAACCACGATGGTGTCGTTATTGGAGTATCCGATCAGGGTCAGGATGGCCGCGATCACGGTCAGCGATATCTCCCAGTTCAACAGCGAGAAAGCGCCGACCGTTATCAGCGTGTCGTGGAAGACCGTCAAAACGGCAGCGACGCCGTAAATCCATTCGAAGCGGAACCCCAGGTAGATCAGCATCCCGCCCAAAGAATAAAGGGTGGCCAGGACGGCTTGCTTGCGCAGTTGCTGCCCCACTTGCGGGCCGACAATCTCGACGTTGCGGATACCAAAGTCAGAGACGAAGAAGCTGTCCTGGAGCGAGGCAACCACGACCGGATCGGCCACACTCTTCAGTTCGTCTGTCGAACCGAGGACTCCGCTTTTCGTCTTGTCCCGATAGTCGACAATGGCCTGCGCGATGGCTGTATAGCGAGGGTTCGCATCGGCGCTGCCGTAGAGGCGGAGCGGATCTTTCTCCAAAAGATAATTCAAGATGGCCAAAGAGCTGGAATTGTTGAGATCCTGCTTGCCCGCTGGAGCATGGCTTTCGAGTGCCTGAATGATTTGGATTTTGCCCTTGTCGAGAGCCTGCTCACTGGTCTCCTGAATATCGAGTTGGATCAATACCTCGTTGCTATTGTGGACCTGGTCGTAGGCCTGAACGCGGGGGTTCTTCAATCCAGCGCGATCAAGCTCGGCGTGAATGGCAGACACATCCGGTGTGTGCGCATACTTCACATAGACCAGTGTGCCGCCGCGGAAGTCGACGCCCAGCGGGATGCCATGCCACAACGCCATGGACATCACTCCGGCCACGCTGAAGATCAGCGAGAAGGTCAGGAAGTACCACTTTTTCCCGAGAAAATCGATGTTTGTGTCTCTGAAAAATTCCACGCTGCTTACGATCCCTTCAAAATCAGTCGTTGGTGTAGTCGATAGTCGTTCGAGTCGCGTCGTTCTTTCCAGCTTCCCGAACGACTATCGACCATTGACTAACGACGGCCCTAGATGCTCAATGCTTCGCCGCGTTGCTTCCGGCTCAGCACCCAATCAAAAATCATGCGCGATACAAACACTGCCGTAAACAGGTTGGCCGCAAGACCGAAGACCAGCGTCGTTGCAAAACCTTTCACCGGTCCTGTTCCAAAGAGAAACAGAATCGCGGCCGACACGATCGTGGTGACGTGCGTGTCCACGATGGTGATCCAGGCGTGGCTGAATCCCTGCTCCACCGCCGAGGGCGGCGTCTTGCCATTCCTCAGCTCTTCGCGGATACGCTCAAAAATCAGCACGTTCGAATCCACGCCCATGCCCACCGTGAGGATGACGCCGGCAATTCCCGGCAGCGTCAGCACCGCTCCAAAGTAGCCCATGAACCCAAGCAGGATGATCAGGTTCAGGATCAGCGCTATGTCTGCATTCACGCCTGCCCAACGGTAGTAAATGAGCATGAAGATAAGGACAGCAAGCATGCCGTAGATGGCCGCCCGAACACCGGAGCGAATCGAATCGGCGCCGAGCGACGGCCCGACCGTACGCTCTTCCAGGTACTTGATACCGGCCGGCAAAGCACCGGAACGCAGGGTCATCGAAAGGTCCTGTGTCTCTTGCTGCGTGAATCGGCCGTTGATGACGCCGGTGTCATGAATGGCTTCTTTGATCACCGCCACTTCCTGCACCTTGTTGTCGAGAACCACAGCCAGGTAGTCGCCGACATGAGCCGAAGTGAACGAGTAGAACTTGCGCCCGCCCTCACTGGTAAGAATGAAGCGGACCGCCGGCTGCCCATTTTCGTCGGTGGACGGCTCCGCGGTACGAAGGTCGCGACCGGTCACCGCCGAGGCCCGCGAGATTATGTACCACTGTTCTCCAGTATCGCTGTTTCGTGAGCCGATGCTTTTACCTTGCATCACCACCGTGTCCGGAAGCAGCACACCGCCGTGCTCCTGCAAAGCCGCTTGCTGGCTTCCATAGGGCCCACCGAGCGATTGCTTGATTTCAAGCATCGCCGTGGACTGCATGATTTCTTTCACCCGCGCCGGATCGTCCACTCCCGGAAGTTGGACAAGAATCTGATACTGGCCAAGACCGTGCTCCTGGATCACCGGTTCGCTCACGCCCAGCTGGTCAATTCGATTGCGAATGGTCTCGATGGCCTGGGAGACCGCGCGGTTCTTCAAATCGGCGAGGCTTTGTCCCTTCATCGCCACGGTCCAGGAATTTTCCGCGCCCGAGATGGGGTCGTAGTCCGGCAACCGGTCGGCAATAATGCTCTTGAAATCGCTGGTCTGGTCTGGCGGAACGCCCTTGACCACGATCATTTCCGGATGGTTCTCCGCATCGGGCTTGGTGATATCGGCGTAGTTGATCTTGTGCGTTCGCAGGTCTTCCTTAAGGCGCGCGATCGCGTTGTCGGAGTCGACATTGACCGCATCATTGACCTGCACCTGCAGGATCAGGTGCGTTCCGCCACGGAGGTCGAGGCCCAGATGAATGCGGTCGACGACCGATGCCAGCACACCCTTGCCCGACCAGTCCTTCGGAATGCCGAAGATGCCGCCCATGAAGACCAGCAGGATCCCGACGCTAATTGCCAACTTCCAACTGAGGTTCTTATTCATGAAAACCCAAACACCCAAAGCGCTCCGAGCTGCGAGCTACGAGCTAAAAGCAATCCGGAGAACGATTGCTCGAAGCCCGTAGCTCGAAGCTCGCAGCTCTCTATTTTCCTTCTTCCGCCGTCGTCACCGATACCACTGACGCGCGGCTGATTTCGAGTTTCAGATTGTCGGGCGGCACGCGCAAGATCAGCGCATCGTCCTTGAGGCTGATGATCGTCCCGCGCAGGCCACCGCCGGTTACGACCCTGTCTCCGTTCTTCAATTCGCTCAGCATGGCTTGCCACTTTTTCTGCTTCTTCTGCTGCGGCATAATCAGCAGAAAGTAAAAAATGGCGAAGATAAACAGCAGGGGCGCCAGCCCAAGCAGACTCGTGCCACCGGGTAACTGCAACCAAAACGCCAATCCGACCGTCATTCCAGACAACATGCCCGACAAAATCATTTCCACCGCCAAGTCGATCCCGTGCAACGAAATAGCTAACAAAATAGCCGGTTAACGCCGCGGCAGCGAAGCACCCTCTTCGGGCCGGGCCGCGCAAAACTCGGCACAAGTTTGCTGCTTCCGCCGCTTAACTTCTCCTGCGCGACTTCTCGAGCTTAACTGCGGGAATTCTTTTCTTCTAAGGCCGGAGGATCCTACACTTGCAGGCTAGAACCGGCGATGCCGCGCTCCGGTTTCGATCGGAACGGCACAGAAAGAAACGGACCTTGTTCCCAAGTTAAATAGAATGCCGGACGGCTTGCCGGGTGTCAAGGACGCGACCGAGAATTTACATCCGGGAACCGCTGGGCTCGTGTGGGGACGGGCGCCTCGCCCGTCCAAGCCGAGCGCACCGGGGTCCCCGTCAAGCCCGGTCTTGGCTTGACGGGGTGGAGCAGCTCGGCACTGCCTCAACTCTCGACTCGCTATAGTTAGCCAGCCGCGTCACTCGCTCTGATCCAAGCCCGGACCGCCCGCATGGTGGCCAGGTAAAAGTGCAGATTATGAACTGTATTCAAAACCTGGGCCAGCAGTTCGTTCGAAGCATAAAGATGCCGAAGATAAGCCCGCGAATAACGCAGGCAAACGCGGCACTCGCAAGCGGGATCGAGCGGGCTTTCGTCCTGCGCGTACCGCGCCTGCTTGATCGACACCTTGCCTTCTGAAGTAAACAGCAATCCATGGCGCGCAGCGCGTGTGGGGAGCACACAATCCATCATGTCGACGCCCGCCTGCGCGTATTGCGCGATCTCCTCGGGAGTGCCCACCCCCATCAGATAGCGCGGCTGATCGGAGGGAAGATGCTCAAGCGTGGATAAGACGATGTCGCGAGTGAGCTCACGAGGTTCGCCCACGCTAAGGCCGCCGATGGCATAACCCGGAAATCCAATATCAATAGTGCGCAAAGCAGATTCGCGGCGCAGCGCCGCATCCATCCCCCCCTGCACAATGCCAAACAAAGCTTGATTAGCGTCCGTGTGGTGACGGGGCTCCGCCCCGTCCAAGCGGGGCAAAGCCCCGCTTCCGCTCATGGCCGAAGCTCGCGTAGGGGCGGACGCATTCGTCCGCCCCGCGGAGCGAAGCTCCGCCGCGTCTACGGCCCAAGGCACTTCGCACTTGTGCTCCCGAAAGTAATTCTTACAGCGCGCAGCCCAGCGCAGTGTCAACTCCATCGAAGCACGAGCGCGCTCAGCGTCGGCCGGATACTCGGTGCATTCGTCAAAAGCCATGACGATGTCGGCGCCCAGCCCAATCTGAATCTCCATGGCTTTTTCGGGACCAAGAAAATGCGGCGAGCCATCCAGGTGTGAACGAAACGCCACCCCATCTTCCGTGACCTTGCGCAGATCGTTCAAACTGAAAACCTGAAATCCGCCCGAGTCGGTGAGAATCGCCCGGTCCCAAGACATGAACCGATGCAGCCCGCCCATCCGCCGAACCGTTTCGACCCCAGGCCGCAGAAAAAGATGGTAAGTATTACCGAGCAGAATCTCGACGCCGAGATCTTCGAGCACATCCTGCGAAACGCCCTTGACCGAACCAAGCGTCCCCACCGGCATGAACACCGGCGTCTCGACCTCTCCATGAGGAGTAAAGAGCCTGCCAGCGCGGGCCGAGCCGCGGACGGCTTCAATCTGCAGACGAACAGACACTGGAGGATTCTAACGGAAGTCTGGCCTTCCCCCGTGTTTTCCCCGCGCCCCCTGTGGTAAAGGTGTGGCTCTCTTTGTCCACGCAATCGCCTTCTACTTCGCGTACAAATTCTTAACCACATCCCCGCCCTTCATCACAAACTTAACGCGTTCAAGTGTAGTAACGTCAGCCAGAGGATCGCCATCCACTGCAACAATGTCAGCCCACTTCCCCGGCTCAATTGTCCCGACCTTGTCAGACCAGCCGAGCAAATCGGCATCATCAACCGTCGCCGCCTGGATCGCCTGCAGCGGCGTCA
>DATFZT010000172.1:0-18700 GCA_035314185.1 Terriglobales bacterium
GGCTGGGAACGGCCAGGACAAGAGGCAACGATGCGGGGAACTGGAGCCGATCGCCCCGATCAGCTTGAGAAAGGCGCATTAAGCGCCTTCCCCCGCCTGTAAGCTGCTGCCGAGATTGGGGAGGTAAACGTCAAGTCTAGCTTGACTTTGCCGTGGTCTGGAGTATTGTAATTGCGTTCAGTCCGGCCCAATCTCTACATTGCTGATTGAGGTTCGACTGAGCCGGCGGGGGTTTCGACTCTAGTTGCCGAGAGCGCTGCCCGTTACCCGCAAATACAGGCTATCTAAGGAGGCTCTGTCATGGCCGCGAACCCGATCCCACCCCGAGAATTGACTCTGGAAACCGTAAGAGGTCCCGAAGAAACCGTCGTCCGCTGCACGGGCAAGATCACGTCGAGCACCTCTGTCTTGCTGCAAACCACTGTCCGCGGTCTCATCCCGGGGACTAAATGTGTCGTGCTGGACTTGACCACGTGAGCTACATGGATAGTTCTGGCCTGGGCACGATCATCGGCATCTACTTGACCGCCAAGAGGCAGCATTGCGGGCTGAAACTCATCAAGATGAACCAACGCCTGCAGGAACTGTTCCGCATAACAAAGTTGGCGTCGGTGTTCGAGGGCCACGGAGACTTTCTTGGCTACACTCCTGATTAGCCTGTAACCGTAAGTTAAGCTACACATCTGAAGATTCAGCGTGGCCGTCAGGCGCGTGTCCTGCACGAGCCAGGCGGCTCCGAGGCCGGTGTGATCTCAACGCCGATCTGCTCCTCTTCGTTCCGCTGGACCGTACCCTGGCCCGCGATCCGCAGCGACTCGCCGCGAGCACCGATTCCACCGCGTGTTCCGCCAGGCTTGAGAGAGTTGGCCTCTGGCGTTAGGCTGTAGCAGGTCTGAAATCTTAAGGTAAAAGGGATTGTCTATGTCCAAAGGAAAATTGAACGTGGCCATGATCGGGTCGGGCTTCATCGCCAACGTGCATTCGAACGCCTTTCGCCAAGTCGGGCATTTCTTCGACGTTCCTTACGACGTTTGCTGCAAGGTCATCTGCGGACGCGATCGAGCAAAGCTGGAAAAGACAGCTTCCCGCTGGGGTTGGAACGAGACAGAGACAGACTGGCAGAAAGTGGTGGCTAGAAAGGATATTGACGCGGTCGATATCGCAGTCCCGAATGCGCTGCATTGCGCGATTGCGATGGCGGCTGCTGCAGCAGGAAAAATCGTAATCTGCGAAAAGCCGCTGGCCTCGTCCGTCGAGGAAGCGGAAAGAATGACGAAGGCCGTGCAGCGCACCCCGAATGCAGTTTGGTTCAACTACCGGCGCATACCGGCGGTGGTGCTGGCGAAACAGCTCATGAGCGAAGGGCGCCTCGGCGAAGTTTTTCACTATCGCGCCTTGTACCTGAATCAATCCGGAAACGATCCAAGCAAAGGAAACACCTGGCGCTACAAACGGAGTGAAGCGGGAATGGGAGCGGCGGGAGACCTGCTCTCCCACTGCCTTGACCTTGCGCTGTATCTGAATGGAGCCATCAGCGAACTGTCTGCGATGATGCACACCTTCGCTCCCGGCCGGGACGTGGACGACGCCACCATGCTGCTGGCCCGCTTTGCCAACGGCAGCATTGGCACGTTTGAGGCAAGTCGTTACGGGGTTGGGTGCCAGAATCGTAATACATTTGAAGTCAACGGGTCGAAGGGGATGTTGAGGTTCAATCTCGATGACATGAACCAGCTCGATTTTTTCGATGCCACGGAACCAGCGATCCTACGAGGTGGCCGGAGTGTCTCGGTCACCGCACTGGATCACCCCTATGGAAAAAACTTCTGGAAGCCGGGGCATGTTTTGGGATACGAACATCCATTCATTGCCACGCTGGGGGACTTTCTCAACTCGATAGCCAGGCAAGAGCCTTTCCACGCAAACTTTGAAGATGCCCTTGCAGTGCAACGAATACTGCATGCGGTGGAACGATCCTCTGCCTCGCGTGGCTGGATGAGCGTGGAAGGGAGCGCAGCGTAGGCAACGGGTGGAGCGCCGGGCGTCCCCGCCCGGCTGGACGGGCGATGCGCCCGCCTTGTCCACCGCAGACCTCTAGTGCACAGCCACCTTCCCGGTCAGTTCGATGTCGGCTGCCGAGCGGGCGACAAATACGTCGAAATCCCCCGGCGACACCGTCCAAGCGTGTTTCGTAACGTCATAATAGGAGAACGCTCGGCGGTTCAGTTTGACGGTGACCGTCTTGGTCTCACCCGGACTCAGATTTACTTTCGTAAAACCCTTCAGCTCCTTCACCGGCCGAGGGACTGGGGCATGACCGTCGCCAACGAACACCTCCGCAACATCTGCGCCGGCACGAGCACCGGTGTTGGTAACGTCGAACGTGACGCTGACTTGCTCCGCCGATGCGGGGGAGATCACAAGATTCTTGTACGCGAATGAGGTGTAGGACAGTCCGAACCCGAACGGAAACAGCGGCTTCGTCGTTGACTTATCGAAATGGCGATAGCCCACAAACACTCCTTCGCTGTATTCCACCTTCTTGCTGCCGGCCTTCGGATAGTAGCTGTCATGCACGGCATTGTCTTCCCAGCGCCGTTCCATCGAAGTGGGCAAGCGCCCCGAGGGATTGAAGTCTCCAAACAGTATCTGCGCCAGAGCATTGCCGCCTTCCTGGCCGGGGTACCACGCTTCAAGAAGCGCGGGGACACGATCAACCCACGCCGTCATATCAACCCCGCCGCCGGAAGTCATCACCACGATCGTGTTCTTGTTCACCGCCGCAATCTGCTTGATGAGTTCGTCCTGACCAGGCGGCAGACGAAACGTGCGGTCGCCGCTTTCACCTTCGCTCTCGGTATCAAAACCCGGGGCAATGACTACGGCATCGGCGCGAGCGGCCAGGGCTTTCGCCTCCGCGCTAACCAGCGTCTCCGGACGGACAATGCCAAGGTTCGCCACGGCTTTGCCCCATACCCTGTCGGCGCGGTAGTCCAGCTCAACCTCGTGCGGACCTGCGGTCAGAGTAACGGGAACCTCCCCAACGAAGGCGTACCATTGATCCCAGTTGTTGAGCACAAGCTTCTTGTCAACATAAAGCCGATAACCGCCGGTTTCACCAGGGCCTTGCACGAACGCAAGATATTCTCCCGGAGCACTCGGTGTGAAGAAGCCCGTCCACCGAACTGACATGTTGTTGTGCGTGGATTCCCCTTCGCGGGCGGGCTCGTAATGGAGGTGTTCTTCGTCTCGCACCAACGCAGGCGGGCCCTCGAGCTTCACATTATTGAAGATCTCCATCTTCAGCCCCTTCTTGCCGCCCGTCGCCTCGGTGGTAAATTCCGTCTTCTTCGCCATTTCATCAGAGGTTGGGATGCCACGCGCATAGTAGACCTTCGCGCTGTCGCCAACATAGTTCACAATGCCTTCCAGATAGCTCACCGGCGAAAACGGCTTGGCGTCGGCGCTGCCCCCTCCGCCGGGCCGCGCGGGATAGGCATCGGGACCGATGACCGCGATCGACTTGATGCTTCCTTTCCCGAGCGGCAGAAGGTTGCCATCGTTCTTCAGCAGAACCATACCCGCGCGAGCCGCTTCCAGCGTAGTCTGCTTTCCCGCAACGTTCAGGAGCGGGATTGACAGGTCGGTTTGCTCGCGTTCGAGCCATCCAAATTGAATCGCGGTCCGCAGGATGCGCCGTATCTTATCGTCGATGGTTGCTTCGCTGACCTTGCCTGCCTTGATCGCCGGCAACAAGGTCGCACGGTTCATGAATTTTCCCGACGGCATTTCCAGGTCGAGACCGCCATTGGCGGCGGCGACGCCGTCATACGTGGCGTCCCAGTCCGACATCATGACTCCGGCGAATCCCCATTCTTTCTTTACGACGTCGGTGTTCAGGTAGCCGTTCTGGGTCATATGCACGCCATTGGTCAGGTTGTAGGAATCCATGATGGCGCCAACATGCGCCTCTTTCACCGCGGCTTCGAACACGGGAAGATAAATCTCGCGCATGGTGCGTTCATCGATAATGGAATCGCTATTGTGACGGTCGAATTCCGAATTGTTGCCCATGAAGTGCTTGATGGTTGCACTCACCCCCTGGCTTTGCATGCCGTCGATATAAGCGACCGCAGTGCGTGCGGAGAGGAACGGGTCTTCGCCGAAATATTCGAAGTTGCGGCCATTCAGGGGCGCACGATAGATGTTCACGCCCGGTCCAAGCATAAAATGCACACCGCGAGCGCGGGCGTCGCGGCCGATAGTAGCTCCAATCCGGCTCGCCAGTTCCGTATCCCAGGTGGCGGCCAGACCAATGCCGCCAAACACCGTCGAGGGACCGTAGTTCCGCACGCCCACCGGGCCGTCGGCCATCTTCAAGCGCGGCAACCCGATCTTGTCGTTGGCTCGAATGTAAAAATCGTCCACTCCACCGATCAGGTCAACTTTCTCGTCGAGGGTCAGTTTCTTGAGCATCGAATCGACTCGGGCCTCGACATCCGGCGAGGATGTCGGCGCCTGGGACCATGCCGGGAACAGAGGCAGCACGAGCAGAAGAACGAGTAAGAAAAGATGACGTTGCGGCTTGCGCACCATTGGAACCTCCAGTATTGGAGCTGACTAAAGTTTAGTTGACCCTACGCGATTGCGTGCTTATGAAATCTTCTGTGCACCGATCTTCTCGGCGCCGATCAGGTCGATCGCCAGTTTGGCTAATTCGATATCCTCGCGCGACGAGAGGCCGCTGACGGCGACGGCTCCGGCGACGACGCCATCCTTCCATATAGGAAGGCCGCCGCCCCAGCCCACGAATCTGGGGTCACCGTAGTAGGCAATGTCATGTCCCTTTTCCGGGTGCCGAACTTTCTCTCCGATTTCTTTTGTCGTCTTGCGTTCGCGGGCAGCGGTATACGCCTTATTCGCGGCAATCCGGATCGAGGAAATGGGAGCGCCGTCCATGCGCGCAAAAGCGATCAGCTCGCCATGCGGATCGGCGACAACAACCACAACCGCTTTCTGCATTTGCACAGCTTTTTCGACGATCAGGTCAATGATCTTCCTGGCCTCGGAGTAGTCGATGACGGGGACGTTCATCATGCGGGTCGGAAAACATCCGGACAAATGCAGAGAGAGACCGACGTTGCAGTGCTGGCTGCCCGGCAAAAGAGCACTTAGAAAGCACTAAAAAACCGGACTGGGCAAAATACCCAGTCCGGTTCGTGTAGGACAACCTAGAAAACCAACTTCAGGGCAAACTGGATCAAGCGTTCTGGCGAAGCGGCACCGGCCCCTACGGTTGAGGTTACTGCACCGAATCCGTTGGCGGTGGGGCTGCCAGCGTAGCTGGTTGCCGGCATTCCAAAATACGGATGGTTAAACAGGTTGAAGAACTCGGTCCGGAACTCCAGGCCGACTCTCTCGGTGACCGTAGTCCGCTTGAATATGGCGAAATCCCAGTTGTTGATTCCGGGTCCCCGGAGTTGGCCATCCACGCGCGACTCACTACCAAAACCCCAGTCAGGCGGGGCTGCAAAACAGGACGTGTTGAACCACTGGGTAATGTGTCCGCCCGCACTAGACTTGTCACATCCCGCCACAACATCAGGACGCACGTTTGAGACGCCTAAGTTGGCCGCCTCCAGAGGCGTACTGTTGGCATAAGTAATCTTCAGCGGGAAGCCGCGCTGGAAGGTGGTTATGCCGTTGATTCCCCAACCGGAAACCAACTTGTTCGCCGCCCCGCTGAACCCGTTGGCAAACATCTTGCCCTTGCCAAACGGCAGGTCGAGGACGTAGCTGATCACGAGTCGTTGCGAAACATCCTGCGAGGAGAGTGACCTTTCTCCCTTCAGATTGTTCCAGTCCTGAACCGATCCGACGCCTCCCGTCGAACCTTCCAACCAACTCGTCAGGGTATCGGTGTTGGTCATTAGTTTCGAGTTGGTATAGGCCACCAGCATGGTCCCGCCGCCGGCAAACCGCCGCGTCACCGTAGCCTGTAAAGAGTTGTAGCTGCTGCTGCAGCAACCGTAACCCGCCAAGGCTATGTTGTTGTATTGCGGGTAGGGCCGATCAAGCTGTCCTTGAGCGATCATAGTCCCGGCCAGGGCAGGATTGGGACAAGTAGCCGGCGAGGTGGGACAACCAAGCGGGTTAGTAACCAGCGTGGTGAGGGCCGCTTGTTGCGAGAGGAAAGAATCGGGTATCTGATTGATGTCCGTGTTGTACTGCTCCAGGTGCACACCGTGCGAGCCCGCATAGGCCACGTCAGCAAAGAAGCCGGCCGGCAGCTGGCGCTGGATATCGATGTTGTACTGCTCCACATACCCGTACTTGGGGTTGGCATGAGGTGCCAGATTTGGACTACCGTTGGCCACTACGAAAGCCGAAAGGTTAGGTTGCGCATTGCGTCCGGGCGGTAACAGGATACCGTTCACGCCGAACGGGCCGCTTAGATCAGCGCAGCTGAAACCGCTAAAGTTTTGCACGCTCAGCGACTGCGAGCACTGGTATCCATTCATGGTAGCGAACGGAGTAGTGTAGGAATCCTTGGTAGCAAGGAAGGGAGTAGTGGCGAGATTCACTACGTCGTTGTCAGGGTTGAGCCCAAACGAGACGTAGTTCGGGATAAAGAAGATGCCGTAGCCTCCGCGGATCACGGTCTTCGAGTCGAGGGCGTAGGCAAACCCAACGCGTGGCGAGAAAGCCTTCTTATCCATGGGGATATTGTTGCCGCCGGATCCTACATAGGACGCGTCGCCGATGCATCCATTTGGGCAGCCCGTGACGGTGGCGTTGGTGGCGGTCGGGTTCCAGAAGGTAAGCCGATTGAAACGCTCCGACCAGGTCCCTTGCAACTCATAGCGAAGCCCCAGGTTCAGAGTGAGCTTATTGGTCGTGCGGAAAGTGTCGTCAACATACAGGGCACGGTAGGCCTGCTTGCCAGCGGTCTGAGCTGGAACCTGAGCGCTTCCCTCCGTCTGGTTTACAAAGGTTCCCTGGTTTTTCGACAGACCCAGCAGGAAGTCCGAGAAGGCGAAGCCGCCGGTGCAAGTGCCTACTGGAGGGGGCACGCAGTTGGGTCCGCCAATGCTGTTCGTCCACTGTCCGCCGAAAGCGAATGCACCACTGGCGATGTTGGTCTGGAAGTAGTTGTCCAACCCCAGTTCCCACTGGAAGCCCGCCTGTATCGTGTGCTTGCCCCGAATCATGGTGAGCGCCGGGGAGAAGTTGTACTGCGTGTTGTGGTCCCCGATGGCGCTGTTGCCCTGCGACTTTCCAACGTCATTGGGAAACGGGAACGCCGGACTGGGAGGAGTCCGCATCGAAGCCGGCGCGCTGTTGTAGGCCGCCGTCCAGCCCAGTTGGGTCAGATCATAACCTGCAAGAAGGGGGTTCCGTCCATATACAAAGCGGCTTCCCGCCAGATTAACGTCGAGAATGGTCGTGGGCGTAAATGTGTGGTTCAAGTCCAGTGCGAGCAACTTGCTGTGGTAGAGCTCCGCGCAACGATCGAGACAGAGACCGGTTCCGAACGGATTCACGGCGAGATCCGTCAATCCGAAATAAGCAAATCTTCCGAACAAGCGCGTGTTGGCCCCAATGTTCTGGTCGCCGCGCGCGACGAATTCGTTGGTGTTGCCACCGGCCGGGGCCGCACTTACATAGTTGCTCACGACTGCGCCGGCCACGTTGGCCGCCGGGAAGTACTTCTTCCACATCACAGTTGTCGCCTGGTTGAATTCCGCGCTGGGAATGCAATTTCCAGGGCAAGTGGGATTGCCTGCGTCCAGCCCATAAGGCGTGCGGTTTCCCGAGATCTGGTTCACCGTGTAGGGGTCGTAAATTTGGCCTGCCGGGACGCTGCAAATGCCCGCCGCGTTGAAAGTACCCGCTTGCCCGCCCTGGGCGACTGGCGCCGTGCACACCGCCGAGAAATCTCCGTTCAACATGTTGGCTGAGGGAACGGTGGTGGTGAAAGGCGATCCCGTGCGCTGCCGGTACTGCTCCCAGCTCGTATAAAAGAAGGTCTTATTCTTGATCACGGGCCCGCCGAGTTGGAATCCGTATTGGTTCTGCGTCCACGGTGGCTGCTTGTTCGGCTCGCCTTGCGAGAGCTCGAAATTCTTGTTGAAGTACTCATTGGCGTTCAGGACTCTGGCGCGGAAATATTCATAGGCGGAACCATGCCAATTATTGGTGCCGGACTTCGTGCTCAGGTTCACGAGGCCACCAGAGAACTTGCCCCATTCCGCGCCCTGATTGTTGTATTGGACTTTGTACTCACCAATGGAATCCTGGGTCGGAATGATGATCGGCAGGTTGATGTAGCCGATATTCAGCGGCTGACCGTCGAGGTACTCCGCACCCTGGTTGGCGAACGAACCTCCAACCTGGTAGTTGCCCCAGCTGAACGGGTTCTGTCCCACCGGCGAACCGCCGGACCCGCCCTGGGCGACCGCCGCGGGAGAAACCGTGATCAAGTTAAAAATGTTGCGTCCGTTCAGAGGCAATTCGTTGGCCTTGCGCTCTTCTACCACTTGGCCTAAAGATGAAGTCTCCGCCTGCAGCAGCGGGGTCTCGGCCGTCACTTCCACCGACTCACTCACCTGACCAACCGTCAAGTTGGCGTCAATGTGAGTTTCCTGCTGCACCTGAACCACGACATTGGTTCGGGCGAAATGTTTGAAGCCGGGTTTCGTAATGTCCAGGCGATAATTACCAGGGATCACGTTCACAAACGAATATGCGCCGGTGCCGCCCGTAGCCTGCGTGTGCTTTTCCTGGGTACCGGTGTTGGTAAGGGTAACGTCAGCGCCAGCCACGGCCGCTCCGGAAGGATCCATCACAGTGCCGTCGACTGTGCCATAAGTGCTTTGGCCGTAAAGGGAAAGAGCAGTCGTAAAGACTAGGACAATGGAGAGAAGCAGTGTCTGCAACTTGGAAGACAGCATTCGAACCCTCCGCAAATTATGTTTTTTTCAACCCCGAAGTTTTGACCATGGGAATACGCGTTGTCAAGAAGAAAATAGTCTTTTTCCGTTAGGGTAAACGTTAATATATGGGTAATTGTAGACTTTTGCCGCAGGGTAAACGTTAAACAAGAGTAATTGTTAGGCTTCTAGACAGTGCACAAGTGGTATGCTTGGCTCGCCATGGCCGTGACGATGATGGACATCGCGCGAGACCTGAAGGTTTCGGTAGTGACCGTGTCAAAGGCACTGCGGAATCAAGGCAAAATCAGCGCAGCCACTCGCCAGCGCGTGCTGCGCCGCGCCAAGCAATTAAATTATCAGATGAATTGGGTAGCGCGCAGCCTGGTGACGCGGCGTACCTACACCGTCGGCTTGCTGCTGCCGGAATTCACCCACTCCTTCTTTGCGGAAGTCGCCCGCGCGGTGGCGCAGACGATGCGGCCACACGGCTATCACGTCATCATTTCGTATTTCGAGGAAGATCCGGAACTGGAAGCGAGCGAAGCGGATTCCTTCCTGGCCCGGCAAGTGGACGGACTCATTATCGCTACCGCCCAACCCGCCCGCTGCCTGGGTTTGTTCCAGCGAATTCAAAAGCGGGATGTACCTTACATTCTGATTGACCGGCCCATGGTTGGGCTGCGCGCATCCTTTGTGGGTGTGGACAACCGGGCCATCGGCAGGTTGGCGACGGAGCATCTTATCGCACGCGGATGCTGCCGCATTGGCCACCTGCGCGGTCCCGGAATTGGAATCGCTGCCGAGCGTCACGAAGGCTACCGCAAGGCGTTGGCGAAAGGCGGTCAACGTATGCATGCACGCTACGTCATAGGTGGCGGCCACGGGGACGAGGCGGGCTATGAAAACATGCGGCGGCTTTTGCGCGTTCGTCCGATGGTGGATGGAGTCTTCTGTTTCAGCGACCCCGTCGCGATTGGCGCCATGAAGGCGATCCAGGATGGCGGCCTTAATGTGCCCAACGATATTTCGGTGGTTGGAGCCGGCAATATTCACTACTCCGACGTCTTAGCGGTTCCGCTCACCACTGTCGATCAAAACACCTACCAGATCGGAGCACGGGCCGCTGAACTACTGCTGGAGCGAATCGGAATTAAGCGCCCCGTGCCACCCAGGACAATTCTGATTCCGCCGAAGCTGGTGGAACGCGAATCGACCCGGCGGATGCCTTAGCTCTTAATATTGGAACTTAGCGGGCAGAATCGCGCCTTCGCGCGCTGGTGTGCAATTAGCGCCGCGAGCGCGATATGCTAGGGGCGGAAGGAATCCCGAGTTGCTCAACCCTCTGCTGCGCGTAGTGTCGGTCATGACCTTGGTGCTGTTTGGTGCGGCTCTGGCCGCGCCGGTGTTCAAAGTGAATCAACCGCGCGGTTTGGATTTCACGCTGCAGAATTCGCCCACTCCTCAGAAATATCTGATCGAAACCATGCCCGGAGGAGTTGCCCTGCTCGACTATAACAACGACGGCTTGCTGGATATCTTCCTGGTGAACGGCGGACGCGTGACCAGCCCCATGCAAACACCAGAAGACTTCGACCGTCATGACCCGAAATACTGGAATCGACTGTTCCGTCAAAACAAGGATGGAAGCTTCACGGACGTAACCGAGCAAGCAGGACTGGCGAATGCCGGAGATGGAAATTACGGCATGGGAGTGGCAGTGGGCGACTATGACAACGACGGCTATCCCGATCTATACGTCACTAGTTACGGCAAGAATATTCTGTATCACAACAACGGGGACGGCACCTTCACGGACGTAACTGCGAAGGCGGGAGTAGCTGCGGGTGGCTGGTCGGTCTCGGCTGGATTTTTCGACTACGACAACGATGGAAAACTGGATTTGTTCGTTACCCGATACATGGACTGGGACACCAAGCACAATAAGGACTGCGGCGGCAATTACCACACTTATTGTCCGCCAGAGGAATTTCCCGCCACCACCAACATCCTTTATCACAACAACGGCGATGGAACCTTCACGGACGTGAGCCAGCGATCCGGTATCGCAGCAAAAAAGGGCAGGGCGCTGGGTGTCGGATTTGCCGACTACGATGGAGACGGCTTTACGGACATATTTGTATCCAACGACGGCATGCAGCAGTATCTTTATCACAATAATGGGAACGGAACCTTCAGCGAAGTTGCGCTCGAGGCGGGCGCGGCGTTGTCTGAGGACGGCCGGCGAATGTCGGGCATGGGCGTAGTGTTTCAAGACTATGACAACGATGGGCGGCCAGACATAATGGTGACCCTGTTGCCCCGCGAAATTTACGGCGTCTATCACAACGACGGCGGCGGTTCGTTCAGCTATCGCAGTCTCGAAACCGGTCTCGGCGTGCTTTCGAGTGGAAGCTCCGGCTGGAGCCTCGGTTTGGAAGACTTCGACAATGACGGATGGAAAGATTTATTTGTCGCCCAGGCCCACGTGCTGGATAACGTGGAGAGCATCGACCCTTCCCTGCACTATCTGGACACGCCACTGGTGGCGATGAATCACAATAGCCGATTCGAACGCGTCGATTCCGGAGTCACGACTCCCGTGGCCGCGCGCGGAGCAGCGTTCGGCGACTTGAATAACGACGGCTGGCAGGACGTGGTGATGACCTGTCTCGGCGGCCATCCTCAGGTGCTCATGAACGATGGTGGCAAGGAGGGCAGCAAGGCGCACTGGCTGGTGATTACGCTGCGAGGTACGCGCAGCAATCGCGATGGATACGGCGCCCGCGTGCAGGTGAACGGGCAGACGCGATTCGCGACCGCAACCGTGGGTTATCTTTCGGCGAGCGACAAGCGCCTTCATTTTGGACTCGGAACGGCGGAGAACGCCAAGGTGGAAGTCGTGTGGCCATCGGGCATTCACCAAACGTTGAATGACGTTCACGCCGATCAGTTTCTGGAAGTCCGCGAGCCGGAGAAACAGAATCGATGACCCGCGCACTCTTACTCCTGTGGTTCGCCTTCCACACTCCCACACCGGAGGCCGCCGAGCACATGCAGGCGGGAATGGCGGCCGACAAACAACGACAGTTCGATGTTGCCATCGCAGAGTATCGCAAGGTCACCGAGCTCGATCCCGCCTTCGCGGACGGATTTATCAGCCTCGGCCAAGCCTACATGGAGAAGCATGATTACGGTTCCGCGATTGCTCCGCTGAAGCGAGCTCTGGAAGTCGATCCGGACTCGACACCCGCTCATCAGTTGCTGGGCTATGCCCTGCTCGTACAGGGTTACGCGGCTGAGGCGATTCCACACCTGGAACGAGCGCAAGAGAAGACCGCGTTGGGTATTGCGCAGATCCAGGCCGGGCAACTGCCGGAGGCGGTCGCGAATCTGCAGGCGGCATTGAACGCGCGTCCCAACGACCCCGATATCCTGTATTACCTTGGCCGCGCCAGCGGTTTGCTGTCAAAACAATCGATCGACACCTTGCTCGGTGGCTATCCAGATTCTCCCCGTGCGCATCAGGCGATGGGAGAAAACTACTTCGTGCTGCGTCAAATGCCGGAAGCAGAGAAAGAGTACCTCGACGCGTTGCGCTTGCGTCCGGATATCCCCGAAGTTCACCTGGAACTGGGCGAAGTGTATGCAGGCGCATTCCAATGGCCCAAAGCGGAAGAAGAGTTTCGCGCTCAAGCCAAACTGCAACCCGGAAACGCCGAAGCGGCTTACCGGCTGGGAGCGGCTTTGTTGGAACAGGGCAAAGTGCATGAAGCGCGGATGGAACTGTTGCGCGCCGACAAGTTGATGCCCGACATGCCCGAGACGCTCTATTCGCTGGGGAAGTCCGCGTCGCTGGAGGGAGATGCCGCAGCGGCCGAGAAAGCATGGACCAAGCTCCTTTCCATCGAAAAGGAAAGTTCGCTGGCGGCGCAGGCGCATTTCGGCCTGGCAGGTCTGTATCGGAAACAGGGGAAGACGGCGGCGGCACAGCATGAGATAAGGGAATTCCAAAGATTGCAAGGCGGCTCGGCTCCGCCGCCAGCGCCGGGCAAAGAGGAATCGCCGCATTAGCCGGCTGTAGCATTAGCGACGTGTGGCATTGATCATTGATCAGCGTACCGCGACCTCGGCGTTACAGCTGAAATTTGATTTCCTGCGCCGACCCTTCCATCGAACCCGCCCCAGAACTCGCCGCCACCGGCAGCATGGGGAAGCCCAACGCAGCCAGGTCGTCCTTGAACTGGGCAACGGTTCGGAATTGAATTGCACGCATGCCCAGCTTTCGCGCAGCCTGGATATTGTTCTCGCGATCATCCACAAACAGCGCTTCCGCTGCCGCCACGCCGAGCCCGCGCAGGGTGTGTTCATAGATGGCTGCGTCCGGCTTGAGCAATCTGACTTCGCAAGAGAATGTCTTGAAGTCAAAGTTCTCCATCCACCGGAAATTCGCCAGCACATAGGTCATCAGGTCCACAGGCATGTTCGACAGCAAGCCGGTTTTAAATCCCGCTGCGTGAAGTTGGCTCAGCCAATCGAGCATCACCGGATCAGTATGAGCCCAGACTTCAACTTCCACTTGCCGGAGGATCTCGATTTGTTCGCGGCTAATCGAACTGTTGGTCTGTGCTGCTAGCTTCAACCAATACTGCTCGGCAGTCAGATCGCCGCGGTCATACGGGCCTCGGCTGGCTTCCCACAGCTCATAAAACGACTCGAAACTCACATTGAACATTTCCGCCATGCGTCCGAAATCTGGCGCGGTGCAGTGAGCCAGAACCTGACCGTAATCGAGAATTACCGCTTTGATTTTGATATTTATATTGATATCAGGGGAACCATCATGCCGCTGTGTGTGCACTGAGCCTCCTCGCTTGATCAATACTTTACTCGTTTTCTCGCCACTCTTCTCGCTTCACCAAGCCTGACGCGCGTGGGAGTTGTGCGCGAAGGTTTCCGCACTGTCTTGATCGGCGGCGTATACTGTGCCGTTCCTTAGTGGTAGTAGTAGTGGTGCGGGATTACAGTCTGCGATGACAGAGATTAATGGTCTCGTGGTGGGCGTGGATATTGGCGGCACCAAGGTTGCCGCCGGACTGGTTGATCGCAACGGTCAAATCAAGACTCAGATCCGTACTCCGATGGTGGCGAACGGAACAGCCGCCGACGGACTGGCGGCGGTGGCATCCGCGATCGAACTTCTTTTCTCCCATGATGCGAAAGTACGGCCCCTGATTCGTGGAATCGGTATCTGCTCGCCCGGACCCTTGGATCCGGCGACCGGAGTTGTGGTGAATCCTCCCAATCTTCCGTGCTGGCGAAATTTTCCGCTGGCGGCCGAGGTCGAGAAAATCTATCGTGCACCCGTAAAGGTTGAGAATGACGCGAATGCTGCGGCGCTCGCGGAAGCCTACTGGGGAGCAGGTCGAGGCTATCGACACATCTTCTATACCTGCATTGGCACCGGCATCGGAACGGGCGCGGTGATCGATGGACGGATCTACAACGGGCGGACTGGGGCAGCGCCCGAAGGCGGACATATGAGTATCGATTACGACGGCCCGCGCTGCGGATGTGGCAAGCCGGGCTGCATCGAGGTGCTGGCCGCCGGCCCCGCCATCGCCCGAAGAGCTCGCGCTAAATTGGCGTCGAAACCAAGCCCCCGCTCCAGCATTCTGGATCTTGCCCACGGGAACATTGACGCCGTCACCGGTGAGATGGTCGGAGAAGCCTACGCCGCTGGTGATCTCCTGGCCAAACAAGTTTTGCAGGAAACCGTTAAACTGCTGTCGCTGTGGCTGAGCAATATTGTCGATCTGGTGGAACCGGACGTCATCATTATCGGTGGCGGCGTGGCGGCGATGCTGCATCCATTTTTCGGCGACATCTCCGAGGGCCTGGTGGAATACTGCATCAATTCACGGTGCCAGGAAATTCCCTTGCTCAAAGCTCACTACGGCGCCGATGCTGGCATTGCCGGCGGCGCGGCGCTTTGCTCGGAATACTTAACCCATGCATGACGAGAACCCGATTGATTCGCCGAAGCACCGGCCGATGCCGGAGGATTTCGTTTTTTTGACAGATAAAACAGGAGAGCTTATATGAAGCTGATTCAGTGGCGATTCCTTCACCGTCTCGCAATTGCCGTATCCGCGCACTTCATTTTTATTTTTGTCTTTATTCTTTCTTTGCTCGCGGTGCCGCTCGCAGCCGCTGAGTCTTCCTCGCGAACGCTGAGCGCGGATTGGCAGTTTCGCGCGGTCGGAGACCTCGTCGGAATCGCAGGCGCGGACCAACCAGATGTTAAGCAGTGGCATCCGGCCCAAGTTCCGGGCGTGGTGCACACCGATCTGCTGCGCAACAAACTCATCCCGGACCCGTTCGATCGGGATAACGAATTCCGCTTGCAATGGATCGGCCTGACCGACTGGGAGTATCAAACTGTGTTTCAAGCCGACGCTGCCACGCTTGCGCATGACCATGTCGATTTGGTGTTCGATGGCTTGGACACGTTGGCGGACGTCTACCTGAACGATCAAGCGATTCTCCATGCCGACAATATGTTCCGCCACTGGCGAATCGCTGCAAAGCCGCTGCTGAAGCCCGGTCCGAATACGCTTCGCATTGTTTTCCATTCTGCTGTTGAAAAGATGCTTCCCTACGTCAAGTCGCTGCCTTACGTTTTGCCTTCGATCTCAACTCATAATTACGGGAATGAGGAAGACATCGCTACCGCTCCCTACACGCGCAAGGCGCCTTACAACTACGGCTGGGATTGGGGACCGCGTTTCATGACCGAAGGCATCTGGCAGCCGGTGCGGCTGGAAGCCTGGGATGCGCTGCGCATCGACAACTTCCACATCCACCAACAGAAGATAACTGCCGACACCGCTCTGGTCACAGCGGAACTCGACATCGAAGCCAGCCACCCGACAACAGCCACTCTCGCTTTGGCGCACGATGAACTTTCCGGACCAGCGACGCCCGATGGAACCCAGCCGCTGCAACTCGATGCCGGCATGAATCACGTTTCGTTTCCAATTCGCATCGCCGCGCCCAAGCTCTGGTATCCGGTCGGATACGGTGCGCAGAACCGCTACCGCTTCTCGGCCTCCATTCGCCTGGGCAAGAAAATTGAGGCGGCGCACGCCGAAGTGAAAACCGGACTGCGATCAGTGGAGCTGCACCGCATCGCCGATCAATGGGGAAAGAGTTTCGAGTTCGTGGTCAATGGCATCGCGGTGTTCTCCAAAGGCGCGGACGTCATTCCATTCGACAGCTTTCCCAATCGTGTAACTCCGGACATTCATCGCAAAATCCTGCAGGCCGCGCGCGACGCGCACATGAACATGGTTCGTGAATGGGGTGGCGGCTACTATGAGTCCGATGATTTCTACGATATCTGCGATGAACTCGGCATCATGGTCTGGCAGGAATTTGCATTCGGCGGCGACATGATTCCCGGAGATGTGGCCTTCCAGGAGAACGTCCGCGAGGAAGCGATCCAGCAGATCAAGCGCCTGCGCGATCATCCGAGCATCGTAATCTGGTGCGGAAATAATGAGGTGGAAACGGGATGGAGTCACTGGGGCGATCGGCAGGAATTCAAGGAAGCGATCTCTCCGGCAATCCGCGATCGCGTCTGGCAGGATTACATGGTGATGTTTGCCGACGTCCTTAAGAGCGCGGTCAGTCAGTATGGCGATCCCGTGCCTTACTGGCCCAGCTCTCCCAGCGCCAACTTCGAGGAGATTCCCGATAATCAGCACAACGGCGACATGCACTATTGGGCGGTGTGGCACCAGCAGGCATCGGCGCAAGACTATACCAAGCAATTTCCGCGCTTCATGACGGAATACGGCTTTCAATCTTTTCCCGAGATGCGAACCATCCGAACGTTTGCCAGCAAGCCGGAGGATTTTGACATTCATTCCACCGTCATGCAGGCCCACCAAAAAAATAAGGGCGGCAACGAACGCATTTTGACTTACATGTTGCGCGAATACCGCGAGCCCAAGGATTTTGCTTCGTTCGTCTATCTGAGCCAGGTGCAACAGGCGGAGATCATCAAGATCGGCGCCGAGCATTTGCGCCGGCAACGGCCGCGCACCATGGGTTCGCTGTACTGGCAGTTGAATGACTGCTGGCCGGTAGCTTCATGGGCAAGCATCGATTACTTCGGGCGCTGGAAAGCGTTGCATTACTATGCCCGGCGCTTCTACGACGATGTGCTGGTGTCGCCCTATTTGCATGACGATAAGGTGGATGTATACGTAGTGTCGGACAACCTGAAGCCGTTTGCCGGAACGATTCACACCCGGCTTCTCGATTTCTCCGGGAAGGCTCTGCTCGATCAAACGAAAGATATTCAGGCTCCAGCGCAATCGAGCGCGATCTACATGACCTTCGATAAGGCCGATCTGGCGGCGAAAGCCGATCTTCGCGGAAGTTTTCTGGTGGTCGACCTGGAAGTGGCCGGAAAATCAGTTTCCCGGAACCTGATATTTTTTGATGTGACGCACAACCTGCAACTGCCGGTCATGCCCAAGATCGAAGCTACCCTCAGCCCGGGTGGCAAAGATAACAATAAAGATAAAGACTACACAATTACCTTGCAATCACCGAAGCTCGCGCGCGGCGTCTATATTTCTTTCGGAGATCTCGACGTCGAAAGCTCGGACAATTATTTCGATCTGCTTCCCGGCGAGCCCGCCACCATTACTCTAAAGTCCGCTGCCACCATCGATCAGCTTAGGGGTGCGCTGAAAATCATCTCCCTGACGGAGGCCTTCGCAGCGAATTAACCCGGCGGCTGCGTCTGCAACGCGGGAGTGTATACTGTGCCAGAATTTCAAGCTGCAATGCACACGCCAGACGTGGTCTTCGAGGATTGCGCGTGAATGTCATCAGTATCGGTGAGGTGCTTTGGGACATCGTCGGGCAGGATGAATACCTGGGCGGCGCCTCGTTTAACTTCTCAGCGCACCTCAGCAGATTAGGACACACCGTCTCATTCATCAGTGCCGTGGGCGCGGATCCGCGTGGCCAGAGGGTCATCGACAGCATGTCTCGGCTTGGCCTGACCACGGAATACCTGCATTTAGATAACGATCATGCCACGGGCATCGTTTCGGTGGCGCTGGCGAGCGACGGACAACCGAAATTTATTCTTCACCGGCCGGCAGCGTACGATTTTCCGCAGCTCACGCCGGCACAGTTTGATCGCTTGTTTTCGCGTCCGGTCGATTGGATCTATTTCGGAACGCTGCACCAAATCAGTCCCCAGGCTCGGCAGTTGACGACGGAGCTTCTCGATCGGACGTCGGGAGCGCGCCGCTTTTACGATGTGAATTTGCGAGCCGATTCCTACACGCCCACGCTGATCCAACAACTCATGTCACGGGCAACAGTCGTGAAACTGAATCATGAAGAGGTCGAGGCCCTGGCCCGCTTGTTCGGCACTCGACATCGCTCGTTAGAGGAATTCTGCCGGAATTATGCGGACCAATACAAATGGGAAGGCGTGTGCATAACCCGGGGTCCGCTCGGCTGCACGGTTCTGATGAACGGGCAATACATTGAAGCACCCGGCTATCCAATTCAAGTGGTGGATACGGTCGGCGCGGGCGATGCCTTCGCGGCAGCTTTTCTGCACGGATTAGGGAGCGGATGGTCGCCACGGGAAATTGCCGATTTCGCGAATCGTGTGGGAGCGCTGGTCGCCAGCCGGCGGGGCGCAATCCCGGACTGGTCTATTGCTGAAGCGA
>DATFZT010000173.1:0-13749 GCA_035314185.1 Terriglobales bacterium
CGCGTACGCTCAGCCTCCCGCTCGCTGCATTCTCAATCACTTTCACTCGTTGGAACTCTTTCTGACTCATCGTCACCATCCTGAGAGGGTGACAAAGTCTCGTTGCAGTTAGGGGGTGACATTATCTTGGAGCATCTACAGGCAGCACGGGCCGCTGTTTCCATAACCCCCTCCGCCTGTGTAAAATGAAGCGTTAATCCCAAGTGCGGCGGATGCCATGGACCTGCCCCGCTGCCCAGAATTCCTAGCAGAGTGAAGGAGATGTAAACCAGCAATGTCGATTCCAGCGACCCAACTCCGTCCCGGCATGATCATCAAGCACAACAATGACTTGCATTCCGTGTTCAGCGTCGAGCACCGCACGCCGGGCAACCTGCGCGCCTTCATCCAGGCGAAGCTGCGCAACCTCCGCACCGGCGCCATGTTCGAGCACCGTTTCCGCTCTCCCGACCCGATCGAGAAGGTCAACGTCGATGAAGTCAATATGGAATTCCTGTACGCCGATGGCGACAGCTACTACTTCATGGATACGGAGAACTACGAGCAGACCCACCTGACTCGCGACACGCTCGGCGACGCGGTGGATTACCTGACGTCGAATCTCCAGATCAAGGTGGAGTTTTTCGACGGCAAGGCGGTGGGAATCGAATTGCCGCAGACCGTGGTGCTGACCGTGACGGAAGTCGAGCCCGGCCTGAAGAGCGCAACCGCATCGAGTGTGACGAAGCCGGCGAAGACCGAAACCGGTCTCATTGTTCAGGTGCCGCCGTTCATCAACGAGGGCGAGAAAATCAAGGTGGATACGGCGGAGGGGACGTATCTGTCGCGGGCGCAGTAAGGCAGCTCTTCAATCGAACCTTCTTCAATCGAACCATGTCCACAAACGATCAATCTCACGCTCACGTTCAAGCTCGTCGCTTTCTGGTGCGCGGGCGTGTCCAAGGCGTTGGTTTTCGCTGGTTTGTCGAGCGTGAGGCGCACATTCTGCAGATTGCAGGATGGGTGCGCAACAATCACGACGGCAGCGTCGAAGTGCTGGCCATGGGAACGCGCGAGCAGTTGGCCGGATTGCGATCGCGCCTGCAGGAAGGGCCGCGAGCGGCGCGGGTGGATAACGTAGAGCAAGCTGACGCCGAACCGGTCGCGGGACTCAATTCATTTCAGGTTCGGGGAGCATAACTTTACGATGGCGACCAAGATGCCGGCCAAGAGGGTCGATTGCGACGGATTGAAAAAGCTGATCCGGGAGGTGCCCGATTTTCCGAAAAAAGGCATCCTCTTCTACGACATCACCACGCTGCTCAAGGACAAAGTCGGATTCGCACGCCTGATCGACGCGCTCTCGGAAAACTATATCGGCAAAGAGATTGACCTGGTGCTGGGCATGGAGGCCCGCGGATTTATTTTTGGACCAGCGCTTGCCTACCGGCTGAATGCGGGATTCGTGCCGGTCCGCAAACCGGGAAAACTGCCCGGCGAAACGGTGAAGGTCAGCTACGAACTGGAATATGGCAGCAACGCGCTGGAGATCCACAAAGATGCCATCAGAAAAGGTCAGCGCGTTCTGATCGTGGACGACCTGCTGGCCACCGGGGGAACGGCGGTTGCTACGGCGCAGCTGGCCAGCGGCCTGGGCGCGCGGATTGCGGGACTGGCGTTTGTGGTCGAACTGGACTTCCTGAGGGGCCGCGAGAAACTGGAGAAATACGATGTGTTCTCGCTGCTGCACTATGACCGGTAGATGCGCCGCGCCGGAGCCTCAAGACTTGGCACTGATCGCCGCGCTGGCAGATTCTCACTTCACTTCAAAGCTTCTCGTCTCACTTCACTAAATATTCCACGGCCCGGAATAGACCTCTCCAAATTGCCAAGCTGAATGCCAGTGACGCGGTGTAGGAGAAGATCGCGATCCAGTTCCATTGAATACACTTTTCGCTTTCACGGATCCACATGGGGAAGGGCTCCTCTTGCTGTTTTGAGTGGGAGCAATTATCTGACCGTTTTCCCTGTTCGGCAAGTGATTGAAAACATACCCCTGGCATGGTGACCTGGTTGCTACGGTGGGTGAAATCAACATGAACCGGAGAGATTTGCTTGGTCGGCAAAAGCCGGTGCCGAAATCGTGACACCGAGGTGCCGCTCCGCCGTCAGGCCGGCCCAACAGCCTGGGATGCCCGTTAGTGATAATCTAGGCCTTCAACGGATGATGCATGCGCACAGTTTTGAGTTCGATCCAGAGTTCTTCGATGCGGAGTTCAATGGAAAGCTCGGCCAGATTTTTCATTTTGTTGGCGGTTGCACTGGCTAGCGCATTCGGGGCCGTGGTTGATTCCAGCCCGCTCCCGCGTTCCATCACGACGGCGCCGCTCTCGGTCGATCAGGTCGTGGACAATCTCGTCCGCAAGGATGTGGAGCGGGCACAGGCTCTGCGCCACTACGAATCCACACGGGTTTATCGCCTTTCTTATCGCGGGTTCCCGGGCGATCGCGAAGCCGAAATGACGGTGGAGGCCACTTTTGACAGTCCTTCCAGCAAGAGCTTTAAAGTCATCTCGCAAACGGGATCGAAGCTGATCGTCGAGCGCGTGTTCAAACGGTTGCTGGAGAGCGAAAGAGAAGCGGCCGAGCCGGAACTGCACGCCCGCACACTGCTGAACCGCGACAACTACGACATCGCGCTGATCGGCTTCGAGTCCGCGGGGAACAATTCCTCGGGCGTCAATTCGTCGAGCGTCAATTCATCGAACCAGGGCAGCCAATACGTGCTCGCCGTGTATCCGAAAACGAAAAGCAAGTACCTCTATCGCGGCAAAGTGTGGGTCGATGGAACCGATTTCGCCGTGACCCGGATTGAAGCCGAGCCTGCCCAGAATCCTTCATTCTGGACGAAGAAGAGTGAAATTCATCACGAATACATAAAAGTTCAAGATTTTTGGCTTCCTCGGCGCAACCAGTCGATAAGTTACATCCGGCTCGGCGGGCGCGCCACGCTGACTATTGAATACAACAACTACCGGGTCACCGGTGCGCGCGCGTCGGGGAACGCCTCGAAGGCATCATCCTCCGAGGTGGGCGCGCGGTAGTACAATCCCGCCATGGATGGCCTGCTCCAGCCGAACGCAAACCCCACAACGGATCGGCAGGAATCCAGTCTCCGCCCGATCCTTATCGGGATCGTCATCGTAGGAATAGTTGTCGGCATTCTCGCGCTGATTTTTCGTGGCGAGCAGAAGAAGCCCGTTCCTCCTCCGGCGTATGCCGCGAACCTGAAATTCTCGGACCTCAAGACAAGCGCCGCGCAGAATTTTGTGGGCGCTACGGTCAGCTATCTCGATGGCTCCATCACCAACACTGGCGATAAGACGGTCATCCATGCGGTGGCGCAGATTACCTTCAAGGACGACCTGGGACAGACGGCGCAGCGGGAAGAACTTCCCATCCGCGTGCTGCGTACTGGCGGTCCTTACGATGAGGCCGTGGACCTCAACCTGTCTCCGCTTGCGCCTGGGCAGAGCAAACCTTTCCGGCTGACGTTTGAGAACATCTCGGCGCAGTGGAACCATGCTTATCCGGATCTGCAGATCACGCAGGTCAGCGTGAAGTAGGGGAGTTCTCAGTTCTCAGTAAATGCGGGTACCCCCTCCCCCCCGTTTTCTGCAAAATATTCAAAATAAGGAGTTAACTCTAAAGTATTCAATAATAAGGACTTAGTCCTGCTCTTCGCCTCGCCGCAGGATCTACCCCCAGATCATTGAAATTCTTTTTTTTTACGCGACCTTTAAGAATCATTGGTTTAGGAGGAAATTCCTTCCAAATCTTTGAGTCTAAAGGGCCTTTTTCCAAAATCTTCGGGAATAAGGACTTACAGTTGTCAAAGAGCGCTGAAATGGTTTTGGGGCAGCTTCGAGGACCGTCGTGGTTCACGGACGGGTCTCGAAACTGCCCCAATCAAATAAACATTGTATCACGTCGGTCAACTGGATCTGTGGTGGCGCTCACAGCCTGGATGTTGATGAGAAAGTCGGTGACCAGTGAATGACACGCTGCGTGCAGTGGCGAGTCCCACGTCTCGAAAATCGCGAGACGTGGGGCACCCCCAGTTGTTATGGTTACGACATTAACTGCCGCTGCGCTGTGCTGCCGGCGAGATGTGCGTCACCCGCCCAGATCACTCAGGTTACGGTGAAGTAACAAGCGCGAGTAAGTTGCAAAAGACTATTCATTTGACACTCCTTGCTCCTCGGTATATCTGTATGGGCTCGGACTATGGGCTCGGACTATGTGGAAACCCAATGCTTTGCACTTGTCTTTGGCTTGGTCATTGTTGGCAGTTGCGCAGGCCTTAGCGCACGATAAGCCGGAGAACTGGCTGGAAGTCCGCAGTCAGCATTTCACCGTGGTGACGAACGCCAACGAGAAAGCCGGGCGGCGTATTGCGGACCAGTTTGAGCGCATGCGCTCGGTTTTTCATGTAGCGTTCCCGCGGGTATCCATCGATAACGGTTCGCCGATAATCGTGCTGGCAATCAAAGATGAGAAAGATTTCCGCGCCCTCGAACCGCAGGCTTATCTGGCAAAAGGGCAGCTCAAGTTGGGCGGCCTCTTTCTGCGAGTGCCCGACAAGAACTATGTTCTGATGCGGGTGGACGCTGAAGGCGAACATCCATATGCGGTGATCTATCACGAGTACACGCACTTTCTTCTCAGCAAGTCTGCGGAATGGCTACCCTTGTGGCTGAATGAGGGGCTCGCGGAGTTTTATGAAAATACCGACATCCACGAGAAGGACGTCGCGCTAGGGCAGCCAAGTCCAGAGAACATTCAATGGCTGCGCGAGAACCGACTGCTGCCGCTGGCTACGCTTCTCACCGTCGACACCAGTTCGCCCTACTACCACGAGGAGAAGAAAGGTTCCATCTTCTATGCGGAGTCATGGGCGCTGACCCACTACCTGGAAGTACGGGATTTTCAGGGAAAGACAAAGCACTTGACCGACTACACGGAACTGCTGAGGGAGAAGGTAGACCCGGTGACCGCGGCTGCTCGCGTGTTCGGCGATCTCAAGCAACTGCAGTCGAATCTGGAAAGCTACATTCATCAGGGGAGCTTCAACTATTTCAAGCTGGCAACTTCGACCGGCGTGGACGACACGGCATTCAAGGTGCAAGCGCTGAGTGAGACGCAGGCCGACGCGGTGCGCGCGGATTTCCTTGCCTACAACGAACGAGTTGCGGATGCCCGGCCGCTGCTCGACCATGTGCTGCAGGAAGATCCAAAGAATGTGTCGGCGCATGAAACCATGGGATTTCTGGAGTTTCGCGCGGGGCATCTGGATGAAGCGCGAAAGTGGTACGGACAGGCGGTGAAACTTGACTCGCAAAGTTACATCGCCCACTACTATTTTGCGGCGATTTCAATGAACGCTGGGGCCAGCCCCAGCGATGACGCTCAGGTGGAGGCCAGCTTACGGGCCGCCATCAAACTCAATCCGGCGTTTGCGCCGCCCTTTGAGCGGCTGGCGGCCTTCGAGGGCATGCGGCGCCAAAATCTCGACGAGGCGCACACGATGATACTCAGCGCGGTGGAACTGGACCCCGGCAATGTCAGTTATCGCATGACCGCGGCCAGTGTTCTTATGCAGATGGAGCAGGGCAAGGACGCAGTGGCCGTGCTCCGCGAAGCCTTGCGGGTAGCGAAGTCTCCGGCGGAAACGGCAATGGTTCAGAACTATCTCCAGCAAGTCGAGAGGTACGCGACCGCGCGGGAACGGCAGACGGCGGAGGAATTAGAAGCCAGCGCCCAAGCGAATGCCGGGTCCGCAGGCGAGAGCAACGGCGATGTTGGGGCATCGGCGGAAGAGATTCCAAAAGGGCCGCATCGTTTCCTGGTAGGCACGCTGCAGAATGTGCATTGCCATGCTTCAAAAATCGAACTGACGATGGCCGCCAAAGGTAAGACGATGCCATTGCACAGCGGCAACTTCTACCAGATTGGGTTTACGGCTCTCGGCTTCGAGCCCAAGGGTGACCTGAATCCCTGCAAGGATCTGGAGGGTATGTCGGCCAAAGTTGAGTATGTCGAATCCTCCGCTCAGCCTCCGGTCGCCTATGTCGTTGCCATTGAGCTCCACAAGTGAGCCCGCGACACCGAAGCTGACCGCCTCTTCTCGCTCCGTTACAATGGCCTCGTGGCTGACGTAAAACCATTCCGTCTTACGGAGTCCGTAAAAGCTGCGGGTTGAGCTTCCAAGCTGAGTCCGGCGGCGCTGGACACGGTGCTTGGGAAATTAGCCCGGCAACAGGACCCGAATGTGCTAGTCGGCTTCGATCATGCCGACGACGCCGGAGTGTATCTGCTTACGCCCGAGACGGCGCTGGTGCAGACGGTGGATTTTTTCACGCCCATCGTGGACGATCCCTACACCTTCGGCCAGATCGCCGCGACCAATGCGCTCAGCGACGTTTATGCCATGGGCGGGAAGCCGCTGACTTCGCTGGCGCTGGTCTGCTTTCCGGAAAAAGGCGATCTCGAAATTCTGGAGCGCATTCTGGCCGGCGGGCTGTCGAAGATGGTTGAGGCCGGATGTACGGTGGTCGGCGGGCACAGCATCCGCGACGAAGAAACGAAATTCGGCTATTCGGTCACGGGAGTGATTCATCCCAAGCGCGTGCTGGCTAATCAAGGCGCGCAGCCGGGCGATAAGCTGCTATTCACCAAGGCGCTCGGCACGGGAGTAATTTCTACGGCGATCAAGAAGGGCGTCGCGAAGCAGGGGTGGATCGACGCGGCGGTGAAGTCGATGACAACTTTGAATAAGAGGGCGGCCGAGGTGATTACCAATGCTCGTGTAGGGACGGGCGTCCCGCCCGTCGGGGTGGAGCTTAGCTCCGCTGGACAGCCGAGGGCGGCTGTCCCTCCGTGGTCTGTGCACGCTCTCACTGACATTACTGGTTTTGGATTGATCGGGCACGCTCGCGAAATGGCTATGGCTTCAAACGTCAGTCTCGTTTTCCAGACCGCTAACATTCCTGTGCTTGAGGGCGCGTTCGATTGCATCCACGCGGGCTACATTCCCGGCGGACTCAAAGCGAATCGTGAGTTTGCCGAGTGCGTGGTGGGCTACGATTCGTCGGTGCCTGAAGACATCCGCACGCTGCTCTTCGACCCGCAAACCGCCGGAGGACTGCTGATCTCGGTTGCCGCCGGAGACGCCGGCAAGCTCACGGAGGCGCTGCAGGATGCTGGGGTTCCCGCAGTCGAAATCGGCCAGGTGATACCGCAGACGAAACCTTTGATCCGAGTCAGTGATTAGTGCATTCCCCACCGGTCTGCGTTGATCATCGCAAGTTGATCATTGCGAAGAGGTGGGCCAGGTGATGGTCATCGTGTTCCGCCACGAAGTACAGATGGTCCACGAGCCGCATGGGCGTTTTCAGGCGCGGATGGGGAATGGCGCGGGCGACAATTGCCGGGTCGATCTGCTCGACTTTGCTTACTAGTTGTGAGCGGGCGCTTCGGAATTCGGCCAGGATCTCTTCGATCGGGCGCCGGTTGTGCTGCGCTTCGAACGTCTTCCGATTGGTCAAGTCGGCTACGGTCAGCTGGGATGCTTTGGTCAAATAGTCATTGACCCGCGCCATCCAGAGAGGTTCGAGGTCGAGCAAGTGCCCGGCATGTTCCTGGGCCGACCACTTTTCGTTTTCGCGCGGTTTCCTGATCAGGACCTCACGATCAGCGGCGCGTGCGATTTCTTCCAGGCGGGCCGGCGTGCCTCGCAAACGTATGCACAGGTTGGGATGCTGCTCCACCGGAAAGGTGAAATCAAACCTCCGTTCAAACCAAATTGGCGGTGGATTCATGGCTGCCTACAAGATGCCAAAGTACGCGGCGGGGACGCAATTTGTGGAACACTCTTAGGCCGTCGGCAACTTCCCCGCAGTTGTTGCATCTATAGACGCAAATCGTGGACCATTAGCTACTGCGAAAGGAATCCTTGAATGAAAACACGCAATCTTGGACGTTCTGGGCTGAAAGTTTCTGCTCTCGGTTTGGGCTGCATGGGCATGTCGGAGTTTTATTCGGGACGCGATGACGCGGAATCGATCGCGACCATTCATCGGGCGCTCGAACTCGGCATCAACTTTCTTGACACCGCCGACGTCTACGGGCCGCTTAAGAACGAAGAACTCGTTGGTCGCGCGCTGGTTAGTTGGGGGATCAAGGGCAAGCGCGACCAAGTCGTGCTGGCCACAAAGTTCGGGATCGTCCGGGATCCCACGAACCCCAATGTCCGCGGCGTCAGCGGCAAGCGCGACTATGTCAAGAAGTCCTGCGAAGGTAGTTTGAAGCGGCTGGGCGTCGAGCACATTGATCTTTACTACCAGCACCGCGTCGATCCGAATACTCCGATTGAAGAGACGGTGGGTGCGCTGGCGGAACTGGTCAAGGAAGGCAAGATTCGCCACATTGGCTTGTCGGAAGCGAGCGTCAACACTCTACGGCGGGCGGTGAAGGTGCATCCCATCACGGCGCTGCAGACGGAGTATTCGCTCTGGACGCGCGATCCGGAAGAGGAAATCCTGGCGGCTTGCCGCGAACTGGGTATTGGCTTCGTCGCCTACAGTCCGCTTGGACGAGGTTTTCTTGCCGGCCAATTCAAGAAGTTCGAAGACCTGGCGGCGGATGATTATCGCCGCTTCTCGCCGCGCTTCCAGGGCGAAAACTTTCAGAAGAACCTGGATCTTGTGGAGGAAGTGGGAGAGATCGCGCTCGAGAAAAAGTGTCGGCCTTCACAATTGGCGCTGGCTTGGGTGCTGGCGCAGGGGGACGATATTGTCCCGATTCCGGGCACGAAGCGACGGAAGTATCTGGAGGAAAACGCGGCGGCGGTGGATTTGAAACTGACGCAGGATGACCTGCGCCGTCTGAACGAAGTGTTTCCCTCGGGCGCGGCTTCGGGATTGCGCTACCCGGAACACATGATGAATCTGATCAACGGGTAATTCGAACTTTGTGGTGCCGCCGACGCTGCGGAGCTTCGCTCCGCTGGACGGCCGAGGGCGGCCGTCCCCACGTGAGTTTTGCCGGCTTAACCGCCCAATAGTTTGTTTACCTCGGCGTAAGGCACAGCTGCCTCCATCGCGCTGTACGTTCCGGTGGTCTTGAGTTCCTCCGCTATTCTTTGCAAAAGGCCTAGCGTGGCACGCATGGGGCCCGCTCCGAGGCTCACACGCGCCACGCCCAGCTTCTTGAGTTCCGGAACCGAAGGGGTTCCCGGCCCGGCGAGAATGTTGAGTGGACACTCGACGGCTTTTGCAAGACGCCCAATCGTCTCGGCATCCTTCAGTCCAGGAGCGAATACGCAATCGGCGCCCGCATCGCGAAACGCAAGCAGCCGCCGCAACGCTTCGGAATAGTCGGCGTCCGGGTTGCCTCCCGGCAGCAGGAAGACATCGGTGCGAGCATTGACCACAATTTGCGCGTGCATTTGCATGGCCGCGTGGCGGGCCGCCTTGATCTTTTCGACCGCCAATTCAAAGCCGATTAAGGGACGAGCCGGATCGCCGCTTCCATCCTCCAGGTTCATCCCAGCGACTCCCGCTTGAATCAGTTCGCGCGTGGTGCTGGCGACGTCTTCAGCGCTGGGCCCATATCCGGCTTCGACGTCAGCGGTTAGAGGTACGTGAAGGGCGCGAGCGATGCGAGCGATGCGGGCCATCATTTCCTCGCGGGGAGTGCGTTGCCCGGGATAGCCCAGCGAGAAATCGATGCCCGCGGAGGTAGTGGCGATCGCGGGGAAGCCAGCTTCCTCAAAGATACGGGCGCTGGCCACATCCCATGCATTCGGCAGGATGAGCACGCCCGGTCCGCGATGGAGCTGCCGGAGCTGGATCGCTTTGTTGGTCTGGGATTCCATAACTCTCTCTGCTGCCTCTGGTCTAGAGGACTGCGGAAAATTCATTGTCCGCGCCGCAGCCGCGCCCCTTCAAAACAAAATCAACGTCCTAATTTCTTTCGTAGCCTGCCATGGCAGGTCCCGGCAAGCTGGCCTCCAGCACGGTCAGCCGCGAGCTTTATCGTGCATGCGCTTGATGAAACTGGGAACGTGTACTACAGCGCGCCCCACTGTACCGTGGCCGATCTCCTGAATGCCGTCGTGGGCTTGAACGCGCATGATGTAGAAGCGGCCGTCAAACGATTCCAGTTCCGCCTCGGCGTGAATTCGCATTCCGATCCCGCTGGCGGCACGATGGTCAACGTGGATGGAGATGCCCACGGTGATTTCTCCCTCATCGCAAAACGGCTGCAGCGCGTTGAAAGAGGCGGTTTCCATCAGCCGAATCATGTCTGGAGTGGAATAGACAGGTGGCAACTCGGAATGATATCCGGCGAGCGTGTGCTTCAACTCGACGGTTTCAGCCGCCTCGCCGCGCACGCCGATGGGGATGGGTCGAGCCATGCTTGCTTAAAGAGGGATTGTAGCTCGCCGCGTCAGAGACGGGGCAAGCCCGGTCTCTATAGAAGGACTCTTATTCTAGCTCGAGGCCAAGGCCGCGGTCCGCTCCGTTCGCCGCGCCTCGAAGCCATCGAGCACAGTCCATAAAGCTTTGGCTGCAGTCTCAGCCGCAGCCAATGCTTTCTTGGCATTCTCCGGATTGGTCTTGACCCGCTTCTCCAGTTGCGTGCGCCACACCTGTGCGTGCTGCGCGTCGATGGTCGCGTGCAGCGTGAAATAGAAGCGTGTCTTCTCATCAGCCCCGTAGAGTTCACGTAGGACGCGATCTTTTTCTTGCGCGATGCGCGGCACCTGCGATTCATAGGCGTAGAAAGCCGCCAACGCTTCTTCCGCAGTTCCTTCGCTGGCTACACGGTGGAACCAGGAGATGAGCTTGCGAACTTCCCCAACCGGCCGGCGTTTCGGGATGCGGCTTCCGCCCAAGCCTTCCACAAAGTCGAGCCACAGTTCGGAGTGGGAACGTTCGGGCTCGCCGAAGGAGTCTTCGCCGCCCTTTTCATCGGTCATGTTGGCGAGGATGGCGCGGCGCAGTTCGCCTTCTTCCAACCGGACGCCGAGCTGCGCCAGGTAGCCCGGGAACGCCTCCACCTGAGGGTAGTAATCCTCGGCGTATTCGCGCAGATCGTCGCGGGTGAGTTCGCCAGCCGACCAGGCTTTGTAAAAAGGATGACGGAGCAAGTCGTATGGATGAATACGTTCTTCGAGTAGAGACACAAATGCCTTGGTTTCCATAAAGGGTGTATCCATGATTTACCTCGGTACCCTTCACTATACGGTCGGGACCAGCGGATCACAAGATGGCTACCAAGCCCTGGTGCCGTGGGTCACAGCCTGCCTGGTTATCCAGATCACAAAATGGCGGAGCATCCCCCGTCGATCGGTCGAATTGAAGTGATAGATTTGTTTAACGCTTACGCGTAAGGACGGTCGTTATGGCGATTCCGCTTGCCAACGAAATCAGAGCTTTGCTCGATGGTCCCAATTTCGCCCATCTTGCCACCATCATGGCGGATGGCTCACCGCAGAGCGTACCGGTTTGGGTGGGGCGTGAAGATGATCGCATCCTGATCTGTACTGGGGAAGGCTCACTCAAAGCTAAGAACACGCGACGCGATCCGCGGGTCTCGTTGTCTATCGTCGGTTTCGACGACCCGTATCAAGAGGGGCAGCTTCGTGGCCGCGTGGTCGAGCGCCGTCCCGATGGCGATTTCAAGTACATGGATGCCATCTCGCACAAGTACATAGGGAAGCCCTTTCCCATCCGCAACTCCCAAGGAAGAGTGGCGCTGGTGATCGAGATCGAGAAGGCGCGATATACCAAGCTCCCTTTTGAACATACGCCGCCCAAGTGAAGATTGACCGGCATCGTGCGCTATACTCGTCCGCTCGGAGCGCGTTGATGTCATCTCTCTCCCTAGATCGGTACCGGATCGTGCGTTATCCATTGCGCCGCGGCTGGTTGGCGTCAGCGTCGGTCTTCTTCTTTCTCGTTTGGGCGACATTTGGAGTTTGCCAAACGCAGGGGCGCGGCGTGCTTTGCAATGATGGGGATGGAATTTTTGAAGCGGAATTCCGCACCGGGATCAAAGTGCATGTGGGTGCGGCGCGCAACGGAGGCTTGGCGACGCGGGCCTGTGCGGCAAAGCTCGGCTGGGAAAATCATGAGCTGGTAGTTGCAAATGGAGTTTCGCAGCTTGATGTGGACGCATTCGGAGTGAACTTCGGAGATGGCGTCCCGGTGGCTGCTTTTCAAATCAAGAAGTCAGATAGCGAATGCTGCGTGGAGTATGGGATTTACTCGCTGGAGAAGCCACCACGCCTGGTGCGCACCATCATGGGTGGAGAATTCTTCAGCGCGTCCGATGTGGATCTCGATGGCAGAGTCGAAATCTGGACCAACGATGCCGTTGCGGTGAATGGCTTCGAGGATCTGTCCCTGGGCGAACTGGATTCTGCTCCGAGTGTCGTCTTTCGCTTTGCGCACGGTCAACTATTGGATGTGAGCGCCGAGTTCCAATCCGATTTCGACGATGAAATCACGAGGATACGGGCCGGGATTCATCCACAGGATCTGGAAGACTTCAAAGGCAGCGATGGCAAATTGACGCTGACGCCGTCAATCTCCGCAGAGCGTATGCACCACCTAAGGGCGGTGAAGATCAAAGTGTTGGAGATCGTTTGGGATTACCTTTACAGCGGACGCGAGCCGGATGCCTGGCGTTCGCTGGCGGAAATGTGGCCTGTCGCGGATGTTGACCGGATTCGTGCCGCGCTGGTGAGCGCACGGGCCCGCGGAATTCACAGCCAGGCCGACGGTTCGTCCGCAGGCCCTCCTCGGGGCAGGAAAAAACATGCGCCGATTTTCGATGCCGTGAGCACAACAGGACCGAGCCGCAAATTGGAGGTTATCCCGCCCAGAGCGATCCTGCTTCTGCGCCCTCCCGTATCGGAGACCCAGCGGCAAAGCCCGCCGGAAGCGGAGTTGCTTTTGGATCTGGTCATTGATGCGTCCGGAAAAGTGCGATCAGCCAAACCGGGAGGAAAGATGAAATGGGTTGATCCAGACTTGGTCAACGCAGCTTTGAGTTGGAAGTTTATTCCGGCATTTAAGGACGGTGTACCGGTGGCTAGCCAGTTGCGGATAGGTGTGTCTCCAAGACAGTGAAGCTCGACAATGAACCTCGGTTGGATCGCGATTTTTGTTCGAGCAGATGAAAAGGTTGCGACCACCGAGCGCTGCGGCTCGTCAAACGAACCATGGAGTTCCGACAACTTGGCAGAAGTGGGGTGAAGGTTCCGGCGCTGTGCTTTGGCACTGGAACCTTCGGGGGCGGGAACGAGTTTTTTCGCGCGTGGGGTGAGACGGACGGGGCGGAGGCCACACGGCTCGTCGATCTCTGTATGGAAGCTGGCGTAAACTTTTTCGACACAGCCGATGTGTACTCGCAAGGGCTTTCCGAGGAGATTCTGGGTGAGGCAATCAAGCATTTGCCCCGCGCCAGCGTTCTAATTTCGACCAAAGCAACATTCCCTTTCGGTGACGGGCCCAACAACGTCGGTTCGTCGCGTGTCCACCTGACGCGACAGGTCGAAGGCAGCCTGAAGCGGCTGAAAACCGAATATATCGATGTCTATCACATGCACGCCTTCGACGCGCTGACTCCGATGGAAGAAACGTTGAACACGCTCGACCAGTTTGTGCGCGATGGGAAAGTGCGTTATATCGCGGCGTC
>DATFZT010000174.1:0-2122 GCA_035314185.1 Terriglobales bacterium
CGCGCAAGCAGCTTCTGGAAGGCGAGCAGGCGGAAAAGCGCGGCAAAACGCTGGAGCATCTCCAGGAAGGCAGCGTGCTCACCGGCATCGTCAAGAACCTGACCGAATATGGCGCTTTTGTGGATATGGGTGGAATTGACGGGCTGCTGCATATCACCGACATGTCGTGGGGACGCCTGACGCACCCGCGCGACCTGGTGAATGTCGGCGATCAGATTCAAGTAAAGGTGCTGAAGTACGACAAAGACAAGCAGCGCGTCTCGCTCGGCTTCAAGCAGCTCACGCCCGATCCGTGGCTGGATGCGGAGCACCGCTATCCCGTGGGCGCGCACGTTCACGGACGCGTAATCAGCGTCACCGATTACGGAGCCTTTGTAGAACTCGAGCAGGGCATTGAAGGCCTCGTCCACGTGAGCGAAATGACCTGGTCGAAACGGATGAAGCATCCCTCGAAACTGGTCAATGTGAACGACGAAGTGGATTGCGTAGTCCTAAGCGTGAACCCGACCGAACGCCGCATTTCTCTCGGCATGAGGCAACTCGCCTCCAACCCCTGGGATACGTTGCATGACAAGTATCCGGTGGGAGCGACGGTCGAAGGCCGGGTGCGCAATCTGACCGAGTTTGGCGCTTTTATTGAAATCGAAGACGGAATCGACGGCCTGGTGCACGTCAGCAACCTGAGCTGGACAACTCGGGTGAAGCATCCTTCCGAAGTGTTGAAGAAGGGCGACAAGGTCAAGGCCATCATTCTGGCCATTGAACCGGATAAGCGGCGCCTTTCACTCGGCGTGAAGCAGATGCAGCCCGACGTTTGGGATTCGTTTTTCGCGCAGCACCGCATCGGCGACATCGTGCATGGCAAGATCCTGCGCGTGGCGAACTTTGGCGCATTTGTCGAGATTGCCGAAGGCATCGAAGGTCTGTGTCACAACTCAGAAGCGGTCGATGCGAACGGACAACCGATGCATCTGGAACCGGGCAGTGAGTTCGACTTCAAGATCATCAAGATGAATCAGGAAGAGAAGAAAGTCGGCCTGAGCATCAAGGCGGTCGGTGAAGAGGCGTCGCGCCAGGAAGTCGAGTCCTACAAGCACCCGTCATCCTCGTCCTCAACCAGCACCACCATCGGGGACTTGATCTCGTGGAAACGCGCCGGCGGGGATAGCAACTAGGCTCTGCGCAACCCGTTAGGATTTGTCATCCCGAGCGAAGCGAGGGATCTGCAGTCTGCCGCGAACTACAGATCCCTCGCTCCGCTCGGGATGACAAGTTAATGGGATTTTTTCTAGGCCCTAAATCCGCCGATGGCGGCTGTTCCTACGCCGTCCCTTGCCCCCGAGCCAGCGAGTGCTTCACGTCCACCTGCTGCCGGTCCTGCTCGTTCACCCGGAACATCTGCCGCGGCTGCAGTTTCATCAGCCGCGCCATGAAGACTTCGGGAAGCTGTGCGATCCGCGTGTTGTAGGTGTTGACATCGTCGTTGAAGAACTCGCGACGGTCGGCGATTCGCTCCTCCAGTTCGGAGATGCGATTCTGCAGCGCCAGAAAATTCCGGTCCGCCTTGAGTTGCGGATACCCCTCCGCCACCACGAAAAGAGAACGCAGAGCGCTCGTCAACAGGACGTCAGCCTGGGCCTTCTGCGGAATGCTGGCCGCGTTCATCGAAGCCGCGCGCGCCTCGGTTACCGCTTCCAGCGTCTGCCGTTCGTGGTCCATATAGCCCTTGACGCAGGCCACCAGGTTGGGAACCTCGTCGTGGCGCTGCTTGAGCAAAACGTCGGTATTGGCCCAGGCACGGCCGATTTCGTTCTGCAGGCGCACCAATCCGTTGTACACGATGACCGCGTAAATCGCGGTCCCGGCAAGCAGCAGAAGGAAGGCGGCGGCGTTAAGAAACGACATGAGCGTTTTCGCGTGAGACAACCTCGAATGTAGCGGAGCGGTTGGAAACAGACAAGTTACGCCCGGGTGGATGCGACCGCCAAAGGGCTCACTTGGTCTCGGCCTTGGTATCGACTTTCAAGCTGATGTAAACCTGCGAACGATCGTCAAACTGGCTGACCGTCTTGGTGCCACTCTTGCGGTTGTTGTACTGCGCATACACTTCGTAATCGATGGT
>DATFZT010000175.1:0-24121 GCA_035314185.1 Terriglobales bacterium
GGAACTGGACGAGAATGTGCCAGCCGCGCGCGCCCAAGGCTTTTTCGACGCCGATCTCGCGCGTGCGTTGGGTAACGGAGACCAGCATGATGTTCATCAACCCCACGCCGCCGATGCCGAGCGTAAGCAGGCCGATGAACCCGAGCAGAATCTTGATGCCGGTGGTAATCACGCGCAGGTCAAGCAAATCGGCAAAGACGTCGAAGACAAAGATGGCGCGCTTGTCCTTGGGATCGAATTCATGGTGAAAAGCCATCGACCGGCGCACCGCCTCGGCGACTTTCGCGTGGTCGCCTTCGTATTCCATCGCAATCGCGTTGAGGTAATAGGTATTGATAAGGTCGCTCATGGCGCTGAACGGGATATACACCTTGCCGTTCATATCGTCGTCGCCATCCTGGATGACGTGTTTGAGCACGCCGACGACCTCGTAGGAAATGCCGTCGACTCGCACGGTTTCGCCGAGAGCGTTCTGGCCCGAGAACAACTTTTTCTTGACGTTGGCGCCGAGGATGGCTACGCGGCTGCGCGTGTTTTCGTCGAGCTCAGTGAAGAACGAGCCGTTTTCGAGCTCCATGCGGCGCATGTGCGAATAGTACGGATAGACTCCGCTGATCCCATAACTCCCGCTGCGTGTTCCATACGCGACGGTGCTCTGCTTGAAAGCTTCGGGCGAGATGCGCTTGAGCAGCGGCACCTCGGCTTGAAGGTAATCGAGATCGTTGACGGTGAGTTTGATTTGACTACCAGCCTTGGTGCCGCCCGCCTGCAGCGAGGTGCGTCCGGGGAAGATGAAGACCAGGTTCGTGCCCCAGGAGCGGAAGGCGACCCAGAGGCCGCGCTCGAAACCGGACCCATAGGCGAGCAGGAGCACGACGGTAGCGATGCCCCAAGCCATGCCCAGCATGGTGAGTATGCTGCGTCTCCGGTTGTGCTTCAGCGCGTTATAGGCCTGGCGAGCGAGTTCAAGAATCATAATCAGTCCCACCAATTTTCTGTAGAGAAAGCTTGCCGCGTCTCGGCCGCGTCCAAGCATACGGGGCAAGCCCCGTCTCTACACATGCTCCTACTCCTGCCGCAGAGCCTCTACCGGCTGCAGCAGCGCCGCCTGGCGCGCCGGATAAAGTCCGGCAACGATGCCCGCAAATGCAAGCGAGAAAATCGCGATGGCCGCCGACGACGGAACGATACGCGGCGTGTCAAATCCTTCAGGCGCAGGCAAGGCGGCGAGCCCCGTGACCAATGCCGTGGTAATAGCCAGCCCGATGCCCCCGCTCAAAGCGGTCAGGAACGCGCCTTCCACAAAGAACTGGGTCAGGATGGCGCGATGCGTCGCCCCGAGCGCTTTGCGCAGCCCGATCTCGCGAGTGCGCTCGGTGACGGAGACGAGCATGATGTTAATAATGCCGATCGCACCCAGGGCAAGCGTGATCACACCGACCACACCGAGGAAGTAGTCCATGCCGTCAAAGATCCGGGCGACGCGCTGGTTGTTTTCGATCGTGTCCCAATCCTCGAACGACTCTTCAAGCTTGGGATCGAAGCCGTGACGGCGGGCGATAATGTCGTGGACTTCCTGTTTCGCCACCAGATGATTAGCGGGCGCAAACGGACGGTAGTTCAGGAACGAGATGGCATCTTCGCTGTTTTGCTCTTTCAGGCGAAACAGGTTGCGCATGGTCTCGATAGGAATAAAGATGCGCGCATTGGTGCCATTGTTGCCGTCCTGGCCGACTTTGCTGAGCACACCGACAATCTCGAAGCGGATGCCATTGAGCAAAATGGACGAGCCTACGGCCGGACGGCCGGGGAATATGTTTTTCAGCAGCTCCCAGCCGACCACGGCCACTCGCCGCGTCTCGGTATTGTCCTCGTCATTGAACCAGCGGCCCGGGCCGACGGGCACATTGCGGATCTGGTTGTATTCAGGCGCAATGCCGAAGACCTGGCCATTGGTGGACCCGTAGTCGCTGACGGCGCGAATGTCCTCGCGGTTGAGTACCGGGGAAAGATACTTGAGCGAGCGCGCCTCGCTGCGAATGGCGAGATAATCCTGATAAGTGAAATGGTAAGTGCGGCCGGACTGCGTGCTGCCTTCGACCGCGGGGATACGCCCGGGGAAGCTGAACATGATGTCCTGGCCAAGATTCTTGAGTTGCCTCGCCTGCCCGCTGCGAAAGCCCTCGCCCAAGCCAACCAGCAAGAGCAGCGATCCCACGCCCCAGGCGATGCCGAACATGGTAAGGAACGACCGCAGCTTATGGGCCCAGAGCGTGGCCAGCGACTGGCGAACGATTTCGATGAGCATCCGCATAGTTGGTTCACGCCGCGCCGCCTTAGGTGGAAGGCTAAGCCCCGGGCTTGGGCTCTATTGTGTAGTACGGGTTCGGGGGCGGCGCGGTTCCCGAAAAAAACACACTTCACCCTTGGGGCTTAGACGCTGGAAGCAGCGTCGGGGTTAGCTTGATTTAAAAGGCCGTACTCCTGCTCACGGCCGGGATCGGGGCGCGTCTAAGACGCCGACCAGGGGCGTGGCCACGATCCGCGACCCGTTTTCAGCAAAATTGAGCTGCATCGACATTGACACATTGAAGGAGGCATTCCCATGTTTCGAGCAACTTTCCGAGCATTCCTGTTCTGCCTGCTGATGGCAGCCCTGTCGGGCGCGATTTCGAGTATAAGTTCGGCGCAATCGTTCGTACTCGATCTGCCCCTGCAGAGCCAGCGGGCGGAGATTTCACAGCGCATTGGCCTTACCGATATCACCATCAACTATCACCGCCCGCTGGTGAATGATCGCAAGGTTTGGGATGGTCTGGTTCCCTACGGCAAAGTGTGGCGCGCCGGAGCGAATATCAACACCACGATCAGCTTCAGCGATCCCGTCCAGATCGAAGGCAAGCCGCTCGACAAAGGGACTTACGGATTGCACATGATCCCGAAGGCCGATGAATGGACGATTATTTTTTCCAAGAACTCAACTTCCTGGGGCGCTTTCACCTACGACGAAAAAGAAGATGCGCTGCGCGTGACGGTGAAACCCAAGCCCGCCGATATGCACAACGCGCTGACCTACGACTTCGACGATCTGCAGAAGGATTCGGCGGTAATTGAATTGGAGTGGGAGAAGGTCGCAGTCCCCTTCAAAGTCTCAGTCGATGTGCACGACGTGGTCCAGGCCAGCCTGAAGAAGCAGCTTCGTAATCTTTCTCAGTACACGTGGATAAGCGGGGATGATGCGGCCAACTACCTGCTCGCGGAAAAGTTCGATTTGGATGATGCGCTGATGTACGTCAACAAATCCATCGAAAATGAGGATCGCACCGACAACGAACTGACGAAGTCGAAAGTGCTGACAGCGCTTAATCGCAAGGACGAAGCCGCAGCCGCGCAAAAGAAAGCGCTGGAGATCGCCAGTCCGCTGCAAGTCCACATGTACGCTCGCCAGTTGCAGGGTGAAAAACGCAGCGAAGAAGCCTTCGCAATCTTCCGCGAAAACGCCAAGAAACATCCCGACCAATGGTTCGTGCATTCAGGTCTGGCGCGGATCTATTGCTCGCAGGGCAAGTTTGACGACGCGGCCAAAGAAATGAAGGTGGCGCTCGCCGGAGCTCCCGAAAACCAGAAGAGCTATGTAGACGGCTTGGTGAAGCGACTGGAAGCGAAGCAAGACATCAACCAGTAAAAATAACCAGAGGGTGGATAACCAGGGGTGGCCCACTCCTTGCGGCTTGATCGCAAGGAGTGGGTGCATACAGCGTCGCGCCCTGCGTCGCCCCTCCTCGGAGCTGAAGCGGGAAAGACACACGAACTATGAGGAGGCAGTGATGAACCTGAAACACATTCGGGCCTACGTCGTCCTGTGCATCCTGGTTGTCGTCTTGCAGCCGTTTCCGGCATTCGCCCAGCAGAATTCAGACGCATCGAGAACAGTAGCTCAACCCGCGGAGCGCGATGGGCAGCACGATTTTGACCCCCTTATCGGATCATGGAAATATCACCTGAAGAAGCTCCAGCATCCCTTAACTGGTTCCACTACCTGGACCGAATTTGACGGTACCGGCGTCTGCTACAAGATTTGGGATGGCCGTTCTCAGCTGGACACGATCGAGGTCGATAGCCCGACCGGCCACATCGAAGGTCTGACCCTGCGTCTCTACAATCCCCAATCTCATCAGTGGCGCCTTTATTGGGCCAACAGCAAAATTGGCATCCTGGACCCGCCCCAGATCGGTGAATTCAAGAATGGGCGCGGCGAGTTTTACGCCCAAGACCTGCTGAACGGGAAGAGCATCATCATTCGGTTTGTCTGGACGAACATGACCACGAGTACGCCCCACTTCGAACAGTCCTTCTCCGATGATGGAGGCAAAACGTGGGAAGTAAACTGGATTACGGATCAGACGCGGGTGCCAGATGAATCTGGCAAAGCGCACTGAACTCCGCTGCTAAGGACCTCATATTATTGTGCCTAAGCCATCAACCAGGATTCATCACCATCTCCGCAAGGTTATCCGCACATCCAACTTGCCATTCAGAATTACTTCTTGCCCAGCAAGCGAATGCGTGAAGTAAAGGCGCGGCCCTCAAAGGCGCTGAAGGTGGGGAACGGGTGCTGCGAGTCGATTTCGCTGCTCACTACGTAGGGGTTGCTATGGTCGGTGATGTTATTGAGACCGCCGCGCAGGGCCCAGAAATATCCGAAGAGATGAAAGCGCTTCTCGAGTTGAAGGTTCAGCGAGAAATAATCAGGGAAACGATGCGATCCGGGCAAGCCAACCAATTGCAGCTGATCGTTGGTGACGTTGAAAGGGAATCCAGTGCGCGCCTCGAGAGAATAGGCGATCTCGGTTTGGTGAATGAGGGGCAATTTGAACATCGGCACGTATCCCCACGACAGGAAGCGATTGGGTGTATCCCAGGTGTAAGGCCCCGGCTGTTGTGGACTGAGTAGAGGATTATCGACGTTGAAGTCGAGAACCTGGTTGGAGTGCGCGCGGGAACGCGTGTAGGAACCCATCAGCATGTAGCTTTCCCGGAAGTTGTGGCGGAGGCTCAGTTCGAAGGCGTCGTAGCGGTCATCGCGCGTATTTTCGAGAATGAAGTTGCCGCCGGAGCCGCTGGGCGTGTTGTAGACGAAGCCGCGAGAGCCGCGTCTTTCCAGGAATTCCGCTTTCAGATAGATGGCGGCGGGGAGCTTTCGTTCGAGGCCCAGGCTCCAGTTTATGAAACGAGGCGCCTGGAGTGCGTTTCGGTCGACGGAAAATGTAGTCGGCACCGTCCCGGTAAGCACGCCAGCCGAGTCGAAGAAATAATCGGTGCGTTGACCGGCGAAAGGACGGGCGATGAGAAACAGGAATGTGGGATCGTAGATCAAACCGATTCCTGCCGAAACCTTGGTGTTCCCCGCGTTGTCGAGGACGTAAGTTCCTGCCAGGCGCGGCGAGAGGAGCGGAGTGCGTAGGACTTCGTCCCAATCGAGGCGGACGCCGGGTTCGACAAGCAGACGATTGCCGATCAACCAGCGGTCTTCGGCGTAAGCACTCAACTCAAAGTTGTAAGTAGAGGAAGGCAACCCTCCGGAAAAAGTGGAGTAGCGGGAACAAAGCACAGTGGTGAGGCAGGTATTTGGAGCGGTGGGCGCAGTTTGCCCGAGCAGAAAAGAAATGGGCTGGCGGGCGAACTGAGCGTCGTAGATAAGACGGTCGAAGTCCACGCCGAATTTCAAATCATGACGGCCATGCCAGTGCTGCGGTGGCAGAAACAGATTCGACAGAGCCTGCCAGCGGCGGGCACGCGTGGCTTCGGAAAGGTAGTAACTTCCACCGGCTGTTTGGTCGGCGTTGATGGAGTAGGGCGACGTTCCGTATGGAGTCCACTTGAGGTTGTACTGATCGAATGCCAATCCGGCTTCGAGCAACTCGCCTCCCCGGAAATAGTACTGATCTTTCACGCTAGCCAGATAGGCGGATTCGACGTCCCTGGGGTTTGACAGCTGCGGACTCAGCGGCGAGAGGCCGTCATAGTCATTGTGGAGATGATTCACCAGGAAGCTGCCGGTGACGATGTTACGGCTGGTGACGTCGGCCTGGACTTTGGCTAGATTGCCTATGCGTAAAAGGTGATCGTTGTCGGCATTGGCGGGGAGCTCGGTGAAGACAATGTTGTCGTATTCGCCGTCGAGAGCCTCGTAGAACCACACCTTCCCTTTCTGCAGCGGTCCGGAGAAAGTCAGGCGCGGCAGGAACTGGTCGAACTTCCATCCTCCCTTGTCTTGGATGGACGGCACGAAATCGGTGCCATAGAAGTGGAAGTGATCGTTGCCAATTCCGGTATTCAGCTGTAGCAGCCCGCCCGAACCCTTGCCGAATTCAGCCGGCTCGCGCGCCGGTTCGAGTTGGATGGAACGAAAAGCATCGGTGCTGATGCGGGCCAGCAGCTGCCCGTTGGCGGGCTGGGTGATGTTGAAGCCATCGAGAAGGGTCACCGTCTGATAGGTTTCCGCGCCCGCGACGTGAGGTTGCCCGCTTGAATCCTGCACGACGCCGGGGATAAAGTTGAGCACGTTGCGATAGTCATGCGTGGCGGGATAAGGGATATTGAGTACATCGAGTCCGCTGAGGGTTTGTTGCGCGGCAATCTGGGCGGGATCGATGGCGGGCGGGGACTCGACCACATCGACTACCTCGCGCACCTCTTGCTGGTGGGAGAGAGTGATATCGACGTTCGCAGCACCGGTGTTCGCAACCTCGGTGTTCGCCGCCGCACCTGTCTGGATCGCAGGCAACGTTAATGTCGCCGAGTAGAAACCTTGCTTCTCGACGCGAAGCTGGTAAGCAGCGGCGGAGAGGTTGGAGAACTCGCAGCGGCCGGCAAAATCCGTGACGCAGCGCAGCGCAACCCCCTGGGGAGAAGCTTGTAGAAATACCAGCGCAGACGCTACGGCGACATCGTTCTCATCGGCGACCGTGACCATGATGTTGTGTGGCGCAATTGACGCCGACGGTTTGGTGGCAGTCTGGGCGAGACTAACGTTGACCAGAGAGACACAGACTGCCAGGCAAATTGCTGATGTGCGCAGTCGATGGGGCCTGAGCATAGCTGTTGTTCCTATTCTCCCTCAGGCAGAGCCCGTATAGCGGCTGGAATTGTTTCCCCCAGATTCATGCCCAACCCTGAGCGTGGTTTCTTGATCACACTCAGCCTTCTGATCGGGCCGGGCGTTTCTCCATCTTCAGAGGCGGTCCGCGAACCCGCCATAAGAGTGATCCTCAAGGGCTCTTTGAAAGTCTGACTTGGGGCGAAAGTGGGAAGCGGATCGCTGCCGCGATCCTAGCGGAGCGACTCACGTCCGTAAACTCACGCCAACCCTATGATTCTAGGAGGAATGGGGTGTGGTAGGACAATATAAGTTAATATCTTCGGAGGAGGATTATTCACTTGACACAAATAGCGAGTGAATAATCATCCTTCGGAGTTACTATTAGGACAAGTGGGACAAAATAGCGGTTTTTTGTCCTTTTTCGAGGCCTGACCGGCGATTTCAGATTCCCGAGCACTCTGCCTCACGGTTCTTTCCCGAGCAGGTACAAATCGCCGGTTTACGGTGTCGCTGCGGCTGGCGATGAAGCCTCCTCTTTGATCACCACGATTTCCTTGCCCATCCGCTTACCGACTTCGACGACAGCCACCAGCGTGTCGTCGTCGGTCTCGAGCGCGCGCACAATTTCGAGCCGCTTCATCTGATGCACGGGATTGAAGAAGCGCATGCCCACACACTTCTTGGCGCGATAGGTCGCGCTCGCGATCTCACTGACACTGAGCCGCGAAGTGTTCGAAGCGAGAATCGTAGCGGGACGGCAGAATTTGTCGAGCATGATGAAGATCTCGAGCTTCGATTCCATTTCGTCGGGAACGGCCTCGATAATCAGATCGGCCTGACGCGCAGCTTCGTCGACCGAACCGGCATACTCCAACCGGGAAAAGGCTGCATGGGCGTCGCTGGGATTGACATGCCCGAGTTCGACGGCCTGGTCGAGATGAGCGCGGATTTCCGTCTCAGCCTTGCGCAGGGCGTTCGGAAAAAGGTCTTCGAGAATGGTGCGATAGCCGCCAAGAGCGGCGGCATGGGCGATGCCCCGTCCCATGATGCCCGCGCCGATTACGGCAACCGTACGGACTTCAGTCATTCTTTCACTCTTTAGTCTTTACTCTTTACTCTTTGCCCGACTGCTCGAGATGCTGAACCACGCTCTCATAGCTCGGTTCGGACTTGCGGATGTATTCGCCCAGGCGGGCGCACTCCTCCTTGGTCATCGCCGGGATGCTGGCGCTGATGCGGCGCAGAGTGGTGGCAATGTCGTCAATGTAATTCATGAGGCGGATCAGTTCTCCAGTTGCGGGCATGAAGGCTCCTTGCGTTTTCTCTGGCGCGCCAGCGGAACCGGAAGCAGCCGCCACGGCCAGGGGCACTCTTCATTGTTCAACATGCGGGCAGATTTAGCAAAGGAGGATAATAGTTGGATGCTGCGCGATCCGAGCCTGGTCCCGCTTTCCCGTCAACACCAGCACGCGCTGGCGCTCTGTGTGCGGATCGAGCGGGCGCTGCAAGACGACGCTGTGGATCTGAGCGCGTGGCAACTCGAAATGCGCCAACTTTATGCAGACGAAGTCCGATTCCACTTCGCGGCCGAAGCACAAATCCTGTTTCCCGCAGCGCGGCGTTTTCCCGACCTTGCCGCGCTAGCGGAGGAACTCAGCAGCGAGCACGAACGATTGCGGGAATATTTTGGTCACGCTGAGCAGGGCGCGATGAATCAAGGCGAACTCGAAGCGTTCGCCAAGGTGCTCTCCGCGCACATCCGCAAGGAAGAGCGCCAACTATTCGAAGCCATGCAGAAGCGGATGCGGCGGGAAGAATTAAGATCGCTGGGAGATGAGTTGGCGCGTGCGCTGGAGGATGCGGTGCAAGCGTGCAGACTGAGGCCCACCGCGCACAGTTAGCTTTCGAGTTTGAAGCGGGTCTCGGCGAGGCGATAAAGCCGCCGCCAGACTAGTCGGTTGGTAGTTACTACGACGGCGGCCAAGGCAATGGTGCTGGCGAGAAGAAGATCAAAATTCTTGGCATCGGTGGCTGCGGAAATCATGGCGCCGACGCCCACGGTCGAATATGTCTGGCCTTTGAAGTGGAAATATTCGGCAACAATGCTGGCATTCCAGGCGCCGCCTGAAGCCGTAATCATTCCCGTGACCAGAAAAGGAAAGATTCCGGGCAGAATCAGCGTGCGCCAACGCTCCCGGCCGCGGATACCGAATACGCTCGCCGCTTCTTTCAAGTCGGTGGGAATCGCTATGGCTCCAGCAATCACGTTGAACAATATGTACCATTGCGTACCGAGCAGCAGCAGGACGATCGAGCCTACTCCCAAGCCTCCGCCCAGGCGAATCAGGACGAGCAGCACAACCGGAAACAACGCCGTGGCGGGAACCGAAGCGGCAATCTGCGCGAGCGGCTGCGCGATGCGCGCCAGGCGCGGGTTGAATCCGATGGCGACGCCGACTGGGATGGTCCAGAGGGCGCCAAGCACGAGCGTAAGATTCACGCGCAGGAAGGTCGCAGCGAGGCCGATACCGATTTGGTGGAATTCGAAGGCCTGCAGGCCGGTCAAGATCACGACGACCCGCACCACAGCGTAGCCGATCGCGCCGAGAACCGCGATTCCGACTGCTCGCCAGAACCACAAAAGGGTCTCGCTCTCGCCGGCTGATTCGGTGCGAATGGCATGTCGCGGCGCGAAGTAGCGGATCATCTGTTCGCGGAGCGGACGAACTGCGCGCTTACGGAAGAGCGCGACGCCGCGCGAGCGCCGGAGGAAATCGAGGACCCAGGAAGTTGGGGCGCTCGTGCTCTCGACTTGCTCCATTTTGAATTTTTCAGCCCAAGCGATCACGGGACGCCACACGAACTGGTCGATCAGCACAATCACGGCGACCATGGTGAGAATGCCGAGGAGAATGGAGCGAGTGTCTCCGTTATCGGCAGCAGCCTGCAGATACGAGCCGAGACCGGGCAAGCGGAAGTCGCCAAATTGCTCGCAAGCCATCAGGAAGAACCATGCTCCGGCGACCGACATCATGGAATTCCAAACGAGGCCGATGGTGGCGAAGGGCAGTTCGATCTGGAGGAAGCGCTGCCACCAGTTGAACCGGTAGATCGTGGCCGCCTCGTGCATCTCGCGCGGAATACTTTTCAGCGAGGCATAAAAGCTGAAGGCCATGTTCCAGACCTGGCCCGTAAAGATAAGCAGGACCGCGCCCAATTCGACTCCCAGTTGACGTCCCGGAAAAAGCGCTGCCATGGCCAGCATCACGCCCGGAAGAAAGCTCAATACCGGGATGGACTGCAGAACGTCAAGCAGCGGAATCATGAAGCGTTCGGCGCGCGGACGGTAAGCGGCGATGTATCCGTAGGTGACGGCGAAGAGCAGGCTCAGCACATAGGCCAGCGCGATGCGCAACAGCGAATATCCGGCGTAGACGGGGAGAGCGCCCAGGCTGCGGCTGATCTCGACCTGAGGATAGAATGGCCCGAGCCAGTTGCGTCCGACTTCCACGACGCCATAGAAAAGCGCCAGCCCTCCGGAGAACATGATCAGGTCGGGCAAGCTCGCCGCGCTGGGACGCGGCAACACCGACCAGATACGAACCAGTGGCCGGAAGGCGATCCGTTCCGGACGGTTCACAACTGCACCGGATTGGTGGTTGGCGGATGCGGCTCTCCGACGGGCTCGGCGAGGATCAGGCGGTGCGATTCGCGATCGAAGTCGAAAATCTCAGCGTAGCGGCCCCAGTTCATGGCGGTGTCAAATTGCCGCTCCACTTCATCCTGGCTGAAGTGCTCGTCGAGGATGTCGTAGAAAAACTCCTCGGAAATGGAGTGATCCGTCTTGGCGTGCAGGACGCTGTCGATCTGCTGCAGAATCATGACGTGCTTAAGCGCGGCCTGACGAAAAAGAATCTTGCGAGTGAGGATGTCGGCTTCTGCAATGGCCGTGCCTTCTGGGGTGATTTGGACATCGCCTTCCTTCAATGTGGCGAATCCGAGCAGCACCGAAGCCTCAACGATCGGGAGCAGGTCTTCCGTGTCCATGATTAGGACTTCGGCGAGACGATGAAGATATTCCTGGCCGCCGCGGTCCTGCACCAGTTCCAGCAGGCCAGCGATGCCGCCAACGCGCGCGTGGGGAAGCATTTGGTATTTCTGGCGAGCCGGCTTTTGCGCGGCTGCACTTGCGTCGGGCACAGCCAGCGCGAGTTCGGGCTGCGTCATGATCTTGTAGATGTAATCCACCAGGTCGACAAAGCGTGGTGATTTGCGATCACGGGGATACGTGAGTTCGATGGGAAAATCGGCGCGCACCCAGGCCGGATTTCTTGCCAGCACGATGACGCGATCGGCTAGCAGCACCGCTTCTTCAATATTGTGGGTGACGATAAAAATGGCGCTGGTCGGCATCTTCTTGTTGATCCACAGCTCGAGCAACTCATTGCGCAGGTTTTCCGCAGTGAGCACGTCGAGCGCGGAAAAAGGCTCGTCCATGAACAGGACTTCTGGTTCCACCACCAGGGCGCGCGCGAAGCCGACACGCTGTTTCATGCCGCCGGAAAGTTCTTTCGGGTAGGCGCTTTCGAAGCCGTCGAGACCAACGGTGTCGAGAATGCGCAACGCGCGCTTGTGACGCTCGACCGCGGGCACTCCGCGAGCTTCGAGCGGAGCTTCGACGTTGTCGAGTACGGTGAGCCAGGGGAACAAAGCAAAACTCTGGAAGACAATGGCGACGCCCGCGTTCTGCGACGTAAGAGGCTGTCCGTGCCAGAGGACTTGCCCCGACGAAGGCTTGCTGAGTCCGGTCAGAATTCGCAGCAGCGTGGACTTACCGCAGCCGGAAGGACCGAGGAGGGCGATAATTTTTCCAGGCTCCACATCGAGGTTGACGGGCGCAATAACTTCAATGCGGTTCCCATCCGGCTGCACGTAGAACTTTTCGACCGCCTGGGCGCGAATGATGGGATCGGTGGGCTCGGTCACGAAGTCGTACTCCAGAAAGTTTAATCAATTTGCTTCGCAGCGAGAATACACTACTCAGGCCGCCCACTCTTCTCCGTCGTTCGAGCCGGCGGCCGCTGGCAACGGCTGTGGAAGCCGGTCGCAAACCTCAGCAAGCGTGGCAAGCTTTTCCGCGAACTCCGGGCGCAACAACTCGGCCCCAAAACGCCAGCGCCAATTCCCTTGCGGACGGCTGGGCGTATTCATGCGCGCCTCACTTCCCAGCCCCAGCACATCCTGCATCGGCACCACACAGAGGCTGGCGACGGAATTGGAGGCGGCGCGAATCATCGCCCAGTGGACACCGTCTTCACAGCGGCCCAGGTACGCTTGCACTTGCTGGCGTTCATGTTCGTTTGCGGCAGATGCCCACCAGCCAAGCAACGTGTCGTTGTCGTGCGTACCGGTGTATACCACCTTCTCGGTGGTGAAAGTGTGCGGCAAATGGGCGTGCGCGCCGACATCGCCGAATCCAAATTGCAGTACGGCCATGCCCGGGATCTTGAGGCGCTCGCGGAGGGCATGCACGTCGGGCGTGATGTATCCGAGATCCTCGGCGAAAAATGGAAGCCCGCCCAGAGCCTCGCGCAGCTTCGCAAATAAATCGTCCTTGGGACCATCAACCCAGCGGCCATGAACCGCGGTTGGTTCGTTGGCGGGAATCTCCCAGTACTGCGCGAACCCGCGGAAATGATCGAGTCGGATGTAGTCAAAATTGTGCGTAACCCAGCGCATCCGGTCGATCCACCACGAATACCCCTGCTCTTTCATCACGTCCCAGCGATAAAGAGGACTGCCCCAGCGCTGCCCGTCTTTGCTGAAAAAATCCGGGGGCACGCCCGCGACGACTTCGGGATCGAGGTCGGAGTTCAGGAAAAACAGATCGGGATGGGTCCACACATCGGCGCTGTCGAAATTTACGAAGATTGCGATGTCGCCCACGACGCGAATGGAACGCTGCGCGCAATAGGCACGAAGCGCCTGCCACTGTTCGAAGAAAAAGAACTGCACGACGCGACGCGCTTCGAGCTCGTCGAGCATTTCGGCGTGCGCCTTCTCGATGGCCACCGGATCGCGATGAGTCAGTTCGCGGGGCCAGCGGTTCCAACTTTCGAGCTTGAAACGCGCACGTAGACCGTCGAAAAGAACGAAGTCGTCGAGCCACCATTGGTTCTGCCGGCAGAAGCTCTGGTAACGTGAGCGGGCGTTCGGCGCAGCGGAGCGCACGAAATTGTGCGCTGCTTCAAACAGCAGGGGCAGTTTGTGGTGGAAGACCGACGGGTAATCTACCGGCCCGGTACCGATGGGAAGCGAGTCGACCCGAGCGGGATCAATCCAACCGCGATCGGCGAGCCGCTCCAGGCTGATCAGCAGCGGATTTCCCGCAAAGGCCGACGTGGAGGAATAGGGCGAGTCCCCGTAGCCGATTGGGCCGAGAGGCAGCACCTGCCACAGACCCTGTCGGGCGGAGGCAAGAAAATCCGCGAAGGCGTATGCCGGCGGACCAAAGTCTCCAATCCCGCCGCGCGAAGGCAGCGAGGTGGGATGAAGCAGAATTCCGCTGGCGCGCGGGAATGACATTCAAAATCAGTTCTCAGTCAATGTAGAGACGGGCTTGCCCCGTCTCACTCCGCGAAAGAAGACGCGGCAAGCCGCGTCTCTACGGGAAAGCAGAGGCCCTTCCGCTACGAACCTTCTTGCCCACTTTGATGGGACAGATTCTTCATCTCTTCCTGGTTTACCTTCAGCCGTTTGGACTTTTCCATGTCCTTGCGCAGGTTTGTGACGAACAACCCGAACAAATCGTTTTGCTTGGCTTCGAGAAGTGACTGCCGGACCTCATCCTTCTTCTCGGCATATTCCTGATCGGTCGGTCCCTGCTTGTCGAGAAGTTGAGCGACCACGCCATTACCGCCGGTGGTGATCGGGCCACTGATCTCGCCCGGCTTCAGCGAGAAGACCGCACTCGCGTTCGTCATTGACCCGATGTCGGGAACCTGGCCATCGGGCGCAACCACATCGCTCGTCTTCACCGTCGCACCCAGATCCTTGGCGGCTTTTTTCAAATCGTGCGCAGCCTTGGCGCGATCGGAGAGTTCCTGCGTCTTCTGCTGCAGCAGGAGGCCGGCACGCTCATTCTTGAACTGAGCCTCGACCTTGGAACGAATTTCTTCGAACATGGGCGTAGCCGGGGGCTTTATGGCGAGCAACTGGAAGACCACATAGCCTTGCGGGATCTGCGCCATGTCGGGCGGAGCCTTCTCAGATTCGTTGAAGACAGCATCCATAAACTGCGGATTCGCAGCCAGTCCCGGCAGGTTGTCGGTTCGTCCGAAGAATTCGGTGGTGATTGCGGGCTGACCTTTGGCGGCGGCTGCCTTGTCGAATCCGTCAGTACGCGCCTGGCCGAGCAAGGCGTTCGCTGCCGCTTCGGTGGCGCGCGCCGTTTTCTGCTGCTTCACTTTCTCTTCGATCTCGCCCTTCACTTCGGCGAGCGTCTTGAGATGAGCCACTTGCTTGTCTTCGATGTGGATGATATGGAAGCCGTAACTGCTCTTGACCAGGTCGCTGGTCTGTCCCTTGCCGAGTGAAAAGGCCGCCTTCTCGAATTCAGGGACGGTGCGGCCACGGCCGATCCAGCCGAGTTCGCCTCCACTCTTGGCGCTGCCGGGATCGTCCGAATATTTCTCCGCGAGCTTGGCAAAATCTCCTCCCGCCTTGACCTGTTTCAAGACGTCTTCCGCTTTCGCGCGCGCTTCGGCCACAGCTTTCTCATCCTCCTTGGCGCCGGACGCAGGCAGAGGAGTTTTGATCAGAATGTGGCTGACCTTCACCTGTTCGGCTACTCGGAACTCGTCGCGGTGCTGATCGTAATACGCCTGCAGGTCCTGATCGGTAACTCTCGTCGCCGCGGAGATTTTCCCGCTATCCACGACAACGTAGCTAATTTGCCGCTTCTCGGGGATGGAGTTGTTGTAGGTGGCCTTGTTGCGTTCGTAGAAGGCCTTGAGTTCCTGGTCGGTTGGGTGCAACCCTTTCAGGATGTCGGCCTGCGTGACCACGGCGTATTCGAACTTCACTTTCGTGTTGCGCTGGTTGAATTCGTCGCGAACTTCTGCGTCCCCGACGAAAGCGCTGCTTGAAACCAGGGCGCGCAATTTGCGGACAAGAATCTCTTCCTTGACCCGCGCTTCCAGTTGCGGGACCGTCATGTCGAAGCGCTGGGCGAAATTTTCGTACTCTTCCTGGCCGACGAACTTGCCGTCAGGAAAAAGCTGGGTGCCAAGCTGCCCGTGCTGGAGCTCATCGCGAAGTTCATCGTCGCTGGCGTGCAGACCCAGGTGGTGCGCCTCGGCAACCAACGTTGCCTCATTGATGAGTTGCTCGGCAGCCTGACTGGCAAAATAGGGCAGCAGCATGGTGGCCTGCGCTCCGCCGCGAGGAAACTGTTGCCGGATCATCGCCCTGGCTTCACGCTGCACCTCGGGCACGGTTACGGTTTGGTCGCCAATCGTGGCCAGAACACCGGCTGGAGGCGCGCCAATGCCGAGGCTGGAGCCAATTCCGCCAGGAATGAGCGTGATCGCCATCGAAGCACAGATAAGGACGAGCAGTGCACCGAGAATGATCTTCACGGTTGGCCCTGCATTTTGAAGCTGTCGAATCATAATTTAGAGAACTCCGTTTCAGATCATTCCGTCAGACTACTCCACGCTTGAAGCCGGAATTTATGATTATAAACTAGCCATTGAACCGGCAGCCCGTGGCGCAAAGTTGGGTCTGTTACGGTACACGAGCAACACCTTTCAAGTATTGTCGTCCCGAGCGAAGCGAGGGATCTGCAGTTCGCCGCAAAATGCAGATCCTTCGCTTCGCTCGGGATGACAAAATCTGGCGGGCACCGCAGAACTCCGCTATTGAATCGAATTAATAAAGATGTTATGAACTTGGGGGCGGCTCTTGCAGGTTGGGGGCCATCTATCCATTTTCATTTTTAGCGTACTGAGGAAATTTTCATGAAAATGTTCCGCCTCCTGATCCCGTTCTTTTCGCTCGCCGTCGCAGCCGCCCAGCCCAGTTTCCAGCCGGCTGCGGTGACGTTCCCTCTGCGCGAGGGGTGGGCTCTGCAATCTTCCGCAAAAGTGACGGCCACCGGCGAAGCGATCTCCGGCGCGTCGTTTAAATCCACATTCGATACCAACGATTGGATTCGGGCTGATGTCCCGACGACCGTGGTGGCGGCGCAAGTGAAGAGCGGACTGCTGCCGGATCCTTTCTATGGCATGAATCTGCGGCAGTATCCCGGGGTCGACTATCCCATCGGCTTCAATTTTTCGAATGTCGCGATGCCGCCCGATAGTCCATACGCGGTTTCGTGGTGGTACCGCAAGGAATTCACGCTGCCCGATGCGTACACGGGAAAAACCGTGTGGCTGAACTTCCGCGGCATCAACTACCGCGCCGACATTTTTCTAAACGGAAAGCAGATCGCCAACTCGAAGGAAGTCGCCGGCGCCTGGCGAACTTACGAGTTCAACGTCACGTCCGCCGTCAAGCAAGGAACGAACGTACTGGCGGTGCAGGTATGGGCTCCGACCGAGAACAACCTGGCGATCACTTTCGTGGACTGGAATCCCGCGCCGCCCGACAAGAACATGGGCCTGTGGCGTGAAGTGTATTTGACGACCAGTGGACCGGTCGCGCTGCGGCATCCGGCAGTGCTCTCGAAGGTTGATTCGCCTGCGAACAACGGAGCCCACTTGACGGTGACGGCGCTGGTGAAAAATGCCAGCGATCACGCTGTAAAAGGCACGCTGAAAGGGACTCTGAAAGGCGATATCGAAAACATCGAGATAACGCAACCGGTGGAACTGGCGGCCGGTGAGTCAAAAGACGTGGTCTTCTCGCCGGATCAGTATCCGCAGCTCAACCTGAGCAACCCGCGGCTGTGGTGGCCGACGCAGATGGGGACGCCGAACCTGTACGACCTAACGCTTTCGTTTGAAGTGAACGGTGAGATCTCCGATTCGTCTCGCACGAAGTTCGGTATCCGCGAAATTACATCCGAAGTCGCCGAGCAGGCCCCCGATCGCCTCAAACGCTTGTTCAAGATCAATGGCAAGAACATCCTGATTCGCGGCGGCGGGTGGACGCCCGACATGATGCTGCGCCAGACCTCGGAGCGACTCGCCGATGAGTTCCGTTATGTGCGCGACATGGGGCTGAACACGGTCCGGCTGGAAGGCAAACTCGAGACCGAGGAATTCTTTGAGATGGCCGACCAGCAGGGCATTCTGGTGATGGCCGGATGGTGTTGCTGCGATTTCTGGGAGCACTGGGGAAGCTGGAAAGATGAGGATTTCGAAATCGCCAGGGCTTCTTTACGCGACCAGATGTACCGGCTCAGGAACCATCCGAGCCTGGTGATGTGGCTGAATGGCAGCGACAATCCGCCGCCACCGGACGTGGAAGAGATGTATCTGAAGATCGAAGGCGACCTGCGTTGGCCGAATCCGGTAGTGTCTTCCGCGACCGCGAAGCCGAGCAGCTTAACCGGCGGAAGCGGCGTGAAGATGAGCGGGCCTTATGAATATGTGGCGCCTTCGTACTGGACAGCGGATCCGCATCTTCATATGGATAAGAAATCCTGCAACGCGGGCGGGTGCGGCGGCGCTTACGGATTCAACAGCGAGACCAGCATGGGACCGGCGGTTCCGCCGATCGAGAGCCTCGAGCGCATGGTTCCGAAGGACCATCTTTGGACGGTGGATGGGCCGCTGGATAAATACTGGAATTTCCACGCGGGCGGCGGCTCTTTCAAAACCATCAAGGTGTTCACCGATGCGCTGAATGCGCGCTACGGAAAGGCCGACAGCGCGGAAGACTTCACCTACAAATCACAGCTCATGACCTACGAGGGCGTGCGCGCCATGTACGAGGCCTATAGCCGCAACAAGTACACTTCCACGGGCGTGATCCAGTGGATGCTGAATAACGCGTGGCCTTCGATGATCTGGCATCTCTACGACTACTATTTGCGGCCGGGCGGTGGGTATTTCGGCGCGAAGAAAGCGATGCAGGCGCTCGACCCCGTCTATGGATATGACGATCACTCCGTGTGGCTGGTAAGCAGCCAGTATGTTGATGCAAAGGGGCTGAAGCTGACGGCTCGGGTATTCAATCTGGATGGAACACAGAAGTTCAACAAAGAGACTGCGCTGGATGCGACTGCCGACAGCACTGCGAAAGTGTTCGAGCTTCCCCGGATCGAGGGATTGTCGGCGGCGTACTTCCTTGATCTTCGCGTCACCGATGGCAGCGGCAAACTCGTCGGGTCGAACTTCTATTGGCTCTCGACGAAACCGGAGACGCTCGACTGGACAAAATCGAATTGGTATACGACTCCTACCGCGTCGTATGCGGACTACGCTTCACTCGCGCAATTGCCAAAAGTAAAACTGAATGTAAAGAGTCGCAGCGAAACGCAGGGCGAAGACGCGGTAACCCACGTCACCGTGGAAAACCCCAGTAAGACCGTAGCGTTTTTCGTGCGCTTGAAGCTCGACAAGGGCAAAGGCGGCGAGGAAATACTGCCGGTGGTCTGGCAGGACAATTACATTTCATTGCTGCCCGGTGAAAAACGGGAGGTCACAGCAACGTATCGCGCCAGCAGCGGGGGAACCGCGCCGGAGGTCGAAGTAAGCGGTTGGAACATGCAGTAGATTTTTCTTAAGAATTGTCATCCCGAGCGGGACGACAAACTTAAGGGGCTTTTCTACTCTTCCGGAGGCAGATCGAAGTTCACCAGGTCTCCGCGGAAGCCACGCGTCTTCCAGGCGCCGAAGGCGATTCCCGCTGCCATCCAGATAGAACCAGCGATCTTGGCGGGAGTGCTAAGGCTCACCCAGAGAAAAAAGCAGATCACAAAACCAAGAACGGGTGGCGCCACAAACGAGATTGTCCACTTCCGGTCGCGCACCACGTAGCGCATGAAGGCAGCGGCGTTCACGCCCATGAAGGCGATGAGCGCACCGAAGTTGAGCATCTCGGCGCCGAGACCGTAACTCATCACGAACGCGCCGATCAGCGCGATTACACCCACAAACAACACGTTATTCCGCGGCACTCGATGCTTCGCGTCTACCACTCCGAAGAACGACTTCGGAAGCGCGTTGCTTCGCCCCATCCCGTAGAGCAGGCGAGCAGCGCCGATCTGCGCGCCCATGCCCGATCCAAAGTTGGCGACCAGCAAGGTGAATCCGATAATGCCGAACATTGGCTTCCATGCGCGGCCGGCAACATGAACGAAGGCCGTGTCGACGTCCGGAAAGGGCTGCGATGCGGGCCAGATCAACTGCGCGGCATAGACCTCAAAGGCCGAGAGAATGCCGATCACCAGGCAGGTAAGCACCGTTGCAAGCAGAATATTGCGACGCGGGTTTTCCGCTTCTTCCGAAAGCGTGGAGATGCCGTCGAAACCGATGTAGGTGAGCACCGCGATCGAGGTTCCTCCGAGCACGGCCTTCGTGTTCCACAGGTTCGGATCGTAGAAGGGCTGCGTATAGAAACCGGCGCTATCGTGCGGATGCCCGAAGATGTAGCGCGCCGCAACCACAAAGAAAATTGCAATCACTACGCCCATTCCCGCCGCCAGTGCCGCGTTCACGCGGGCCGAGGTTTTTACTCCCTGGATGTTCAGGAGCGTAAACACCAGAGCGAAGAAGACAGCCCACACCGCGTACGGCACGCCGGGAGCAAACACGTGCGCTTGCTGGCTGCACCAGATGGTGCAGATGATCGGATTGAGCATGTAATCCATCACCATGCTCCAGCCGGTGACGTAACCGAGAGCAGGATTGATTTCCTGGCCGACGTAAGTGAAAGCTGAGCCCGCGCTGGGATATGCGCGAGCCATGCGACCATAGCTGATAGCGGTAAACAGCATCGCGACCATGGCGATCAGGATGGTCGTAACTACGTGCCCACGCCCGCGGTCGCTAAGCACCCCGAACACCGACATGGGGGCGACCGGTTGAATTACGATGATGCCGTAGAGAATCAGGTCCCAGAGCGTGAGTGAGCGCCTCAGGCGCGGGGCGTTAGCGGGCGGGTTGGCTGGGGAACTCATTCACCATCTCAAAACAAAACCCCATTATCCTACGGAGATAACGGGGCTCGGGGGAAGGGTATCTTCGTGGCTTGCGGGGTCGCAAATAGAAACCCCTGCCGCAGTTCCACAAAATCCTCTTGAATTCTATACGGAAGGGATATTCTGTCAACGAAAAAGCATTTCTATTAAAACGATTCTTGCCTTATTTCAGTGATCTCAATAGTTCAGATGAATGTAATGGAGCGTGAGTAACGGTCATGAACCACAGAATGCGTTTTCTACTCCTGTTCCTCCTTGTCAGCCTGGCGCAGAGCCTCGCCCAGAGTGTCGAGAGGACGACTGTGCAAGAGCGACTGGGCAATCCGGCCTCTGCGCGCCTGCTGGTAATTCACGCCGACGACCTCGGCATGAACCATTCCGTCAACCGGGCGACCTTTGAGGCTCTCGAGAAGGGATGGATTACTTCGGCCAGCATCCTTGTTCCCTGCCCGTGGTTTCCCGAGGTGGCGCGCTGGGCGAAACAGCATCCGGACGCCGATGTTGGAATTCACCAGGCCCTCAACAGCGAATGGACCAGTTTTCGTTGGGGACCGGTGAGCCCAAAAGACAAGGTGCCCAGCCTGCTGGACGCGGACGGGTATCTACCACTCGACACCCCTGCCGTTGCACAGAATGCCAAACTCTCCGAGGTTGAGGCCGAACTGCGGGCGCAAATTGATCGCGCCCGGTCTGTGGGAATTCATCTCACGCACCTGGATACTCACATGGGCGCGCTGTTCGAGTCGACCGATCTGTACAAGATCTATCAGAGAATGGGCTATAGCTACGGTCTGCCCATCCTGGAGGCGCGAGCGGGAACTCATGCGCCCAAGGGAGTATCGCCACCCGCGGAAGAAGTCCTGGTTGAGAAGGTGATCGAAATCGAACCGGGGATCGAGGCCAAGGATTGGGCCTCGTGGTATCGGAAGCAGCTTGAACCTCTCGGTCCGGGCGTTTACCAGGTCATCGTTCATCTTGCGTATGACGACGAAGAGATGCGGGGCGCAACGTACGATCACCCGGATTGGGGCGCGGCCTGGCGGCAACACGATCTGGACATGGTCAAGAGCCCGGAGTTCCGCCAGTTTCTGAAAGAGCAGGGCTTCTTGCTGGTGGGATGGAGGGAGTTGGCAAAGGCGCTGCCGAAGGGCTATGGTCCGAATTCCAGCAAGTGAGCGGGGAGATCGTTAAGGGAGATCGTTAGGGGAGATCATTAGGGGAGATCATTGAAAGGCAAGGAGCCTTGAATGCCCTGCCCTTCTACAATCGTGTAGATCCTGTCGGCGGCCACGTCTTTGAAGCTTTCCATCTTGCCGGTTGGCCAGCGCACTTCAACCAGATCAATTTTTGTCGCCGGTCCCAAACCGAAATGAAGACGCAGATCGTTCTGCGAAAGATAACTGCCTCCGCCGCGCACTTCGTCGAACTGCGTCATCCCGCCGGCTTGAATGGTGACACGCGCGCCGATGGCAGCGCGGTTGCTTTTTGTTCCCTCGAGGCGGAAGAGCACGCGGTGATTCGGAATTTTATTTGTGTTGAGCAGCAGCGACGGTGGCTCACCCACGTTGAGCACAACGATGTCTATGTTGCCGTTGTTGGCGATGTCGCCGAAAGCCGCACCCCGCCGGGATTTCAGCAGCATGTCGGCCAATCCCGCCGCCTTCGAAACCTCTTCGAATGTTCCGTTGCGCAAATTACGATGCAAAAGCATCGGCTGGGCGTAGGCGGCGCTTCCCTTGACGTTGTCCATCTGCGGGTAAACGTGTCCGCTGGCCACGAACAGATCGAGCCAGCCGTCGTTGTCCATGTCCAAAAATGCTGTACCCCAGCCGACCAGTGGCAAGCTCGGCTGACCGAGATGCGATGCCATGGCAACATCTTCGAATCCTCGCGGGCCGGAGTTGTCATACCCAAGGTTGCGATAAAGCGTGTTGGGCTGGTCGGCAAATTCAGTGATGAACATCGAAAGGCGTCCGCTGTGGTCGTAGTCGCCCCACGTCACCCCCATGGAGCCGAGCGCCTGACCTTCGCCGTTCAGTGCGATGCCTCTGACCATGGCCTCGTCCGTGAACGTGCCATCATGATTGTTGTGGTAGAGATGATTGGGAGTGGCATCATCGGCGACGAACAGATCTGGCCAACCGTCGTTGTCGTAGTCGCCCCAGGTCACGCCCAATCCGTAGTATTTGTCGGGATCGTCGACCCCGGCCTTTTTCGATACCTCTTCAAACGTGCCGTCACCGCGGTTGTGGTAGAGCAGATCGGTCTCGCCCTCCATGCCCCACGGCCCGCACTGCACGGAAACACCCTTGAAGCGGCAAAATTTTGTCGAGCCGAACTGAGGCAGATTGTTCATGTCCACGTGAACGTATCGCGAGACGAATAAATCGACGTTGCCGTCGCGGTCGTAATCTGCCCAGGCCGCGCCCGTGGAGAAGCCGCCGCCACGCACTCCAGCCTTGTCGGTGACATCTTCGAAAGTGCAATTGCCTTTGTTGCGATAAAGCGCGTTGCCGCCGTAGCCGGTGACGAAGAGATCGAGGTTCCCGTCGTTGTCGAAGTCGGCAACGGCGACGCCCATGCCCCAACCTTTGCGCGTGAGTCCAGCCTTCTCGGTGATGTCGGTGAACTTGAGATCGGCATCTTGATGCCAGAGCGTGACCAGAAGATCACCGCCCTGCTTATAGCGCTCGACAGTCGAACCGTTCACCATCACGATATCGAGTTTGCCATCGTTATCGCAGTCGAATAGGCCAACGCCGCCGCTCATCGATTCGATGACGTAGTTTTTTTCGGGCGAGGAGATGTGGGAGGCAGTCAGGCCAGCCTGGGCGGCGATGTCGCGAAAGATGGGGACGGGGGCAGCGAGTTTGGGCGCTGATTTCTTTTCAATGTGTGCGGGAGGAATTTTCGCCGGGGGTCCCATCGGGCCCTGCGTAGCGCTCTGGGGTGAAAGCAAACCAGTGCAGGCTATCCACAGAATGGCTGTCTGTCCGGTCCGCATGCAGAGCGATTGTAGCGCGGCCCAAGACTTGCACGACGGAATCATCACTTGGGATATTGAAACGAATATCCGGTGGACTCGTTTCCCGACATGAACCGGGTGTTGTATTCAAGCAGGTAGTTCAGGTGCTCGGCATCGGCGGGAAAAGATTGGCCGGGATACGGATACGCGCGCATGTCGCGAAACGGCAGAGGGTCAACCGTATCGCCGCGGTAGGCGTAGAAGTCCATATCCTTCTCGTATCCGTTGGCGACGAAGAAATAGTCGCGCACCCATCCACGGGGCAGGGCGGGCAGCGTCGCCGGATCGAAATCGAGCGCTACTTCATCGCCCGATCCGAAGACAACAAATTTATCGTCGACCGATTCGAGCAGCGGCAGCACATCTCCATAGCGCGTGTAGGCGCCGGCGGGGCGCGTGTACGGGCCGGTGGCGCTGGCCTTTTCGTAAATATATTTCACGTTACCCGGCGGCTGATCTTCGATCTTCAGCGGGAATCCGTGGAAATTAAGTTCCGCGCGCGCGAGCGGCACCGGCGTCAGGCGGGCGCTCTGATCCTGGCTCGTCCGGCTGATGAGGATGTTGTCCCAATAGATCTGCAGATTCGTGGTGATGCGAATCCGCCGCGTGCCCGGCGGAATTTTGCCGGTGAGGTCGGCGGTCACGGTGCGCGCGCCGCCCGCGGGGAATCCCATGTCATCGACGACGCGGATCCATTTTCCTTTCGCGTCATTTCCGGTCGAACTCCCGGTCGAGACTTGCGCCTCGACATACGGCGCAAACGGCCGCAGGTGCGCTTGATCGGCAGCGTACATGCTGGTCGCGGAGAAATATTCGATCTCGCCGTGCAGCAGCAGCCACA
>DATFZT010000176.1:0-11829 GCA_035314185.1 Terriglobales bacterium
CCGATCGTGGTTAGCAGATCTTCCAGGTCTTCAGGAGAGTGCACATCGTGCGGGATAAGGTCGTTGACCTGATCATAGGTCAGATATCCCTTCTCTTTGCCTGCGTCGATCAGCTTTTTTATGTCGTCGTACTTGTCATCAATTGCCAAGCCAGATTATCCTCAAGACGCCGCCGGTTCGCGGACGCCAAACTATTCAGCGGTGGGATTCGTTACGGAGTTGTGCGCAAGGGGCACAGACTTCAAAAGTATAGCACGCCGGTCGTCCTAACAACGACCTTCGTAGCCGGTGAAAGTGGAAGTTTGTACCCGTGTGCCGCCTGTCCGCCGCGCCCTATCTCTTTTCCCGCTAATTCATTAGATGTCGCTCAACCCCATTTCGTTCCAGCGTTTCGTTCCGCTCAGGACGCCTTGCTGCCCGTCTCCGCCAGTCCCGGATCCATCAGAGCCCGCTTCAACCGCACCTTTTCCTGCAAAAGCGCCTGTCTTTCCTCCAGCGGGAGCCCCGCCCGCTGCAACCCGAGCTGCACCTCCTCCAGCCGCCGCCGATAATAAATACGCCGCAAAGCCCGCACCGCGCCTTCCACCGTCTCCGGCGTCAATTCCTCTTCCTCGGACATCAAAATCGCGGCCAGCAACCGCCGGTCGTCTTCGGTCTTCGGCAGCGCCATAACGTCCGCCGTCTCGGTCCCAGCCCCCAACAATGCCTCCATCAGCGACTGCGAGCCCAGCCCCTCATACAGCCGCTCCGATTGCAGCGCATATTGCGCCTGCCGCGCCGGATCGAATTCCTTCTCCGTTCCTTCCCGAGCCGAACTCCCCGTTCCGCCCGCCTGCATCTCGGTAGCTGAAGCCAGCGCCCGTATCAGAACGCGTTCCGCCCCCGTAACTTGCGTCTCCGCCGAAGCCTTAACCGCAGTCGCCGACCGGGTAGTAGCCGCATGTTTCAACTCTTGCCGCAGCACCGCCGAATCAATTCCCAGCTTCTGGGAAATTTCCAGCGCCAGTTCATCGCGCACAATCCGGTTCGGCACACGCTGAATGTGCGGAAGCAGATGATTAACGGCCTTGACCTTGCTCTCCGAATTCCGCACCGGAAACTGCGCCCGCGCCCGATCGATCAAATAGTCGAAATATTTCTGCGAGTTCTTAAGCGACGCCCCATAAGCATCCTTGCCCTTGCGCCGGATAAACAAATCGGGATCGAATCCAGTCTCCAGCGTGAGCACACGAATGGAGAATTCTTCCTCCACCAGCAACCCCAGCGTCCGCTCCGTAGCCCGCGCTCCAGCCGTGTCCGGATCAAAGTTAACCACCACATTCTTAGAGAATCGCCCCAGCAATTTAGCCTGCAACTCGGTGAACGCGGTGCCCGAACTGGCAATCACATTGTGGAAACCAGCCGCATACACCGAAATGCAATCCATCTGCCCTTCAACCAGAATGGAGTACTCAAGCTTGCGAATCGCTTCTTTGGCATTGTCCAGATTGAAGAGTACCCGCGACTTCGAGTAAATCGGAGTCTCCGGAGAATTAAGATATTTAGGCCCAGCCTTCTCATGCGTGGAAAGCGTCCGCCCAGTAAACGCGATCGCCTTGCCCTGTTCATTACAGATAGGGAACATCACGCGATTGCGAAACTTGGAATAAATGGCCGCGGCGGCCCTTGGCTCTAGGCTCTTAGCCCTTAGCTCAAGCCCGGCAGCCGAGTTCTCCACCAAATTGTCATCCTGAGCCGAGCGAAGGACCTGCTGTTGCTGCGACCCGACACCTGATACCTGAGACCTGTCCCCCTCTTTCCACGAGAACAGCCCACTCTCCCGCAACAACTCCTCATCGAACTCCCGCCGCAAAGCATCCCGCAGCAAAAACCCGGAATCCGGCGCATATCCAATACGAAAGCGAGAGATCGTCTCCGCATCCAGCCCGCGCCCCTTAAGGTACTCGAGCGCACTTGCCCCTTCCGGACGCCGCAGACACTCCTGAAAAAACGTGACCGCCCGCACATGCACGTCCAGCAGTGCCATGCGAACCTGAGCGTCGCGAGCCTCCGCCGGACTGGAAAAGCTGACCTTAGGCAGAGCCACGCCCAGCTTCTGAGCAATCAGCCGGACGGCTTCCGGAAAAGTAATGTTCTCGACCTTCTGGACAAAAGTGAAGACATCCCCCGACTCTCCGCACCCAAAACAGTGAAAAAACTGCCGCGTAGCATGCACCGAGAACGAAGCGGTCTTCTCCGCACGAAACGGACAAAGCCCCGAAAAGTTCTGCGCCCCAGCCTTCTTAAGCTTGACGTAGTCGCCCACAATCCGGACGATATCCGCCTGCTGCTTAAGCGCCTCTTTAAAGTTGTCGGAAGAAGTCAAAGTCGATGCCATCGACGGCGCACACAAGTCCTGTAATGATAATGATTATGAGGGTTGGAAGGCCCAAGGGGAATAGAGCAGCAACGGGATTGCTGTGGGAAAGGTGTGGAAGACCGGCTCTTACCTGTTAGCAGAGAGAAGAAAAAGAGTGTCAGATTGCCCGATGACCCCAATCGCCAGATCACCCGATCCCCTAGACCCGTAACTCGACGACCGTAGCTCCGCCGCCGCCCTCGTTCATAGGCGGCTCCGTAACCGACTCCACATGCGGATGCTTCTGCAGATATTGGCGCAGGGCTTTGCGCAGGATGCCCATGCCGCTCCCGTGGACGATGCGCACACGCGGCATTCCAGCCAGAAAAGCGCGATCGACAAATTTCTCGACTTCGCTGGTGGCTTCGTCCACGGTGCGGCCGATGACGTTGATTTCGGAAGGCATGTTGAGCCCGCTCGATTCGTTTTGCAGCGAGACGCTGATGCCGCGAGCGCGAGCGGCCTGCACCGGCGAGTCGGAGACGCGAGTCTGCACGTTTGTCAGCACTTCAGCGATGTCGTCGCGGGCGATGCGCATTTTCATCGAGCCGATTTCGACATCGAAATGATTCTCGCCAATTCTCTTCTTGACGACGGCGGCGCGCCCCATCGACTTGAGCTTGACGGTGTCGCCCTCGGAGACGTGCTTCACCAAGCTAGGCTGGGCATTTGGGTCTCCGCGATCGGCGCCGGTCGCATGCGCGACTACAGTTGCATCGAACTGTTCGCGAAATTCACGGCGCATTTTAGCGATGCGGCGTTCGGCGTCTTTTGATAATTTCTGCGCGGCGGCGCGATCCTGCACAGCCTCGCGCGCGTGGTATTCGAAGTCGCGGAAAAGAGTTTCGAGCTTCGTCTCCATCTCGCGAATTTTCGCTTGCTGCTCTTTGCGGCCTTCGTTGGCGAGTTGCGACTTCTCGTGCTCAAGCTCCTGCTCGCGAGCATTCATGCGAAAGCGCTCTTTCTCCAGATCGCGAAGATCAGCGTGCAGACGGTCCAAAAACCGCGCCACATCTTGAGTCTGCGAGCCCAGGCGCGAACGCGCGGAAGCGATAATGGCCGGATTCAGTCCGAGACGTTGCGCGATGTTGATTCCTGCGGATGCTCCAGGAACTCCGATCTTCAGTTCATAAGTCGGCCGGAGCGTAGCTTCGTCGAAGCCGACCGACGCGTTGACCACGCCCGCGGTATTCGCTCCATAAACTTTGAGCGAAGTGTGGTGCGTCGAGATCACGCTCATGCATCCAACTTTGCGAAAATGCTCGGCGATTGCAACCGCCAGCGCCGCGCCTTCTTCAGGATCGGTAGCCGAACCAAGTTCGTCGAGCAGTACCAGCGAATTCGCGGTAGCAGTGCGAGAAATGAAGTCGATATTGGTAACGTGGGCGGAAAACGTCGAGAGATTCTGTTCGATCGATTGATAGTCGCCGATGTCAGCGAGAATGGCGTCGAAAACCGGCATGTCGGCCCGATCCGCGGGGACTGGAATCCCCGACTGCGCCATCAGGGCAAGCAGGCCAAGCGTTTTCAGGGAGACGGTCTTGCCGCCAGTGTTGGGCCCGGTGATTACCAGCTGCCGATGGTCGCCTTCGAGTTCGATCGTGATCGGGACGATTTTCCCGTCCTTCAGTTTCAGGTTGCGCTCGAGCAGAGGATGTCTTGCGCGATGGAGAAGCAGTCGACCTTCGCTCGTTGGCCCAGTCCCACACAAGCTCACCGCCACGCAGTTGTAATCTTCGGCGAAGCGGGCTTTGGCGAACTGCAGTTCCAGTTCGGCGAGGACGTCGGCGGCGGCCAGAATCGCATCTGCGCTTTCTCCGATGTGGCGCGTCATCTCCAGCAGGACGCGATGGATCTCGGCTTGTTCTTCATCCAGCAGTCGCACCAGTTCGTTGTTCTGCTCGATAGTTTCGAGCGGCTCGACAAACACCGTCTGTCCGCTGGAACTGGCCCCGTGTACCACGCCCTGCACGCGTCGCTTCTGTTCGACCTTGACCGGGATTACGAAACGCTCGCCCCGAATAGTGATCAGTTCGTCCTGCACCGTCCCGCCTTCCGCGAGTTTCCGCAGGTAGCCGCGCAGCGATTCCTGAATCTGACGCTTCTGCTTCTCGATCTCCCGCCGAATGCGGCCCAGTTCGGGAGAAGCGCGATCGTCGAGCGTGCCATCAGGCAGGATCTTGTTGTGGAACAGACGAAGAAAGGCTGTGAAATCCTGGATGCCCGCGGAAAGCCCGGCCACCGCGGTCCACTCGGAGCGCATTGCGGCTGGAGGCTGACGTACGATTTCGCGCCACTCGGCCCCGCGGTCGGCGACCAGGACAACATCGCGAATCTCGCTGGTCTCAAGCGCGGCTCCGGCAATGCGAGATTTCTCGACCACCTTCCTGACTTCGGGCAACCCTGCGAACTCGAAACGTCCGCCGACTCGCCGATACTCGCGGATTTCCGTGGCGAGCTGCTGCTGGTTTTCAATCCACATGCGATCGAGCGAAGGCAGAAGCTCCGCGATGCGGCGCTGACCCAAAGGCGAAGAGGAGTAACCGGCGAGCAGATCGCGCAGCGCCTCGAACTCGAGCAGGCGCGAACTGGTGTTGGTGACCGGATTGGGCACGAAGGTCATGCGATTTGATGTTACAACGTGGCCGGATTTCGCGGGGAATGATGATTCGGGGAAGCCTGCGGTGTAGAATCAACAGCGCCGGTTCACTTCCGGCGGACGGCCCCGTAGCTCAACTGGATAGAGCATCAGCCTTCGGAGCTGAGGGTTGGGGGTTCGACTCCCTCCGGGGTCGCCATTCGACAAGCCGGGTTGCACTTTCCGCCGCTTCCCCATAAACAGCAGCCCCGGTTCATCTCCAGCATGCGCACTCTGGTTACTTGCCGCCGGTCCGGTTTCGCGGTGCAATGGCACTTGCGAGGATTGTGAGATAGCTTCCTGCGGAGCGAATTATGTTACGAGTTTTTGGATTCTTGGGTACGGTCATCACCATGGCGATCGGCATGTACATCTACTCTCTGCAGGTCAAGACGCTCACCCCGGGCCCCGGGAACGGCAGTCCCACAGAGGTTGCCACCATCACGGGCGTGAAGAATGACCTGGTCGGCATTGCGAATGCCGAGCGCGGATACCAGGCAACGCAAGGGAAGTATGCTTCTCTGGAGGAGCTGATTTCGGGCAACTACATCACCATCAAGGGCGAGCGCCCTCCATATGTCTACGATGTCGAAATCACATCCGGCAGCTTCAGGGCGACTGCCACTCGCACCACGAAAGGCGCTCCGGCACAGCTCTGGATTACAGAAACCATGGAAGTTCAAGCGTCGGACTGACAATCTGCAGATCCCCGCTTCGCTTGGGATCACAGTTCCTATTGCTGATCACGGCTTTTTCCAGTCAGTCAAGGACATGAGTTCGTCCATGATTTCCTGCAATCTTTGCAATCGCCGTTCCTGATCGGACGCTCCGACCATCTTCTTGCCACCTTGCAGGTACTGGCGGTTCGCTTCACTGATTTCTGCGATTTCTTCTCGCAACTTTCCAACACGCTCTTTGACGGACTGCGGCATAACGATAGGCTAGCAGAGCTTTTCGGACCTTTGTAAAGTTGTTTTTCATCCGGCCCCACCGTTTGCTCCCCTCCCCCAAAGGGCGATATATTTGCCGGGTACATATTTACCCGACATTCAGGTTTAGTTTCCTATGTTCACTGACTTCACCGCCACCGACCGCTGGACCAAAAAACAAGTTCATTGCCTCTACCAGGCCCTGATAGTGGCCATCGCCACCCGCCACGCCGATGCGGTGGACATCAAGTTCCTGGTCGACGGGCGACCGGTGTGGGTGGCCCTGCCGCACCCAGCCTGGGTCGAATACAAGAACCGCACCGGAAGGCTGATCACCGATTCTCTGGCGAAGGAAATCGCCGGCCATTTTCTGAAAACGGCGCTGGAATCGGGTGAAGGCGTGGGTCGCGAAATGTATTGCCTTACCATCGACGAGACTCTCAGGCATCTCGAAGGCGTCGTGGCGGACGTCGAACCGCCGGTTCCTGCTGGCCGGTAGGCAGCGGTTACGAAGTCAATTTTCGTGTCCCAGCGGCGATCTGGCCTCTGTGCTTAAATCTAAGGCATGTTCGCCCGCAAACTCCGCGTCGAATACCAGCACGAAGGGCAACTTCACCCTTGTCCGTTGAAATGGCTCGACAATTTCAGCATGCGCAATTTCACCAACGCATCTGTCTTTGACGACACGCTGCCGGTCGCCGACGGGTGCCTGGAAGCTGGAACGCATGTCCCGCTCGATCAACTCCGGGACGCGATGGAAGACTGGTTTCGCCGAAAGAGCTATCTGCCCAAAGATGCAACCCTGGTGTTAACCCCGGGGTAGGAATGGTCCGATTAAATCTTGGTTGGCATCTTGAGCAGGCGGGCAAATAAACGCACGATCATGCCGTCGAAGCGCGTGCCGCTAAGCTTTCCTAGTTCTGCTAGCGCTTGCTCGTCGGTCTTAGGAGGAGCAAAAGAGCGGTCGCTGGTCATGTTCACGTACGCGTCGACGACGGCAATGATGCGGCCATGGAGCGGTATACTCTCGCCCTTCAGTCCGAAAGGATACCCGCTGCCGTCGAAGGCTTCGTGATGGGATTCGACCGCCTGGGCCACTCGATCGGTTTCAGGAAGCGCTCTTAGCACCTCGGCCCCTACGTGCGCGTGAGTTTTGATGATCGAGAATTCATCTTCCGTAAGTGAGCCCGGCTTGTTCAGGATTCGCTCCGGGATGAACAGCTTGCCCACGTCATGCACCCGCCCTGCGAAGGTGGCCTCTTCCACTTCCTGGGCAGGGAGGTTGAGACCGCGCGCGATCAATCCGGCATAGTGGCCGCATTGCTCGCCATGTCCCGCAGCGCTGTGCTCTCGGAGTTCGGCTGCGCGCGACAGGGCTTCGACCGCCTCCTTCATGGCCTTCTGGTCCGTGTCGCCATCGCGTCCGCACAGCTTGCGGAGCGTGCTGACCAGTTCTTCCAGGTGCTCCGGCCCGTTTAGCTCGCGCTGCAGAAATCCTTCGATAAAAGCAGAGACAAGCTGCCGTTGTACCGCGGAGCCTTCGCCGAATGCATCGGAAGTGGAAACCTGGTTGCCGCCCGCGTGCTTGGCCATGTACATGCCGGTATCCGCGATGCGAATCAAGTCCTCCATGGAAAATCCATGCACGGGGAAACTGGCGACGCCGAAGCTGCCGGTGATATGGTGCTCTTCCAGCATGGGATCGGTGGCCAGCCACAACCGCAATCTCTCCGCCAGCACCTGCGCCTGCTCGATTCCGGTCTCGGGCATAAGGATGATGAATTCGTCTCCGCCGTAGCGGGCAACCACGTTCGACTGCCGGCACTTCTGTTCGAGCAGCCGGCCAACCCGAGCCAGCACCAGATCCCCTTCCAGGTGGCCGAGCGAATCGTTAACCTCCTTGAATTTATCCAAATCGATCAGCACCACTGAGAACGGCCGCCCCGAGCGCGACGCGCGCTTCCACTCCGAGCTCAGCGCCTCCCAGAAAAAGCGTCGGGTCTTTATGCCGGTCAAGCCATCGGTGATGGATTGCTGCTGCAGCTTCTGGAAGACAAAAGAGTTGTGCAATGCGGTCGCCAGAAGGTCGGCCAGCGTATTCAGGATCAGAACATCCTGGGGCGCGAATGCATTCTCATCCCGGCTCTCCACATTCAGCACACCCAGCAACGTCTCGCCGTAACTGATGGGCAGGCAGAGCACCGCGCGCGATTCCGGCAGCACGCCGGCAAGCTGTCCCGGACCGGCATTTTGCACTAGCGCGCTTACTCCGGTGCGAGCAACCTTGCCCAGAACTCCACTGCCCACCGCGATGCGGCGGCCCAGCGTTTGCGATGTCGTTCCCGCTTCGGCTTTAATCTCGATATCTTTTGTCGCGTAGTCCATGATGCCGATGCCGATGTGGTCGTAGAGGAAGTTCTTCTGAATCTCGCGCACAATATCGGCCATCATCTGCGCGGCGTCCTCGCTCGAGATCGCCATCTTGGAAATGTTGTTAAGGAACGCGAGGTGCTTGGCGCGGCGTTGCTCCTCGGTAAACAGGCGCGCATTCTCGACCGCCACCCCCAGTTGACCGGCTACAGTTTGCATGACCTCGAGGTCCCTGGCCACGAACTGCAATTCCCGCTCCGTGCTCAACGCCGCCATCACTCCGGCCGGCTTGCCCCCGAGGAGGATAGGCACGGCGCAGAAGGACCGGGCCGGCCGCGGAGGCACGAAATCGACTCCCAGTTTTGACCGCACCTGTTCAAGATCGGATTCGATCAGCAGCGGCTGCCCTGTCCTCAGGATGTACTCGGTAAATCCATTGCCTACCTTGCGCGAGCGCTTGGGAAGAATGATGCCATCTTCGATCTCCAGCTCGAACCGAATCTCATCTTCTTCCTGAAACGCGATGTAGAAAGCGGTGGTGTCGAAAATCTGACCCAGTTCGACCTGCACCGTGCGCAACACCTCATCCTGATTGAGATGAGAGCTGATCGCCTGCCCAATCTCGGTGAGCAGCTCATATTCCTTGGTCCGCCGCTGCGCTTCATGCATTACGATATAGTTTTCGAGGGTCAGCGCGATCTGCAATGCCAGCCCGATCAGCAACCGCAAATTCGAAGAACCGAACATCCGCCGTTCCGCATGCGGAAACAGAATTACCCCGAAGTTGTGCTCCCGCGTCTGCAGGCTCACCGCCATCAGGTCGGTGATTCCATCCGCCAGCAACATCTGCTTGCAGGACTCGAATTTTCCTCCTGAAAGCGCTGGCAGAGGTTCTTCCAAATCAGCGATTCCTCTGAAGGTGACTACTCCACCACGCCGGTAGGCGAGCTCGGCAATGTAATCCCCGGCCTGTGTCTTTTGCAGTTTTTCCAGGAACTCCGCCGAAAAGCCTTTTTGTACCGACGGCACGGTGCCGCGCCACTGCTGGGAAACAAAGAACACGGCGCGGTGCGAAGGCAAGGGCGCCACTAACCGCTCCACGAAAGTCTGCAGGCTGGGGACCAGGTCCGATGCCGAGAGCAAGCGCCGCGGATCGATGCCCAGGGTCGAGAACGCCAAGGCATTTTCCTGCACCGCATTGCGCTCGTTTTCAAACAGCACCATCACCATGGCGATGGCCAGCAACATCTGCGGAATCGGCCCCAGGAAGCCTCCCAGCTGGCCAACAACATCGAGGAAAGGTTGACGGATTTGCCCCGCTCCCATCAGTGCCGCCCACAGCGCCAGCGAAAAAGCGAGCGTCCGGAAAGCTACCGAATTCCTGCGAAAAGCGTACCGGTAAAAATGGAAGGAACAATAGAACAGTATCGCGGCCAAGCCCAATTCCAGCCGCAGATATTTCGGCACCAGATCCGTTCGCTCGGTGAATACACCGTTCACCATTTGCGCCCGCAAGTTCACATACGCCAGTAGAACCCCCGTCGCCGTCAGCGCAACGTCATACCATTTCAGCTGGAACGGCTCCTTCATCAAACGGGTCGAGACGAAGACGCAAATCGCCATCACCACCAGCAACAGCGAGCTCAAAAAAGACAATAGCGCGGAGGGACCCTGGAAATATTCCGTCGCCTTCAGCGCGTAGTGCAGCGTGTAGGCCGCCCAAGCCATTTGCCACGCTCGAAAATAGTTGTGGCGACTCTGTTCGTAGAGGTAGGTGAAGACGAGAAGCACCAGCAGGGCCACGGACCCAGAACTCACCAGACCTGTGGAGACGCTATTCATCGGCTAACGCTTCCTCATCATTATCATTCGAAATAGCGGCCCGGATGGAACTCTCGTTGGCCTAATCCTGTCACACCAGACAGATCGAAACAACAGGTGTCTTCCGGCAGGTTCCGCCCTGGGCACGGCGTTTTTAGAATTATCTTCTTATAGGATGCGATACCGCCACGCCGGTTTCCGTCGAGAAGTTACATTCGTAACCCGTTAGTAACCACCCTGATTTCCCGTAGAGACGCGGCTTGCCGCGTCTCAGCACTGCCTCGCTGCCGAAGGCGGGGCAAGCCCCGTCTCTACCGGCAGAACTGCTAGAGCCGAGACCCCAATCCCCGCTATACTCAGAACTTATGCTTCGCGTTCGATTCGCCCCCTCTCCCACTGGTTTTCTGCACGTCGGCAGTGCCCGCACTTTCATTTTCAACCGGCTCTACGCCCGTCATAACGGAGGAACCATCGTCCTGCGACTCGACGATACCGATGTCGAGCGCAACACCGACGCCTCCGTGAACTCCATCTTCGAAGGTCTGCGCTGGCTCGACCTCGGTTGGGACGAAGAATACAAGCAATCCGAACGCCTCGCCCTGCATCGCCAGATTGCCGACGCCATCTTTCAGAAGGGACTAGCTTACCGCGACTTTACCCCCGCCCACACCGGTGCCGTTCAGATCAACGACAGCGAAAAATCCGCCGCTAATCAAACCTGGCTCTTCAACCCGGGCATGCGCGAACTTTCGCGCGCCGAGAGCGACCGGCGAGCCGCCGCCGGAGAATCCTTCGCCCTTCGCTTCCGTGTTCCCCGCGGCACCGGCGAGCAAGTCCGTTTCACTGACGCAGTCTACGGCGAGCAAATCAAATCTGCCGACGACATCGAAGACTTCGCACTCCTGCGTTCCGACGGCATGCCCACCTACCACCTCGCCTCCTGTGCCGACGACATCGACCTCCGCATCAGTCATATTATCCGCGGCCAGGATCATCTCTCCAACACTTACAAGCACGTGCTCATTTTCGAAGGCGCTGGCGCCAAGCCGCCGCAGTTTGCGCATCTACCGCTGCTGGTCGCTCCCGACGGATCGAAGCTCTCCAAGCGCCGCCACGGTCCGGTGGTCAGCGTCACCACCTACCGCGACGCTGGATTCCTTCCGGAAGCCTTCATCAATTTTCTATGTTTGTTAGGCTGGTCACCGAAAGATGATCGCGAAAACATGACGCGCCAGGAACTCATTGACGCTTTCTCCCTCGAAGGCATCAATCGCGCCAATGCAGTCATTAATTTCAAGGAGCCCGCCGCAACGCCGGACGAAACCTTCGACCCCAAAGCGCTCTGGCTAAACGCGGAGCACATCCGCGGACTTTCGATTGACGACCTCAGCGCGCGCCTGCTCCCGGTCGTGCGCGCTGCCGGATTCCCAATCGCGCCAGAGAAAATGCTCGCCATCACCCCGCTGATCCGCGAGCGCATCAAACTTCTGCGCGACGTCCTGACCGCCGCTGACTTTCTATTAGTTGACCAGCTCCCGCCCTACGATCCAGCCGAACTCATCCCGCAAAAGGGCGACGCGGCGATGGCGCTGAAGGTCCTAAACCGCGCGCAAGAGGTGCTGGCGAAAACGGAATTCAAGCACGACCCGCTGGATCAATCCCTGCGCGCCGCC
>DATFZT010000177.1:0-4865 GCA_035314185.1 Terriglobales bacterium
CGAGCCGCTGATTTCGCGTGCGGACTTGGTTGCCGCGTACGCTTTCGATCATGCCCAAGAACTCCAACACCTTCTGGAAAGATAGGTCAGGAAGGCTGAGTCGTGTAACCGGCCTCCGACACGAGGTTGCAATATAGGTTAAGAAGAGTTTCAGTGTGTCTCGGTAACTTCGTACGGAACCGGGCCGAAGCCCTTTTTGAACCTTGAGGTGATCTTCGAAAAATGCGAAGAGCACTTGACCGACGGTGCTCATTGGCTGTCTCCCTGCGGCGCCGCGGCCCGGAAGCGTTGGTCAGCCTCGTGGAGCAACTCCTCTGTGATGGGCAAGTACGCTGCCGTCGAGTCAGCATTGACATGACCCAGGAAAGTGGCCAGATGCATGAGCCGAGAGTTCGGGTCGATGCCCTCGCGATACCAGCGGAGCAACGTGGCGACGGCGAATGAGCGGCGCAGGTCATGGAGTCTGGGAGGAAAGACGCCTGGCGGAATCGGCAACTTCAACTTGGGCAAAAGCTTATGGAAAGTCTGGCTGATTGTCCCCGGATTGATGCAGCCACGTTTTGTGAAGGAGAACAGCGGCACCTCCGGTTCGCGCTTCTCGCCGTGACGCTGTTCTATGTAGCGTCGGAGGCGATTGGTCAGCTTGGGTCCGAGCGGCACGATTCGGCTCTTGCTGAACTTGGTTTCGCGGATAAATAGTGCGTCCTGAGCAAAGTCGACATTTCCCAGCTTCAGTCTGGATACCTCCCCGACACGCAACCCCAAGCCATAGAGCAGGGCGAACACAGTCTCGTAAACTAACGCTCGACGTGGGGCTCGGGATCTATCGGGAAGCGTGCGCACGAGTTCGAGCAGGCATTTCGTGTCATTGAGATTGAACAGATACGGCATCCGTTGGGCAGTTTCCCGGCGGAGCTTCGCGGTTACAGGATTACGTCGGGTCAACTCCTGCACGACGGCCCATGCAAAAAAGCGACGGAGCACACCGACGAGATGGTTGTAGCTGCGAGAGCTAGTGCGGGGTCGTGATTTCAGAAAGTCGTCGATCAGAATATTGTCGATGAATTCCCAACCGGCGACCTGATGCTCAGACAGGTATCGGTCAAAAAGGCGAAGCGCCGCTAATTCGGTCCGGTACTTACGATTCAGCCCCTGCTTGTATTGGACAAAATTAGTCAGGGGTTCCGCTAAGACGCTGTGGAAGCTCGAGCAGTTCATAGCGCCTCCCCGTCGCCCATGGCCACTTCCCGTAGAGAGGCCAAAGCAACTTTTGTATAAATCTGAGTCGAGTCCGGAGAGCGATGACCCACGTAGTCGCCGATGGTTTTGAGTGGGAACTCCGCATCGATCAGTCGCTGGACACACGTGTGCCGCAGCGTGTGTGAACCAGCCCGATGTACTTTGATACTGGCTTTGTGAAGGTAAAACGCTACACATGAAGATACGGCGTTGTGGCTGATCGGAGCCCGTGGAGCGACCTTGCGAAAAAACAGACGACGGTCTGGGGTTTCCGGCCGTCCATGCTTGATATAGTCGATCAACGCCTCGGCTATCACGCCGGCAAGGGGGTAAGCCGTCGAGTGCCCCGCTTTGCGCCCTGGGACCTGAAGCCTTTCGTGCTTCCAGTCGATGTCGTCGAGAGTGAGCTTTGCAACCTCGTGGGCTCGCAGTCCATAGGTCACCAGAAGGAGCAGGATCGCGTAATTGCGCCGCCCCTGACCTGTCCGGCGGTCGACTGCTTCCAACATGCGACGCACCTCGTCCCACGTAATCGAACGCGGTACATCGGCCAGTCGATAGCTCTGCGGCATCTCGACCGCGGCGCTCAGATCCTTCGCAACGATCCGCTCCCGGTAACAGAACTTTAGAAAGACACGAAGTTCGCCGCAAAGGTCACGGCGGCTAGTGCGTGCCAAGCTGGGAGCACTGTCGACGACGAAAGATGCCAACAGCGCTGGCGACAGTTCTCGGAGCGAGGTGACGCCGACGCGATTGAGGTAATTGCCAAAGCGTTTCAAGCTGTGAAGATAGTGGAGGATGGTGCTCTCACGCAGACCTCGCTCAGTGCGTAAATATTGCAAAAATTCCGGGGCTTCGGCTCTGAAGGGGTAGGGTTTCTGCTGTCGATTCGCTTTGATGCGGCCTTCCAGTGCCAAGCACAGCATCTGTCGAATCGGATTCCGAACCTCGTAGAGGAGCTTAGGACGGGGCGGTTTCGATCCTGCGCTTGTTCGGTCCCTCGCCACCCAGTACCAAGCGAACTCCTCCACCAGTGCAACAGCAGAGCTGAGGTCGATCGTGCCACGGCGAGATGTGAAATCGGCAAAGTGGCAAAGATAGGGGACCCGACGAAGGATGCTGCGATCAGCGTAGCCTTGCGCCTGCATCCATTCCACATATCGCTCGATCTGCGGAGCCAACCAGTGGGCGCGGATTCGATCGACCGTTGAAGGATTGAGAAAATATTTTTCTAGCATGACAACCTCCATTTCAGGAATTTGAAACGGAGTTCATCATGGCCTGAACCCGGCTCATTATGTGGCCTTGGATCGCGGAGAGCTAACACCGGAGAGTGTTTCTCTTTGTTACGGCACATAACGGTGAGAGGCACATAACCCCGATAACCTGCGAACGGGAGTGAGCCGCGCGTGCCGCTACGATCCGGATCTCAACCCCACCTACCAAGAGATGGCCATGCACTACGCCGTGGGAGTCGTGCCGGCGCGTCCCTATCGAGCGCGGGACAAGGCCAAGGTTGAAGTTGGCGTGCAAGTTGCCGAACGCTGGATCATCGCCGCCCTACGCCACCAGAAGTTTTTTCGGCTGGCGGATCTGAACCATGCGATTCGCGAACTGCTGGAGCGGCTGAACCAGCGACCGTTCCGGAAGCGCGAAGGATCGCGTGCCAGTGTGTTCGCAGCGGTCGAACGCAGCGCTCTGCGACCGTTGCCCGCCGAACCGTTCGACATGAGTCAGTGGTCCTACGCCCGAGTCAACATCGACTACCACATCGCCTGCGACGCCAACTTCTACAGCGTGCCCTACACGCTGGTGCAAGAACGCGTGGAAGTCCGAGCGACACCGACCACCATCGAAATCTTTCACAAGGGACAGCGAGTGGCCTCGCACGTCCGTAGTCATGGACGAGAAAAGGCCATCACGCAGACAGAGCACCGGCCGAAGAGCCACCAAGCACATCTCGAGTGGACTCCCTCACGCATGGTGAACTGGGCCGCACAGATCGGACCAAACACGGCAAAGTTGTTTGAACGGATCCTCGCCGAGAAACCGCATCCGGAGATGGGCTATCGCTCCTGCCTCGGGGTCATCCGACTGGCCGAGCAGTACTCCTCGACCAGGATGGAAGCGGCTGCCGGTCGAGCCATACGGACGGGTGCTTGCCGCTTCAAGAGCGTGAAATCGATCCTGAAGAACTCCCTCGACCAACAACCACTCCCAGAACCGCCACCGCTACTTCTTCCGCCATCGCATGACAACATTCGTGGCGCTGAGTACTTCGAGTAAAAAGGAGAGACGATCATGTTGCAACAACCCATGAAAGAACAACTCTATGCTCTCAAGCTTCAGGGAATGGTGGAAGCACTGGAGCATCAGGAACAAGATGAAACCGCTCGGGAGTTGAGCTTCCTCGACCGTCTGGCACTACTCGTCGATCAGCAGTGGAACTGGCGTCAGAACCAGGCCCTCACTCGGCGGGTCCTGGCCGCTCGCTTGCGAGGATCTGCCTGCGTCGAGAACATCGATTATCGTGCCGAGCGAGGACTGAACCGGAGCGTGATCCGTGCGTTGGCCCAAGAGTCTACCTGGGTGGCGAACCACGAACACATCTTCGTGCTGGGTCCGACCGGTGTGGGCAAAAGTTATGTGGCTTCGGCACTGGCACAGAAAGCTTGCCGGGATGGCTATCGGGTCTACTACACGCGGGCTGCGGCGCTGTTCCGGGATCTGAACCTGGCGCGGGCCGATGGCAGTCTACGGCAACTGCTGAGGCGGCTGAACCGCATCGATGTGCTGGTCGTCGATGACTGGGTCATGGCCCCGATGTCGGAACCGGAGAGAAGAGACTTCTGGGAAATCGCCGAGGATCGCTACCAGACGCGCTCGATGATCCTGACTTCGCAGTTGCCTGTGGCCCGCTGGCACGAACAGATCGGAGATCCCACCCTGGCCGATGGCATCCTCGACCGGCTGGTGCACAACGCGCATCGCATCGAGATGCGCGGGGACTCGATACGTAAACAGAAAGGAGTGAAAGAGGAAAAGTGAATGAATCGGCGGGCCAAAAGCTGTGGAAAAGACGGGCGAAAAGCGCCCTTGGAAATCGCAGGAGCGATTTCCACTTTCCCACAGCTTCAACAACAAGCTTGACGATCGCGATCACTTTCAACAAAATGCAAAAACCAGCGTCGCTTCGCTCCGAGGACTGATCGGATCATCCCGGAACATTGATTGGCATCACAGCGGAATGCTGATCGACTTCATCGAAATCCCCAACCACCGACCTCGCCCTTATCAGGGGCTTTTATCGTGCTATATGCATAGTATCATGGTCATTCGGAAATTCAGCGTCCCTGCATCAACGTTTAGGTGAGTAGGGTTTTCCCACGACAGCAACTTGGGACCGGCGCCATCAAGTCGGTGCATCCAGAACGTGGGAAGAGGAGGTTGCTGCGCTTCCGTGCGAGCATCGGGTCAGCATTCAGACTCGAAAGACAGTAGAGCGTCTGCCTGCCAAGCAGGCGGCCTAGGCTAACTTCGCAGTGATCTCGGGTGACCGCCGCCGTGACAGACTCTTATTGCACCCTGATTGCACCCAGATTTTCGCGAGATTAGTCAATACAAGG
>DATFZT010000178.1:0-14127 GCA_035314185.1 Terriglobales bacterium
GAATCAGGCGACAATTGTCCGCCTTCCGATGCCGCTTGAGAAGCTGCATGGAAGAGATTCAAGAGCGTGTAACGCACCGCCCAGACTTCGGACAATACCAGTTCGACGGGATCGGCAGGCCGCTGTCGCGCAGCGCACAGAGCGGTCTGACGCAACCACTCGGAGAGGGCTTGTCCCGCAGCTTCGGCGGCAGCTTCTATTTCTGCCAGTTCCTCGGGAGTCAGTCTCGTGGCCGCGGTCTTGGTGCGGAAGCCGGGCTTCGCCTCTTCTCCGAACGGCAAACTGGACTGTGGATCAGCTTGAACGCGGGGACCACTCATTGGACAAACCGCCTTGTTGCACTCCTGCGCTTGATTCCGCTGCGATTAAACTGCGTAATTGTTAGTTCACAGGAAGCCCTTGCTCTTCAACGCGTTTACGCGATTCGACGCTCTGGGGCCACCTGTCTCAAACAAACCTCATCGTTCGATATCGCAGTCGCCAAGCGGAGACGAATTTTGTTGACGCAGCGAAAGTTAACCTGCGTAAACGCCGAAGTTTCATCTGGCGCTCCGCAGTTCCCAAATTGGGGGTGACGTGTCCACACTTCTTCCGGTGCGAAGCACCGCCTCGCTCACATCTCGCCATATTCCAACGCCAACGTGTCCCACGCCTGCATCACGTCTGGCGACTGCCATGCACGGCGAAACAGATTCTGAATGGACTTCCAGTGCTCCATGGGGAAGACGAAACTAATTCCGTTGTCACAGGCACAGAAATTCACATCGAACTCTTGGTTCTCCATGATTCCAACGTGGGCGTAGAAATAGTGTCCTTTCCATTGAGCCAGTGGGCGAGTCAAATCGAGCCCTTCCAGCATCCTTCGGAATTCCGCAGTTCTCGCGTATCCATTTACCGGATAGCGTGGCGCAAGCGGGCCAGGAAAATGCAGGTAGGGAGAGAAATCGTTCCCCTCCTCTCGCACCAGATCGAGGCGGCATCCGCCCTCCTCCTGGGATGGCAATCCGCGCTGCATTGGGGCTTCAAAGTCATCGTCGTCGCCGGCGGGTTTCGGTCGTAAGGGCTTGCGGTGAACTGCGTAATGGCCTCGGGCACAGACGCGCCAGAGGGTATTCCAGTGCGGCCAAAGTACTTCGTTCAGCTTTTCGATATTCGAGAACGTTTCCTGATCCAAGAGCGTGTAGAGATTGCGAACGGCCAGCAGTGGTCGTCGGCGCTTCTGAGCCGGGTCTCTGAGCATCTGAATCGTTCGCGTAACGACTCGACGGAGGTCGTCACTATCGACATCGTCCGGCTCCTTTGCAGCGACTTGTTTGTCCTCGGGAAGCGTCATCAAATAGAGGAAGTCTAGGGGAAGCTTCTTCCTTCTGCGGGCGATTGCGTAAACGGCGAGAAATGCCTCAAGAATCTCGGCCAGAGAGTCATAAGAAAGCTGGCCTTGTTCGGTACTCATAAATGACTGCGCACCCTTGGCGCAATAGTAGGCAACGAGACCCCATTCAGCCTGCGTGAGCGGCATGTGTGCCTCCGCTTTCCCGCGAATGTTGAGCAGAGAATCGGTCGGCTCAGTGAGCAGGTTTGCCAACTCAAGACGGTCGTCTCTAGCCGACTCCAGCAGTTGCTTTGCGGCCTCGGATGTCGAGACGGTTTGGCCGGTCTTCTGGGCAATGACTTCCTTCAGTGTTTCCAGCCTGGAACGGAGTTCTTCGGAGATACGGATGGAAATCACCGGCTGATGAGCGGTTGCCGCTTTTTTTGCCATGCGCCATCCTCGTTGAAATTGTGTAACGATACATGTTGACTGTATTGGTATGTATGGGCTAGTGTCAAGGGCAACGTTGTTTCTTGAGGTTCCTCTATGACAGCCAGCCAGCTCCTCGGTGCCGCCGCACCAGCCCCAACTTTCGAACACTTTGTCGACGGAGACACAGCGGCCACGTTCCTAGGTATCACGCGACGTACGCTGCTGCAAAAAGTCCGCGATGGCAAAATTCCCGGTCACGCGCTCGATCCATCGGCAGAAAAGAAGGACTGGAGGTTTCTCTTATCGGAACTCCACGCCTACATGGTAAGCTGCGAAACACGGCCACCTGGAGCACGCAAACCACCAAGGAGCGTTTGATGCCCAGGTATCAAATAGGCAGTCTACGCAAGATAATGCGCGCGGAGGGTCTGACGTGGGTGCTTCGCTATTACGCCACTCGCTCGGACGGGAAACGAGTCGAACGCACGACCGCCATAGGTCTTGTCAAAGATATCGGTTCCAGCCCGGCGGATGCATCGAGAGAAGTCGATCGTCAGAAGCTGCGCGAAACCATCAACCAATTGCAGCCCTTCCAAGGAACGCCGAGAACGTTTGGTCAGCTTTGTCAGGACTATATCGAAAACGAGCTGAGGATCGACCAATCGGAATCAGCGCGTCCCAAAGCATTTCCCACAGTCGAAACCTACGAGCGACACCTGATCAAACGCATCATTCCACGGTGGGGGAGATTAGCACCCTTAGCCGTGGAATCGAGGGATGTCGAGGCGTGGTTTCGGGAACTTCGCAAGGGGAACGCTCAGAAGAAGGTGAAGCCGTTAGCCGATCCTACGATCGACAAAATCCGCCGCATCATGAGCCTGGTCTTCAAGCACGGGCAGCGATGCAATTTCCTCCCTCGCCAGCAGGAAGGCAATCCCATGAACTGGGTGAGCCAACGAACCACGAGCGACTATCGGGCTGTAGTCATGACGCCGAAGCAGGCGTTCGAGGTTCTTCTCAATACTCCAGAGCCAAGGCGCACGTTGACTCTAAGCGACGCGGCCACTGCTCTGCGCGTATCAGAACTGTTGGGCTTGATGTGGATGGATCTCGATTTCGAGGGGTTGGTGATTTACGTGAGACGAGCTTATGTGTGGGGAAGATTCAAAGAGCCGAAGTCGAAAGCGTCAAAGGCTCCCGTTCCCATGCATCCGCTTTTGGCTGGCTTCCTCCTCGCATGGCGCGAGAGAACGAAGTATGCCAAGGAAGGCGACTATGTGTTTCCCAGCGTAAAGCTGAGAGGCAAGAAGCCGCTGTCCGCGTCCATCATGGTGCAGAAATACTTGCGCCCCGCGGCCATCAGCGCCGGCGTGATTCCTGCGAACTGGAAGGGACGCTTCGGTTTTCACAACTTTCGCCATTCACTAGCGACGGCACTGGTGAAGCTGAAAGTGGACCCCAAAACCGTGCAGGGTGTTCTGCGGCACGAGGACTTTGGCACAACGATGGAACTCTATGCGCAGTCCGACATGGAGTCCATGCGGGATGCGCAAGGCAAGTTCCTCGAACAGCTCATGGGGGACAGAATTCACCTGCTCACGGAGCGAGTTCAGTGAGAATCATGGGTTGGATCGTGGGTTGGAAAATTCGGCTCTCGGCCGCCAAGTTCTTTAGAATGATGGTGGCCAGGGACGGAGTTGAACCGCCGACGCCAGCCTTTTCAGGGCTGCGCTCTACCACCTGAGCTACCTGGCCACTTCTCGTCCGCACCGCTCTGTCCGAAAAACGACTGGCAGCCAATCTGGCCGTGCCGCTTTTGCTCGTAGTACTTGCGCTCTCACTGGGCGGGATGCCGCGAAGCAAAACAGCCGATGCGCTGGGACCGTGCAGAACTCTTGAATTATAACAACCGCTTGCCCTTCGCTCAAATCGGTTGCCTAAGATTTCTGCTGCGCCTTTTCTGGCTCACGCTCTTTCTCACATTCCCGCTCGCATCTTTCCTAACATATTTTCGCATTACCAGAGTGGGCCGCTCGGCACGCCATTCATGATGGTCAGCACACAGCGGTTTGCGCCAAACCAGTACGGAACTTCGCGGTAGTCGCTATCCTCAAACACCGCCAGGTCGGCGTCTTTGCCCGCTTCCACGCTGCCTTTGCTGCCGGCCAGGCGAACCGCCCAGGCGCCGTTGATCGTGGCTGCTGCAATCGCCTCGGCGGGCGACATTTTCATGTGCGTGCAGGCGAGCGACATCGCCATGGGCATGCTGAGTGTCGGCGAGGATCCTGGGTTGTAGTCCGTGGCCAACGCTACCGCAACGCCGGCTGCAATAAACCGGCGCGCATCTGGATATCTCGACAAACCGAGAAAATAATTTGCCCCCGGGACCAACGTTGCGACCGTGTCGGTCTGAGCGAGGGCGGGCAGGTCGGCGTCGTTCACGTAGTCCATGTGGTCGAGAGATGCGGGTTGATATCGAAGCAGTGGCCCGAGCCGCATTTCGCTGAGTTGCCCGACGTGGGCGCGTAGGGCGAGATGGTGCCTTTCCGCGGCCGCGAAAATCTGTGCCGTTTCTTCGGCGCTGAAGGCTCCGCGGTCCGAGAACACGTCCACGAACTGGGCGAGCTTTCGTTTGGCGACCACCGGCAACATTTCGTTGCAGACCAGATCAACATATTGCTGCGAACGTTCCTGGGAATGCACGCGATACTCGGGCGGCACCGCGTGCGCACCAAGAAAAGTCGGTACCACCGTTCCCGGCCACTCGTGCGCCGCCGCGCGAATGGCTTCGAGCGACTTCATTTCCGATTCGAGGCTCAGGCCGTAGCCGGACTTTGCCTCCACGGTCGTGGTTCCGTGACTCGCCAAGTCCGCCAGCACCGCGGAAACTTTCTGGGTGAGCGCGCTCTTGCTGGCCTTGCGTACGCCGTCGATGCTGGAGCGAATTCCTCCGCCAGCTTCCGCGATCTCTTCGTAGCTGGCGCCAGAAATCCGCTTCTCGAAATCCACCAGCCGCGGCTGCATGAATACCGGATGCGTATGGGAATCGACGAAGCCGGGCAAGACCACACGTCCGCCACAATCGATCTCGACGATCTTCTTGCGATTCTTCTTGAGCCACGGATCGCGCAGAGCGTCTTTCGTCGTGCCGACCGAGACGATTTTGCCGCCAATGCAAAGCACGGCGGCATCTTGAATGATGCCGAGTTCGGAAAGGGAAGCTCCGCGGCGAGGTCCGTCTCCCGCCGAGCGCAGAGTGACAAGCTGGCCAATGTCAACCAGCAACGTTGCCGACATCCAGCGCCTTCCAGTTCCGTGGCGAGCGCTCACGATCGCGCCATCGGAATGCGGACGCCCGTCTTCGCGGCAAACTCCTTAGCTTCGTCATAGCCCGCGTCCACGTGCCGAATCACGCCCATGCCCGGATCGGTAGTCAGCACGCGCTCGATGCGTTTGGCCATCGCGTCGGTGCCGTCGGCGACCGTGACCTGTCCAGCGTGCAGCGAATAGCCAATGCCGACGCCGCCTCCGTTGTGGATTGAAACCCACGACGCGCCTGCTGCGGTGTTCACCAGCGCATTCAGCAGCGGCCAGTCGGCCACGGCGTCCGAACCATCTTTCATGCTTTCAGTTTCGCGGAACGGAGAAGCGACCGAGCCGCAATCCAGGTGATCGCGCCCAATTACGATCGGAGCTTTGATCGTGCCTTTCTTTACCAGATCGTTAATCGCCAGGCCGAACCTGGCACGCTCGCCGTATCCTAACCAGCAGATGCGCGCCGGCAGTCCTTGAAACTTAATGCGCTTGCGGGCGAGTTCAATCCAGCGGCGCAGGCTGCGATTCTCGGGGAAAAGTTCGAGCACAAGATCGTCGGTGACCGCGATGTCCGAAGCTTCGCCCGAAAGCGCGGCCCAACGGAACGGTCCTCGGCCTTCGCAAAAAAGCGGACGAATGTAGGCCGGAACGAATCCCGGAAAATCGTAAGCATTCTTCACGCCGCGCTGGAAGGCGAACGTACGAATGTTGTTGCCGTAGTCGAAGGTGACCGAGCCCATCTTCTGCAGACGCAACATCCCTTCGACGTGCTTCGCCATCGAGTCAAGCGATCGCTCTTGATAAGTTTTTGGATCCCGCTGCCGCAACTCGAGCGCCGCTTCGAACGTCATGCCGTTGGGCACATATCCATTCAGCGGATCGTGCGCCGAAGTCTGATCGGTGAGAATGTCCGGCACCACTCCGCGTTCGGCAAGCTCCGGAATAATATCTGCGCAATTGCCGACTAACCCGACCGAAACGTTTTCTTTTTTGCGGACGGCATTCTTCAGAATGCGCAGCGCCTCGTCCAGCGTGGTGACAAGAAAATCGCAATAGCCAGTCTTAAGCCGCTTCTTGATGCGTTCGGGATCGACGTCAATCCCCAGAAACGCCGCGCCCGTCATGGTCGCAGCCAGCGGCTGCGCGCCGCCCATTCCTCCCATGCCGCCGGAGACGATCAGCTTGCCGGTGAGATCGCCGCCAAAATGTTTGTCGCCGGCGGCGTTGAACGTTTCGTAGGTGCCTTGTACGATTCCCTGCGAGCCGATGTAGATCCACGAACCGGCCGTCATCTGGCCGTACATCATCAGTCCGGCGCGCTCCAGTTCGTTGAACTTCTCCCAGTTGGAAAAATGTCCGACCAGATTTGAATTAGCGATGAGCACGCGCGGCGCGTACTCGTGCGTCTTGAACACGCCTACGGGCTTGCCGGACTGGACCAGCAGCGTCTCGTCGTTCGCAAGACTCTTCAGCTCGCGGACGATGGCGTGATAGCAATCCCAGTTGCGCGCTGCTTTACCCGTGCCGCCGTAGACGACGAGGTCCTGAGGCCGCTCGGCAACTTCCTCATCAAGATTGTTCATGAGCATGCGCAGAGCCGCTTCCTGCTGCCATCCTTTGCAGGAGATCGTGTTGCCGCGCGGGGCGCGAATGCGGGTGTAGGAAGAGGTCGGAGTTTCGGTATCGACTGGCATGAGGATATGGTAGTTGGTGGAAAGCAATATCATCAATCCCCTTTAATCTTGTCATCCCGAACGAAGTGAGGGATCTGCATCAATCACTCTCCCATCTTGTCATCCCGAACGGAGTGAGGGATCTGCATTTTGCCGCGCGGGGATTTCTCCAAACAAACTCGATTTTCGTTGACAGCTCATCCGCGGAGGGTGCCCCATTCTTGCGCGTTTTGTGCGCAAGGGTGGGAACCACGGACCTTGATCGAAAACGCAATCCCGAGAGGCATGGGTCCGGGGTTCCCACCCTTGCAAAGAGCGCAAGGATGGGGCACCCCCAGTCGTGTAGACGCTCAGAAAAGCAAAGGCGGGCCACCCGCCCGTTCTTTCCATGATTCCGGACACACCATTGACGACCACATTGAGGAAGCCGGGAACGATATACCTCGGCGATGTCCACATCTTCGGCGGCAATAGCGGGTCGCCCGTTTTCATCAGCACCTACGGCATTAGGCCGGCCGGTCCCGTGTTAGACGACGAGTTTCGCTTTCTTGGAGTCGTGAGCGGCTACTACTACGAGGATTCAGATTTGAAGCTTCAGATCGCAACGACCGTCACGGGCAAACAGCGCGCAAACAGCGGCATAAGCATGATCGTGCCCGCCGAACTGCTGAAAGACCTCATCCTCAATAACCGCGAGATAGCTTCCTTGCGCGACGGCTACTTCGCGGTCCCCTTGAAGAAATGAGATCGACCTGAGGTGGGCGGGCGAGGACGCCCTTCTCCCCTCACTCCCACTCAATCGTCCCCGGCGGTTTCGAGGTAATGTCATACACCACGCGATTCACGCCGCGGACCTCGTTCACAATCCGATTGGAAATCGTCTTGAGCACTTCATACGGCAGCGGAACCCAGTCGGCGGTCATTCCATCTTCCGAATGCACGGCGCGGACGGCGCAGGTGTAGGCATAGGTGCGCTGGTCGCCCATCACTCCGACCGACATCACGGGCAAGAGCACGGCGAACGACTGCCAGATTTTCTGATACAGACCGGCCTTCTTGATCTCGCCAACGACGATATCGTCGCATTCGCGGAGCAAGTCGGCGCGCTCTTTAGTTACTTCACCCAAAATGCGTACCGCCAGGCCCGGTCCGGGGAACGGCTGGCGCTGCAGAATGTCCTCGGGCATGCCGAGATCGCGTCCAATGCGTCGCACTTCATCTTTAAATAAATCTTTCAGAGGTTCGATGAGCTTGAGCTTCATCTTCGCGGGCAGTCCGCCGACATTGTGATGCGACTTGATGACCTGCGACGGGCCGCGGACGGAGCGCGATTCGATCACGTCGGGATAGAGCGTCCCCTGCACCAGCCACTTGACGCGGCCTCCTGCTTTTTCGTTTTCTTGAGCTATGCGGCGTGCTTCCTTTTCGAAGACGGCAATGAACTCTTTGCCGATGATCTTCCGCTTCTTCTCCGGATCGGTGACTCCAGCCAGCTTCCGCATGAAGCGATCTGTGGCATCGACCGCAACCAGATGCAGGCCGAGATTGTCGCGGAGATTTTTCTGAACTTTTTCGAACTCGTTTTTGCGCAGCACGCCGTTGTTGACGAAGACGCAAGTGAGGCGGGATTTGCCGGACCCTTCGGCTCCGCTCAGGGCAGGCGCATCACGCATGGCGCGATCCACCAGCACCGCTGCGACGGAGGAATCCACTCCGCCGGAAAGCGCGCAGATGGCGCGCCCGGTGCCGACTTGCTGTTTCACCTGCGCCACGGTTGCGTCGATGAAGTGCTGCGGCGTCCAGGAAGGTTTCGCTCCGCAAATGTTTAGCGCAAAGTTGCGCAGGATGTCTGCGCCGAGAGGCGTGTGGTGTACTTCGGGATGGAACTGCACCGCCCACATCTTTTTCTCAGCGTTTTCGATGGCCGCAACAGCGTGCGGAGTTTTCGCCGTAAGCCGGAAGCCGGGAGGCAGTTCTTCGGCCGAGTCGCCATGCGACATCCAGACTGCGAGCAGGTGAGGCAGTCCCTGAAAAAGTTGCGAGTCGGATTCCTGGATCTCGACTTTCGCGTGCCCGTACTCGCGCTTCGCGGCGGGGCGAACTTTGCCGCCTAGCGCATACACCATGAACTGCAATCCGTAGCAGATGCCGAGCACGGGGACGCCTAGCTCAAAGACGCTTTTGTCGGCCAAGGGCGCGTCTCTGTCGTAGACCGACGACGGTCCGCCCGAGAGAATGATTCCCACCGGAGAGTAGCTGCGAATTTCTTTCAGGCTGGCGTTGAACGGCAGGACTACGGAAAAGATTTTCTGTTCGCGGATGCGGCGCGCGATTAGTTGGGAATATTGCGCGCCGAAGTCGAGGACAACGATGGATTGGGTTTCCACGAATTAATGTCTCAGATCGGAGTGCAAGTGTAAAGGGCGCTGATGTTCGGGGCTTATGGCCGGCGCGTCGCTGACAGTCACTTCATTGGGAGCAACGTTGCCGGGAGCGGGGACGTGATTGCGGCCGGCAGTCAGCGCACGACTATATTGACCAGTTTGCTTCCAGGCGAATGCACCACAATAGGCTCCATCGTGAGCTGTTTCCCAGAGATCGTCCGTTTGATCTTTTCATCGGAGAGCGCGAGTTTTCGTATCGCGTCGTCTGTTGCGTCAGCGGCCACTGTGATACGACTGCGCAACTTGCCATTGACCATCAGCACAGCGGTCACCACTTCCTCTTTTGCCAGCTCAGGATCGTACTTCGGCCAAGGAGCTTTCAGCAGATTGCTCTTCTCGCCGGTCATCTCCCACAATTCGTGCGCCAGATAAGGGGCCATGGGCGCGAGCAGCAGCGCGATGTTGCGCTGCACCTCGGCCAGAAGGGTTAGTGGAATCTCATTTCCTTCGACGAGCGCTCCAGTGGCGGGACTTTGAGTGTCTTCACTTCCTAGCATCCTGCGGTTGGCGTCGTTCAATAGTTCCATAACGGCCGAGATGCAGGTGTTGAAGTGCCAGCGTCCCTGGAAGTCGTCGGTCACGCGCTTTATGGTCTGGTGAAGCTTGCGCTGAAGTTGCCGCGCCGAGCCGGTCAGAGGCGCGGACAAGGAAGCGCGCCAATCGGGGTTGTGTGGCCTCGCATAATTCTCGTAGAACCGGTATACGCGCCCGAGGAAACGCTGAATGCCCTCGATGCCGGACTCCTGCCAATCGAGATCGCGGTCTGGAGGCGCGGCGAACAAGCTGTACAGGCGCGTCGCGTCCGCGCCGTAGCGCGACACCATCTCGTCCGGAGACACCACATTTCCGAAACTTTTCGACATTTTCGCGCCATCTTTGATCACCATTCCCTGAGTGAACAGCCGCGCGATGGGTTCGCCGTTTTTCACCAGTCCCATGTCGCGCATGAACTTCGTCCAAAAGCGCGAATAAATGAGGTGGAGAATGGCATGCTCGACGCCGCCAATATATTGATCGATGGGAAACCAGTAGGCGATCTTGGCGCCGTCGAACGGCGCCTTGTCATTCTGCGCGTCGGCGTAGCGATAGAAATACCATGACGAATCGACGAACGTATCCATGGTGTCGGTTTCGCGCCGCGCTGGACCGCCGCACTTGGGGCACGTCGTATGCAGAAACTCCGGCACATTCATCAGCGGCGATCCGCCCGCGAGCGTGATGGGCACGTTGTCGGGCAAAATCACCGGCAAATCTTTTTCGGCGACTGGGACGACGCCGTCTTTATCGCAATACACCATGGGAATCGGCGTGCCCCAGTAGCGCTGGCGCGAGATCCCCCAATCTTTTAATCGGAAAGTGACGGTCGCCTTGCCGAAGCCCTTTTCTTCGGCGCGTGCCGACATCTTTCGGATCGCTTCCTCGCAGCTCAGACCGCGGAACTCGCCCGAGCTCAACAGAACCCCATCCATGGTGGTAAAGGGAAGCGGCGGCGCGGTCATGGTTTCTTCCGGATCGGTGCTCGCCGGCAGAATCACCAGGCGGATCTCCAGCTTGTACTTCTGGGCAAATTCGTAATCGCGCTCATCGTGCGCCGGAACACTCATGATCGCGCCCGTGCCGTAATCCATCAAAATGTAGTTTGCCACCCACACCGGCACCGCTTCGCCGTTAAACGGATTCTTCGCATAGCGCCCGGTGAATACTCCATGCTTCTCGATGGCTCCGATATCGCCCGCTTCTTTGGCGCGGCGCTGCTCCGCGATCAACTCTTCCACCTGCGCGCGTAGATCGGCATTGCGGGTAATCATGTCCTTTACGATCGGATGCTCGGGCGCCAACTGCACCGAAGTGGCGCCGTAAATCGTGTCGACGCGCGTGGTGAACACGGTGATGGTCGATCCCGCCGGCCCAATGGTCCCGCCGAGATCGAAATCCACCAGCGTCCCTTCGCTGCGACCGATCCAGTTCTGTTGCATGATGCGGACTTTTTCCGGCCAGCCGGGCAGGTTTTCCAGATCGCTCAGCAACTCGTCCGCGTACTTTGTGATCCGCAGAAACCACTGTTCCAGTTCGCGCTGCTCAACCGGCGTGTCCTCATGGCGCCAGCACATCCCGCCGACAACCTGCTCGTTCGCCAGTACGGTAGCGCACTGCGGACACCAGTTGACCTTGCTCTTCTTGCGATATGCCAGTCCCGATTCGTAAAGCTTCAGAAAGAACCACTGGTTCCAGCGGTAGTAATCGGGCAGGCAAGTCGTAACCTCGCGCGACCAGTCATACGCGAACCCCAGGCGCTTCATTTGCACCTTCATGGCCGCGATATTCGCCAGCGTCCACTGCTTAGGCGGAGTGTTGTTCTTGATGGCCGCATTTTCCGCCGGCAAGCCGAACGAATCCCAACCCATCGGATGGAGCACGTTGTAGCCGCTCATCCACATGTAACGAGCCAGGGCATCGCCGATGGAATAATTGCGCACGTGTCCCATGTGGAGGGCGCCGGAAGGGTAGGGAAGCATCTCCAACACGTAATACTTCGGTTTGGTCGGGTGGGTATCGGCGGCGTAGAGCGACGGATCGCTTTGCCAGCGTTCGGCCCATTTTTGCTCGATGCGCTGCGCGTCATAACGCTCTTCGCGGGCGGTGGTCACGGGTTTGTCTTCTGGTGCCATATATAGAGGATAGTTCAGTAACGGGTAATCGTTGATTTTACAACGGGGAGACCGCCAGTACGCGCAAGACGCGCAAGACGCAAGACGAATGTGCGATCCCGGGGTTGAGACGGGCGGCGTCGCCCGTCCAGCCGGTCGCGGCCAGGCAGACATGTACACCCGAGCCCCGCAAAGCATACAATTCGGCAAAGAGGAGGGTTTATGCTTATTCCCCGCCTTGGGTTCCTCGCGTTGCTGGTGTCGGTATGCGTTGCGCCCGCCGCAGCGCAGTCCTCGCCGGACAAGATCCCTGCTTTTTCCCATCCTCAGCTGGACGGGCTGGTTGCTCCGCCGGAGTTTCGGGCGCACGATCTTCCGCTGCCTCCGCTATCTCCGAACCTGCGGACCAGGATTCGCGGCATTCAGCCACAGGCGCGCATTCTTCCCTTTGACTCCACGGTGGCGCAAAACGACAACGATAAGGTGTGTTACTCCATCAGGAGCTACCGCGTCACTCGCGACGATCCCGGGTCCGACTCGACCAGGCTGGCAGGCTATTCCGAATGCCAACCTGCAGCTCGGTTTCAAGTAAAAGCCGCGGTGGATTCGCGGGAGCCGGTACTCCGCTGAGCGCAGTCTGCGGGCGATCCAGGTTGTGACGTGCGTGGTGACGCGCGAAGCACACTTCTGCGTGACTCGAAGCCAAAACTGTCAACCAGCATCTTAGGGTGTCACGCCGTTTGCGGCGCGCAGGCGTGAATGTATACACTGGACGCGCAGTTACCGCCCCCGAAGCGTTTCGAAAAAATAGAGCCAGATCGAGGTTGAGTGATGCCCAAGCATCGCAGGTACGCTTTGGCAGCGGCGGCGAGCCTGATTGTCGTACACCTGCTTCTCGTCACATTCAGGTACGGGACTCACTTTGCGTCTTTGTGGAGTGACTGGGTCGGGACGGCGGCGGTCCTGCTGGCAGCCAGCGTCTGCTGGTCCACCTCACGGCGATCAGGCTCGTTTGGTAAACGGGTTTGGCGCCTGGTATCTGTTTCTCTTGCTCTCGCTCTTCTGACCCAGCTCGGCTACACCTACTACTTCGACTATCGGCACGCTCCCTTCGGTACGCTCTGGCCCAGCGACTTCTTGTTTTTCTTCTGGCCTGTGCCCGCCGTGATGACGTTGTTTCTGAGTCCGCGGGACCCAAACAGTGGGTTCCGGTGGTTGCGGTTCTACGATTTTGTGCAAGTCAGCGCTCTGGTGCTTGCCCTCGAGCTTTCTCTGCTCTATGTGCCCTCGCGATGGCAAACTTCGGGGCGCGCCATGGAATTCCGCGCTTTTTATGTCGGCCTAATTTTCTTCGGTGTGCTGACTCTGAGTTTCCTGGTTCGAGGGCTCCTGACTCCGTATCGCACCGCACGCGCATTTTTTCTTTGCATGACGGCGTTTTTTCTCTCCTTAGCCGTCACCGACAGTACGACTCTGTTCGCCTATGCTACTGGAACCTATCATCAAGGTTCTTGGTTCGGCATGATGTGGACCGTCACGTACTGCCTCCCCATCGCGATTGCGGCGACTTGGGACGGCACCGAGCAGAGCCCACTGGAGGCGGTCGACGCCTTCACCCCGCGCATGCAACTGCTCGCGCAGTTCTCTCCCTTGCTCATCCCCGCGATCACTTTTCCACTGGCCCTGCAGATTGCCCAGGAACAGTTCGGCTGGTCGGTTCTCCTGGTGATGGTCTCGTTCACCGCCGCTGCCGGTCGCTTGTATGTGGTGCAGCGCCAGTTGCTCTACAGTTCTCAGGAAGCGCAGAAAAATCTGTCCCTGCTGCGGGGAATTACCGAGGGAACCACAGACTCGGTCTACGTCAAGGACTTGCGGGGCCGTTACCTGATGATCAATTCCGCGTTCGCTCGTTTTCTGGGACGGACCATCGAAGAGGTCATTGGCAAAGACGCCAGCGAGATCTTCTCTGGCGAGGGTGGCCGTCAAATTATGGAGCGCGACCGCGCTGTGCTCCAGTCCGAAAAGACTTGCACCTTCGAGGAAGTTGTGATGTCGGCCGGCGCAGCCAGGACGTACCTTGCCACCAAGGGTCCGTATCGGGACGCGAACGGCCAAGTGATAGGCCTGCTCGGAATCTCGCGCGATATCACGGATCGCAAACGAGCGGAAGAGGAGATTCGCAAGTCCGAGCAGAGGTTGCGGATTCATGTGGAGCATACGCCGCTGGCGGTGATTGAATGGGATCTGGAGCATCACGTGGTGGCCTGGAATGCGGCGGCCGAACGCATCTTCGGATTTTCTCG
>DATFZT010000179.1:0-32837 GCA_035314185.1 Terriglobales bacterium
TCCGCTGCTCCGCACTCACGTAGCTGAACACCGCTCCCTGCTGCTCGTCGTTTCCTCGCATCCCTACTTCTTATCAGCTTTCCCTGTGCATCTCTCGTTCGAAATGCGATTCTCCATCGACCTTTTCCGCAAGCTGTGAAGTCGTGCCCTTCCCGTTCTTGCTCGCACATAGTTCCGGGGTGGCCCAAAGACGGGGCAAGCCCCGTCTCTACACGGCATTCCGCAGTTTGTGAAAGTCGTGCCCTTACCCTTCCCAAAAACCTGACTAGAAATACTTATAAAGCGCTCTCCAGCGATGCCTCCAAACCCTGCATCAGTTGCCGCTGTGCGGACGCGTCCAGGGACGCCGGTTCGGTGCCACGATAGATCCCCATGCCCTGCAGCCACGCCAGGAACTCCGGCGCTGGGCGCAACTGGAAGAGGCGTCTGGCAGCCAAGGCGTCGTGATAGCTGGTGGATTGATAATTCAACATTACGTCGTCGGAACACGGAACGCCCATGAAGTAATTGCAGCCCGCGGCCGTCAAGAGAAGCAGTAAGTTGTCGGCCGAGTTTTGGTCGGCGGCGGCGTGATTGGTGTAACAGACATCGCAGCCCATGGGCAGGCCGAGCAACTTACCCATGAAATGGTCTTCGAGTCCAGCGCGGATGATTTGCCGTTCGTCGTACAGATATTCAGGGCCGATGAAGCCGACGACACTGTTGACGAGAAAAGGATGGAAGGCGCGTGCGACTCCGTAGGCTCGCGCTTCGAGCGTCAGTTGGTCGACTCCGTGATGCGCTTCGGCGGAGAGAGCGCTGCCCTGGCCGGTTTCGAAGTACATGACGTCGTCGCCTACCCAAGCGGCGTTGCGCTGGCGATGATGCTCGAGAACCTGTTCGCGGCCCTCGCGCAACATGTTCAAAGTGATTCCGAAACTGCGGTTGGCGGCTTCCGTCCCCGCCACGGACTGGAAAAGTAAATCGACCGGCGTCCCGCGATTTAACGCGGCCAGCTGCGTTGTGATATGCGCTAAGCAACAAAATTGCGTGGGGATTTCGTAGGCGTCTACCAGGCGATTCAACGCCGCAAGAATCGCGCTTACTGTGTCGACCGAATCGGTGGCCGGATTCACGCCGATGACCGCGTCTCCACAGCCGTAGAGCAATCCTTCGAATGCGGCCAGAAGGATTCCGCCGATGTCGTCGGCGGGGTGGTTGGGTTGCACGCGGATGCCCAGCACTCCACGCTCTCCCATGGTGTTGCGGCAGCGGGTGACGTTGCGGATCTTGACGGCCGCTAGCACCAGGTCCTTGTTGCTCATCAGCTTGGCTACGGCGGCGGCGATTTCGGGGATGATGGCTTTTTGCAGCGGTTGCAGCTGGGTGTCGGTGGTTCCGTCGTCGAGGAGGAACTCGCGAAACTCGCCGACCGTCATGCTCTTGATGGCGCGGAAGGCTTCCTGGTCGAAGGTGTCGAGAATGAGGCGGGTGACATCGTCGTCGGCGGGGTCGATCAGGGGGCGACGGACAATTTCATCGAGCGTCAAGTCGGCGAGTTTGCGTTTGGCCGCGACTCGCTCTCGTTCGGATCGCGCGGCGATGCCAGCCAACTGGTCGCCAGACTTTTCCTCGTTGGCTTTGGCAAAAAGCTCGCGGAGATCGGAGAAGTGGAAGCGCTCGATCATATGAGGTCGTTGCTCGGTGCCGTCCCTAGCGGGACTCAATCTGTCTCACTGCCGCTTTCCCGGCACTTACGTGCCGGGCTTTCCTGTGCTGCCGCTTCGCAGCGGGTGGATCGTTGGTTCGAGATAACATGTTACCCAAAAAATCGGGGGCGAGGGCGCAGAAAACTCACCTCAGGCGCTAAAGCGCGGACACATTTTCACTGGTTTAACGGCACGAGTAAACTCGTGCCCTTCCCGTTCGTGGAGAGGTCAGCCCTTTCGGTTCGATGAAAGTCAGAATAACTCGTGCCCTTCCAGGTCCTGAAAAAGTCGGACCTTCCCGATCGATGAAAGTCGGAGTTTTTCCGCAAGCTGTAAATTCGTGCCCCTGCGCAAAATCGGAGTGAGTTGGAGTCTTTTGGGAGCTGCTTAACGCCAGGTGCGCAGCTGACTGTCAGAGGGGGAAACGATCATGGGTTCGTGGTGGGCTTTGGTGGCGTGATCATTGATCGCGGTCGCGGCCTGGGTGCGGAGGTTGCCGGCCTTGGCGTCGAAATCGAGCGTGCTCACGCTGTGGGCACAGCGCGTGCACGTGAACTTCATGCCGCTCTTGATGCGCTCGATTCGGTAGGCTTTCACTGTTTGCATTGTAGCCCTAGGCCGGTCGAAGCGATGCACTCCATGGTGGGGCGGCGAAAGTAACTGTATGCTCGGCAGCTCATTTGGAGCTGCTTTGGACAGTGGCAGGCTGCCGAGCTGGCGCTCGGCTGGACAGCCGGGGGCGGCTGTCCCTACGTAAACCTTCGCGATTCTGGACGGGCGTGGGCGCCATCAGGGCAGGCCGGCAAGATGCCGGCGCTACTTTGCCAGGCGGTTGTATTTTTTCAGGACCTCGCGCAGGCGGTCGTGGGGCAGGGCGATAACCGTGAAGTCGTTGATGCCGGTCATGGTCTCGGCGGCGACCATGGCGTTGATTATGGCTTCCTCCGTTGCCTGCACCGTGGCCAGAAAAATGGGGTTCAGTTGCTGGTTGGCCAGCATTTTCAGGTCGTGTACTCCTTCTGAGCCACCTGCTCCGGGGTTTGCGGTGGAGAAGGCTATAAAGATGTCACCGGAGCCGTCGCCGGCAAAGCTGCCGTCGCGGCCAAGTCCTAGAGTGGCGCGGCGAGCGACGCGCTTCAGTTGCGTCGGAATGAGCGGGGCGTCGGTGGCGACCACGATGATGATCGATCCGAAGTCCTCTTCGCGAAAGGTATGATCGGTGATTTCCTGCCCGACGGGGACCCCGGCAATGCGCAACTGAGTGCGCTTTCCGTAATTGCACTGCACGAGCACTCCGATCGTGTAGCCGCCGAATTTGGCGGGAAGGACGCGCGACGAGGTGCCGATGCCGCCTTTGAATTCGTTGCAAATCATTCCCGTGCCGCCGCCAACATTGCCTTCTTCGACTCGACCGCCATGGGCAGTATCGAGGGCGTGGAAAGCATGTTCGGGCTTCACGTGGAAACCGTTCATGTCGTTCAAGTCATCGTCGGCGGTTTCGGCGACGACCGGCAATGACCAGAAATAGCCCTCGGAGTCGGGAGGACCTTTCTTCATGCGCCACGCAATGACGGCGTCGCGCACCACACCCACGCTGCTGGTGTTGGTAATCATGATCGGTCCGTCGAGGAGGCCAGATTCCTCGAGCCATGTTGTGCCGGTCATTTCGCCGTTTCCGTTGAGCGGAAACCAGGCGCCAAATACGGGATCCAGGGAATCTTTGCCGCGGGGAAGAACGGCGGTGACGCCGGTGCGGACGGGGCCTTCACCGACTATGAGCTTGCCGCTGCCGGAGATGAGCGTGGTGTTTCCGACTTCGACGCCCTTGACGTCGGTGATGGCGTTGTAGGGGCCGGGCGTGCCGTCGAAGGGAACGCCGAGGTCGCGGGCGCGGGGCTTGGTTTGGGCAAAGGCGAGAGAACTGAGAGAGAGAATTGCGGCTAGGAACGGGAGCGCTTGAGATCGCGTCATAAGTTGTCGTTCGATAGATGGGGTGTCGGCGGCAGTATAAAGCATGGCTGCCTTGTTCGCGCTTCTTCGGGGACTGTGCAACTTGACATCGCGGGCATCGCGCTAACCAGCGAAGAGCTGAACCACAGGGAGCACAGGGGTGGCACAGAGGGCACGGGGGAAGGCTTTACTGCAAGACTTGGAGGTTGGCATCCAAGGCTTGATCCGGTGGACAATCTACAATATTCGTGAAAACGGGGATAGAATCCTGCTTGGAGACGGGCATGGTTCAGATCGGCGTCGGGCAATGATTGCCGGGCGACGGCTCAGGAGAGCGACGCGGTGCCGACATCAGGAGACGAAATGGAAAACTGGAAGCGGGCGGTGATTGCGGGATCGGTGGGAGCGGCGACGATGTTGCTGATGAAGGGGAAACGTCCGGCAGCGGTGCTGGTGGGAGGAGTGGGATTGGCGGTGCTGGCGTCGGAGTATCCGAATCAGTTTGCGCAGATTCGCGAAGAGCTGCCTTCGTATGTGCGGCAGGGAACGAAGTTTCTGGATATGGCGATGAGGATCGGCAGCAGGATTGAGGAGTTGGCGGAAAAGCGCGCGGCGCGGGCGTTTGAGGAGTTGGGCGAATTCTGAGAGCTCGTCGAAAGACGGGGCCCTTCGGCTCCGCTCAGGGCAGGCTCCGCCCTGTCACCACACGGGCGCGCTTCTACTACTCGATACCCAGTTGTTTACGGGCTTCGGGGCTTAGGCGTTCGGGAGTCCAGGGCGGAGTCCAGACCACGTTGACGTTGGCGTTGCGGACGCCGGGGAGTTGCTCGACGCGGGACTTGACCTGGGCGCTGATGTTGACGTGCTCGGGGCAGCCCTGGGCTGTGAGAGTCATATCGACGGTGACGTCCTGTTGGCCTTCCGGTACGTCGTCGAAGCGGATTTCATAGATCAGGCCGAGATCGACAATGTTGACGGGGATTTCGGGATCGTAGCACTGCTTGAGTGCGTTTAGAACGTCATCCTGGGCTATGGGCATGGTCTTATTCTATAGCGAATCCGCGGGTTGAGGCGACTACAGGCAGGTGCCGAGCTGCTTCACCCCGTCTAGCCAAAACCGGGCTTGACGGGGGCCCCGGTGCGCTCGGCTGGACAGCCGAGGGCGGCTGTCCCTACGCGGACGGGCGAGGCGCCCGTCACCACACGAACATGGCTATTGATTCTGAGTTTCAGAAAAAGCTGCAGGTCTTTCTGGTCGTCGCCATTGTGCTGGCGGGCGGGCGCGCTGCCTACATTGTCTACGAGCGACATGAGGCGATGAAGGCCGACGCCGAGCCCAGGCAGGAAACTTTGCTGAAGGCGGACTACTACGTTACGCCGAAGAAGTTGCATCCTTATGATCTGAAGTCGGCGCACCAGTTGACCGAGCAGCCGGTGTGGGTGAAGCTCGGTTTTCAGCTTACGTACTATCCATACGATCGGGAACGGCACAAGACGGATTTCGGGCATGAGGCGGGATTGCTGCTGCCTTTGCAGAAGCTGGCGATTCAAGATGTGGTGACCGAGGTTGCCCCGAAGGCTCCGGGGATGAAGGAGGTCATGGCGGTCTTTTCGATGGAGGGCAAGGGTTATGCGGCTCCGATTGGAGCGGAAAAGAGCGGCGAGTTCAAGATTTACTCGGACGACATTTTCTTCATCGAAGATCCACGTGAGCTTTATAAGCACTGGCCGGCGGATCTCTGGCGGAAGATTGATGCTCATGAAGTGCAAGTGGGGATGAGCGAGTTACAGGCCAGCTTCGCGATTGGACTGGGCATTCCGCAGGGTTCGGGGGATTATGGGTCGAGGACGCTGCGTTATTCGAATGGTGGAAAGCCGCTGGTGATCGCCTTTGAAAACGACAAGGCGGTTGAGATCAAGCCGGGGTCGTGAGCGAATAGCTAACCGCCGAGACGCAGAGGGCGCCGAGAAAAACGCTAGGGGGTACCCATGCGCGCGCGGACGAACTCGGCTACTTCTGGCGTCACGTAGTTTGGCGGTTGGATCGCGAAGGTTGGACGGTCGATCACCGGCTTCAGCGAGACTCGCTCCCAGGCGGGGCTTTTGGAACCGGCGACGGAGTGCAGGAGGACGGCGTCGGCGCGGTCGAGAAAGGTTTGCGCGGAGGCTTTGAAATCGGCGGTCTGCGGGTCGAGCACGGTGAGATAGAGATCCGGCTTCACGAAGCGCAGGATGCTGTTCGATTCGATGATGACGTTCTGCGTGGAGGCGAGAATCTTGCGAATGCGCGGAATGGCTTCCGCGAGATGCCCTTGCTCGGTGCGGACCCACCAGGAGTGATCGGCTCCGGCGACCAGGAAGCGCGACGTGTCGGATTCGCCGGTGCGGTTTTTTTCTTCTGACACAGCCCAGGAATGATCGGCGGTGGCGCAGTCGCAGGCTTCGCCGTTGGCGGAGCAGATGCCGTGTCCGTATTGCGTGATTTTTAGGGCGGTCCAGTGGAAGCCGGGCAGGGCGGCGATTAGGCCGGCGACGACGCTGGTTTTGCCGACGCTGCGGGAGTGTCCGCCGATGACTAGGAGGGGCATAGGAAAGCAGCTCTTAGCCTTTAGCCTTTGGTCCGAGGCGCGCGGCTTGTGCGCTGCTGAGACGCGGCGAGCCGCGTCTCTACAGAAAATCAATTCTGACGGCTAGCGTTCCTTCCGGGCTGAGCGCGATACAAACGCCAGCTCTTTAAGATACTCCCTTACCGGGCGGGCGGGAGTTCCCCAGAAGACGATTCCTTTCCCGCGCAGCACTTTCTTCGGCAGGATGCCGCCTTGGCCTCCTATCATTGCGCCGGATTCTACGCGAGCATGATCACCGATGCCGACCTGGCCCCCCATGACGACGTCGTCTTCGATGGTGACGCTGCCGGAGAGGCCGGTTTGAGCGGCGATGATCACGTTTTCGCCGATCTGGCAGTTGTGGCCGATGTGCACGAGGTTATCGATCTTCGTGCCGCGGCGGATGCGCGTTTCGTCGAGGGCGCCACGGTCGATCGTGGAGTTGGCTCCGATTTCTACATCGTCTTCGAGCACCAGGCGTCCGATCTGGGGGGATTGCTCGTAGCGTCCGGTCTTGGAATCGCGGACGTAGCCGAAGCCTTCACTGCCGAGAACGGCACCCGCCTGCACGACGACGCGGTCGCCTAGAGTTGTACCTGGATAGATGGTGACGTTCGCATCGATTCGGCAATGGCTTCCGATGGCCACGGTGCCTCCGATTGCTGAACCCGCGCCAATCGTCGTTTCATCGCCGACCCTAACGCGTTCTCCGAGAATCGCGCCGGGGCCGATGGCTACGTTCTTGCCGACCGCAACGGAAGCGGGAACGATGGCGGAGGGATGAATGACGCGATTGCGGTCGAGATCGCGAAGCAGCCTCGCGGCTCGGGCAAAGGTGAGACGTGGCTGGGGCGAAATCAAGATGGGCTTGGAACTGGCGCTGACGGCGAAGTCTCCCGCGATTACCGCTGCGGCGGATGAGCCGAGGGCGGTGTCGAGATATTGGACATCATCCACGAAGACGAGGCTGCCGGTGGTGGCGGATTGCAGGCTGGAGACGGTGGTCACGGTGACGGAGCTGTCTCCGAGGAGACGGCAGCCGAGTTGCTCGGCAAGATCGCGCAGGGTTCGCTTCATGGTTCTCTATTGTCGCTTTCCGGGGCGGGTGTGTACAACGCGGGAGGCAATTCGCGAGGACACACCATCGCAGCACGCGGCAGTTGCCGAGCTGCGCTCGGCTGGACAGCCGAGGGCGGCTGTCCCTATGCAACCCTTGACGGGCGAGGGCGCCCGTCTCTCCACAACCACACTCGCTTAGTACAGGGGCGGCTGGCCGGGCGGACGGGTCTTCCAGCGGCGGTGCACCCATAGCCACTGGTCGGGATAGCGGCGGATGAAGTCTTCGATCACGCGGGTGAATTTTGCGGTGTTGGCGACGATGTCGGCCTCGTTATCGTGGGTACGAATTAACTCGACGGCGGGATCGAAGCGCAGGATGTACTTGCGCAGTGTCTTATCCCACACGGTAAAGCCAGGGACTACGGCGGCATCGGTGCGCAGGGCGATGCGAGCAAGTCCGCTGGCGGTGCAGGCCGGGACGCCGAAGAAATCGACGAACACGCCCTGGGGCGGGGTCATGTTGGTGTCCATGAGGATGCCGACGGTTTCGCCGGCGCGCATTGCGGAAAGCAGTCCGCGCACGAAGTCCTCTTTGTCGACGGTGCGGTTGCCGTACATGGTGCGGTAACGCTGGAGAAGTCCGTCGATGTAGGGATTGTCGAGCGAGCGCATGACGATCGACAGCGGGTGCCCTTGCAACGAGTGAGCGAAGGCGGAGACTTCCCAGGCTCCGAGGTGTCCGGTGAGAAACAGAACGCCTTTGCCGCTAGCGTAGGCGCGCTCGAAGTTTTCAAAGCCGTCGTAGACGACGACGCTAGAAACATTCTTGCGGGTGTAGCGGGGAAAGAGGCAAACTTCGGCGAGTTGGCGTCCGAGAGAGATGAATTCGCCGCGAACCAGGCGACGGCGCTCGCGCTGCGACATTTCAGGGAAGGCGAGCGTCAGGTTGCGGATGCCGACGCGGCGCAGGCGTCCGTGAACCGCGTAGACGGTCAACCCCAGTGTGATTCCGACGGCGCGAGCGACGGGACGGGGGAGTAAGCCCAGGATTTTTATCCAGGGCCAGACTAGAGCGTACTCAAGGCGTTCTCGCACTGTGCGGAGTGTAGGGGGTCGAGGCGTTGCCACGCAAGGCGGGTGAGAGACGGTGGTCAGAGATGTTTAGAGGCGCGGCTTTGCCGCGCCTTGACGGGGCGGAGCCCCGTCAGCACACGGGAACTACTTTGCCGCTTGCTGAGCCCACTTGGCCAGCGTGCTCAAGAAGGAGTATGCGGTTTTGGGAGCTTCGATCTCTCCCGTAAGCGATGTCTTAAAGGGCACCATGCGGCCATAGAATTCACGGGTACTGTCCTTGTCCTGCTTGATGACGGCGCCGGAGAGTTCCAGTCCGGCGAAGAGGCCACGGGAGCGCGAGTAGGTCAGAACCTGCGCCCTCATTTTCCAATCGGTATCGGCGGCGGCGTGGCGTCCGACGGGGCCGGCGGCCGCGCTGGCATCGGCACCGAGCTTGAACTTGCTGGAAAGCAGGTTATCCATGCCGTTCTTGTTCATGATCAGCATGACGACATCGGTTGCCTGGCCGCCGATTTGCAAGCCGAAACTGCCGCCGCCGATAGTGAAGAAAGCGGGCGCGCTCCAGCCTTTTGGAGTGCGGCAACTGGCGACGCCTTTGCCATAGCGGCCGCCGAAGACGAATCCTCCATTGAGCAGTGACGGAACCACGGCAACGCATTCGGCCGAACCGAGCACTTCCTGGGGGATACCCTTGTCGGGCGCGGCCTGGATTTCGTCGAGTACGGTGCCCGCAGCTTCGACGCGCCCGGAGGCCTTGGTGTTGGCTTCCGGAGCCTTGGTGTCGTCGTCAGTATTGGCGGCGAGAATCGTTGTTTGGAGACATGTCAGGAAATACACGAGCAGCAGCAGAACGGGGAATTTTCGCATCGTGCCTCACTTGGGATCTACAGGATTCTATTGTCGTATTTGCTGACTACTTTACTAACTATTTAGCTAACTATGATTCTATTCGATGCGGAGCGAGGAACGGGGGATTACCGCGATTGAGATGCTGAGGAGTGATCAGGGTGAGTCAGCGGGCGGGGCAAAAAAATGCGGGGCTGAAAGCGGCGACCCTAATCTCCGTTTCCAACCCCGTCTCCCAGGTTCTGTGGTAGGTGAGGCGAGTATGCGGCAGGTGGAGGAAGCGGACAAGATTACCAGGGTCACCGTACCTTAGTAACCAAAGAGCGGCGTGGAAGGCGGATCGACGCAGTGCCGGCCAGAAAGCCTGGAGGGGAGCAGGGTCTGCCTGGCAAGCGTTGATTTTTCGACCACAGCCGCGAAGAGCCGCAGGAAGATTCAGATGGCGGCTACCCCGTCCGTCCCTGCGGGAGCGTGAATCCAATCTTCGGTCGGCGGCTGGTTGGAGGGTTCATCAGCTTCCGGATGGCGTCGATGATTTGTTGGATCGTGCCGTCGTGGGTCTCCACGTGCTCCTCTAATTCATTTATCCTGTCGGCGAATTCTTTGTTTGCGGCCAGCACCTGACGAAGGCGCACGAAGGCGCGCACCACGAAAACGCTCATTCTCACCGCCTGCTCCGAGTTGAGTACGGTCGCTGCCATGATTGCGCCGTGTTCGGTGAAGGCGTAAGGCAGCGAGCGGCGGCCACCGCGTTTCTTGTTTGAGGTTGCAAATTGCAACTTCAAAGCGGCGAACTCACGACGCGTGAGTTGGAACATGAAATCGGAAGGAAAGCGCTCCCGGTTGCGGTTCACCTGCTGGTTAAGACGCTTGACTGCAACTCCATAGAGCTCGGCCAAAGCGGTATCGAGAATAATTTTCTGATGTCGCAGAATCGCGATTCGGGATTCGATGGGGACCACGACCGCTCTTCGGCGGCCTGCTGACGGTTGTCGGGTTTGTCTGGGTTTTGGCGAACGGACTCTCATCCAGGCATCGTAACGGTCGTAGCCGGTCGAGTCTGTGATCGATGGACACTCCGAATGTGACGAAGTTGAACCTTTAAAGTATATGTGATGCTCAACCTTAGTGTTGCCTACCGCAGTGTTGCCTACCGCGCGCTAAGCACAGTTGCTGGCATGATCGAAGCGTGTGCGTTGAAGACACATGGACGCGGGCGATGGACGCCATGTTTCATGTTTGCGGTTGCAAATTGCAACCTCAAAGCGGCGAACTCCCAGCGGGACTTGGAGCAGGAAATCGGAAGAAACGTGTCGTGGAAGCGAAGCGGACAACGAGAAGCTAGGTGATGCTGACTTCCGTATAGGTTCCGTACACTTGCCGCAACGCTTCGCAGATTTCGCCTACGGTGGCGTAGGCGCGAACGGCGTCGACGATGTAAGGCATAGTATTGACGTCGGAAATGTTGCCGTTGGTGCCCGCAGTGGGGGTCTTGGCGGCAGCTTGTTTCAGGGCGTCGAGCCGGCGGCCGACTTCTTCGTTTGAGCGTCGGGCGCGTAGCGTTTTGAGCTTCTTCTCCTGAGCGCGAGCCACCGATTCGCCGATGTAGAGAATATTGGGCGACTCTTCTTCGATGACGAAATCGTTTACGCCAACCGTGATCTTTTCGTTGGCTTCGACGGCGCGCTGGTATTGGTAACTGGCTTCAGCAATTTCTTTCTGCGGATATCCGCGCTCGATGGCTTTGACCATGCCGCCCATCTGGTCCAGCTTCTCGAAGTAATCGAAGGCGCCGTTTTCCATGTCGAGGGTTTGCTTCTCTACGAAGTAGCTTCCTCCGAGTGGATCGACAGTTTGCGCCACGCCCGACTCGAAAGCAATAATCTGCTGCGTGCGCAGTGCTATGCGGGCGGCTTCGGCCGTGGGCAAGGCGAGGGCTTCGTCGTAGGCGTCAGTGTGTAACGACTGCGTGCCGCCGAGCACGGCGGCCAGCGCCTGCAGGGCGACGCGCGCGATGTTGTTCATCGGTTGCTGCGCGGGCAGCGAGACGCCGGCGGTCTGGGTGTGAAAACGCATCAGGCGGGTGCGATCGTTTTTCGCGCCGAAGCGGTCTTTCATCAGGCGATACCAGATCTTGCGCGCGGCCCGGTATTTCGCGATCTCTTCGAAGAAATCGTTATGCGCGTTGAAGAAGAAGCTGAGGCGCGGCCCGAAGTCGTCGACGTCGAGGCCGCGGCGGCGTGCCCACTCGACGTATTCGACGCCGTCGTAGATCGTGAACGCGAGTTCCTGCAGCGCGGTCGAGCCGGCTTCGCGAATGTGATAGCCGGAGATGGAGATGGTGTTGAAGCGCGGCGTAAACTTCGATCCGAATTCGAAAGTGTCAATCACCAGGCGCATCGAGGGCGCGGGCGGATAGATATATTCCTTCTGCGCGATGTATTCCTTCAGGATGTCGTTCTGGATGGTGCCGGAAATCTTCTTCCAGTCGGCGCCTTGCTTTTCCGCCACCACCAGGTACATGGCCCAGAGCACGCTGGCCGGAGAGTTGATGGTCATCGATGTGGTGACGTTTTCGAGGCTGATGCCGTCGAAGAGAATCTCCATATCTTCGAGCGAGTCGATGGCCACGCCGCACTTGCCGACTTCGCCCTCGCTTGCCGGGTGGTCGGAATCGTAGCCCATGAGCGTAGGCAGGTCGAAGGCAACGGAGAGTCCGCCGCCGCCGTGTTCGAGCAGATATTTGTAGCGCTGATTGGTTTCTTCGGGCGAGGCGAAGCCGGAAAACATGCGCATCGTCCAGAGCTTGCCGCGATAGCCGGTCGAGTGAATGCCGCGCGTGTAGGGCGGTTGGCCGGGATATCCGAGGTACTGCTCGTAGTTCCAGTCGACGGGGAGATCGGCCTGCGTATAGAGACGGCGGATCGGGGCGTTCGAGATGGTGCTGAAACGGGCGTGGCCGTGCTCGTCGAGGTTGGTGCCGGTGTGAGCGCCAATTGGTTTTTCGGGAGCCTTCTCCAGCGTCGGCGCTAGTGTCTTCTCCGCCCACTCTTTCTCCGACCGAGCGGGATGACGGTCTTCAAGGACGTCGGAAACCGGGCTCTCGGCTACGGTCTTCGACAGGTCGGCTTTCGGTTTTTTCTCGCGCATTCAGTTCCCCAGCCTGACTTTGATGATAGAGGACCGATCGCCATGCTGCAAAACGGCTCGACCGACCGAGCGGTTGGTGGAAGTCAAAATCAAATTCTTAACCACAGGGGAGCACAGAGGACACAGAGGAAATCGTCAGGTGCCTAATGCTGCTTGACGCTTGTTTTCTTCGGCACCTATGCTGGTCTTCGTCTCGGCGGAGGAGAATCTGAAAGCCTTTCGGCGGTTGTTGCAGCGTACTCCGGTGTACGGCGCGTATAAGGCGCTGGGCCACTATCCCGATTACTGGTACTGGATACTGCGCGGGCGGCCGTCCCGATCTCCTCATCTGCTGAAACAGAAAGTCGTGCGTGAATATGGCGAGAAATTCGGGCTGCAGACATTAGTCGAGACTGGAACTTACTACGGCGAAATGGTCGCCGCGATGAAAAGTCGCTTTGACCGCGTCTATTCCATTGAATATGTTCCGGAGCTGGCGGAGAGAGCCGCGCGCAAATTCGCGCGCGATGAGCACGTTCGAATTTTCTGCGGAGACAGCCGGGTGGTCATGCCCGAGGTGCTGGCATTGCTGAAAGGGCCGGCGCTGTTCTGGCTGGACGCCGGTTACTACGGCTGGGTGGGCAAGCAGGGCGATCAGCAACGGTTATCGGCTGAACTGGAGATGATTCTGAGCCATCCGTACCCGCACATGATCCTGCTCGACGACGCGCGCGGATTGACCGGACGGGACGGGGTTCCGTCGGTCGGCGATGTGAAGGCTCATGTCGAGTCGAAGTTTCCTGAGCGTTCGGTGGCAGTGGAGTTCGATATCATGCGCATCACGCTGCGGGGATAGTCGACGCTACCGGAGGCGCGGCAAGCCGCGTCTCTACCGTTGATCATTTACTACGATTCTTTCTTGTGCGCGAGTTCCCAGGCCTTTGCGTATTTCCAGGAGACGTAGACGGCGTGATAGAGGTGCAGCAGCAGGCCTTCGCGGCCGTCGAGAAATCCGAGGCGGAAGAAATAGTTGTAGACGAATGTTGCCCACGGGCGTAGGACGATGTTGAATGGGCTGAAGCCGACATGACCCTTGGCGACTGCCATCTCGGCGCCGAGGGACGAGTAGCGATTCATGTGGTCGATGTAATCGGTGAGGGTGGGGTAGGAGTGGTGAAGAAGTGCGCCGTTCAGGGCTACTGATATACCTTCAACAAGCTTCACGTCTTCGTGTACAGCGCGATCTTCGAAGTGCGCCGTTCCCTTTCTGAAGAGCCGTATCTTGGGATCGGGCCAGAACCCTCCATGCCTGATCCAGCGGCCGAGAAATTCGTTCTTGCGGAAGATCCAGTACCCGTTAACCGGCAACCACACTCCTCCTTTACTCGCTTTGGCAAGCATGCCTGTGTCTTTCGCCAATTTGATTACTTTGCGAACAGATTTTTCCGTAACCGGAGATCCCTTTCCCGCCTGTGCGAGGGCCTCTTCGCGACTTTGCGGGAAGAGAACAGTTATGTCCGCTGCCAGGCCCGGCTCGACCTCTTCATCCGCGTCCAGACTGAGAATCCAAACGCCAGTTGCTTTCTCGATGGCTGAATTCTTCTGCGCGGCGTAACCTTTCCACTCCTCGACAAAGATTTTCGCGCCGTAGGATTTTGCGATCTCTAGGGTGCGGTCGGTTGAGCCGGAGTCGACGACGATGATCTCGCCTTTGCCGTCGGCTACTAGCGGCTGCACGCTGGCTAGCGTGCGTCCGATGTTGGACTCTTCGTTGTGGGTGATGATGACGACGGAGAGGATCACGCGGAGCTCCTGGCGCTAGCAGCCAAGGGCTTGCCGGGCTCTTCCACCCCGTCAAGCCAACACCGGGCTTGCCGGGGGCCCCGGCTTGCTCGGCTTGGACGGGCGAAGACGCCCGTCCCCACACGAGCATCGTCCACATTTGCCTTGCCGATGTCCGAGAACGTCACGGAGAGAGGATACGCGAGAGACGGCAGAAGCGTAAAAGGGAAACGCCGGGCGGGGACGCCCGGCGCTCCATCGAAGGATTTCTTACTGCGGTTGCGGCGCTACTGTTGCGGTTGCGCCGGTGGGTTCGCCGGTGCTAGTTGGTCGGCGGGCCGCGCCGCCACGTGGGGAATATTCGGCGTGCGCGTGACCTGGCCGCGCTCGGCGCCGGCGATCAGGATGCCGGCGTGATCGAGCAGCAGACCGATGGCCCGATCCAGTTCGACTTCCGCCTTTTCGTACAGCGCCTTGGCGGAGACGAGCGTGACCTCAGCCTGGGTCATGGCCGCCTGGTTCTGTAGCACGAGAGTCGAAGTGGATGCGCCGAGCGCATATTTCTTTTGTTCGGCGTCGAGAGACTGGCGCGCCAGATCCACCGCGGCCTGCGCGGACGCGACGCTGGCACGATTCTGCTGCACGCCAAACTGCGCGTTGCGCACCTCGATGCGTATCTGGTTCTCGATCTGCTGAATGCGTAACTGGGCTTGCCGGTATTCAAATTCCGAGCGCACCTGCGTGGCCTGACCGGCACGGTTGCGGAGCGGGATGTTGATCGTGATCCCAGCACCTTTGTCCGGCGCCGTCGAATTGACGAGCTGGTTTAAGGTGGCACCGTAACTTGCAGTAGGAGCAATGGGGATCTCGCCGGGAGGCCCGGCACAAAAGCCCGGTACAGCGTTTGGATTTGAGCAGAGGTTGGTCGGGTTTTGCGCTCCTCCGAGACCCGCCCCGCCATAATAGGCAAACAGGTCCACGGTGGGGAGAAGAGCGCTGCGGATCGCTTTGTTGCTGATTTCGGTATTCGCAAGGGTGATCCGCTGTTCCGCGAGTTCCGGGCGATGACTGAGCGCATCGTTGACCAAATCCTGGGTGGGGATGACCGCTTCCTGCGCAGGTAATTCCATGGTCGAGGTGGGAATCACTTCGGCATCGGCCAGCACCGGATCGACGAGCGTGCGGCTGAGCGCATTCTTCATCAGGAGTTGCTGCAGTTCAAGATTGGTCAGCGCCAGGGTCAGGGTCTGCTGATTGGAGGCGACTGTGCTCTGTGCCCGTACCACTTCGATCGGCGCGAGCGTCCCGATTTCCACCTGCTTCTGGTTGTCGGAGAGCGTCTTCTGAGCAAAAGCCAGTTGCTCCTTCTGTACCCGGACGTTCTCGTAGGCGTATACCAGGTCCCAATACATGTTTTCGATCTGGTCGACGGTGGTGGTGATTTGCAGGCGGAACGCCACGTCGGAAATTTCGCGATTGTTCTTCGCAATCTGAATGAAGCGAGTGTTTGGAGCGAACCCGAAGCCCTGCAACAGATGCTGCGTTAGCCGGAAATTGAAACTGGAATTGAGTTGCGGACTCAATGGATTGAAAGGCGCGTCCGCGATCGTCTGACGTTGGTTGTTAAACCCGACCGACACATTGGTGCCCCACTGGAACCCCTGCTGGTACGAAAAGTTCCCGGTGGTGGTGTTTATCGCAGAGGCTGGGCTGAAGGTACTCGACGGGAGAATACTACCGTGATCGACTTGCAACGTACCAGTGATAATCGGATCGAAGCTGGTGATCTGGGGGCCGCTGCCGAAGGTTGATCCAACCAGGCCGGCTGAGCCGACGCCAGCGCCGCCCGCCGCGACCGAGGTTCCACCCTGGCCCGAGCCAACTTGTGTGCCGAGTCCGCCTACTCCGCCGCCGGGCGTATTCTGCACGACACCGTTGTTAACGCCGAGAAGGGTGTTGGAGCCGGATTTGGCGCGCCAGACGTCGGTATCGGCGATGTTCAGGTTGTAGCGGGCGATGGCGATATCGAGGTTGTTCTCGAGCGCCAGCGCAACCGCGTCGTTCATGGAGATATAGAGTTTGCCGTCGTGCATCAACTGGTCGATGCGCGGCGTGTTGGCCAGGTTCGGCGGGGCTATGTGGCGCGCGGTGTAGGGCGCAAGCACGTTGGGGAAAGGCGACCGCGGTTTCGCATATTCCTGCACATCGAACGGCTGTGATGACGATACCGCCTTTTGGCCCGGCGTCTGCGCCGAGGGCGCGCTGGGCACCAGCGCGGCATCCTGCGCCCACCCGGCAGTTACCATGATTACGGCAAGGAAGACGGCGGCAAGGAAAAGGGCGGCGGCCCGCGGAAACGCTGTCAACACGCTAGAACGTTGCATTCGCATCATCTCCATTGATCGCACCCGAGCGATCACACAGCAGCGATCACACTCGAGCGCTCCGGCTTGAGAGGATCGGACGTACTAATCCCCTAATCACACGTTTACTAACCACTCGCTAATACGTAGAACGGCAGGCAAGAGTTCCTTGGAATCTTTGTTCTTGGTTCCTGCAGTAGTCTCATTGCGAAGCCGGGTAAGACAATTTTTTCCATGGATCGTAAGTGAAAGTGATCGCAAGTAAAATAGTATAGCTGACGCGCCGCCGCACTCTCTGTGACGGCGGCCATGAAACCCTGTAAATACTAACGATGATGGTCAGGCAGCTTAGGACGCGAAAAAGAACGTGCGTAATCTCAGATTGATCCTTTCTTATGACGGCACCGAGTTCGCGGGTTGGCAGGTGCAGCCAGGCCGGACGACGGTGCAAGGCGCGCTGGCCTCAGCCATTGGACGATTGAGCGGGGAAAATGTACTGCCCCAGGGTTCCGGCCGCACCGACGCTGGCGTGCACGCACTGGCCCAGGTGGCGAGTTTTGCGACCGCGTCCGCGATTCCGGTCGAAAACTGGATGAAAGCGCTGAACGACCTTCTGCCTGCCTCGATACGAGTGCTGGAGTTGACGGAGGCCACGCCCGAGTTCCACGCGCGCAAGTCGGCGCGCGCCAAGACTTATCGCTATCGCATTTACCGCGGAGCGATCTGCCCGCCGTTTCTGGCGCGCTATGTGTGGCATTACCCGTATCCGCTGGAGGAATCGGCGATGGTTGCGGGCGCGGGCGTGATGGTGGGCGAACACGATTTTACGTCGTTCGCGGCCGTGGATCCGGAGCGCGCGGAACGGATGGAGGCCGAGGAAGATCTTAACCACAGGGGACACGGGGGAACACAGGGACACACAGAATACCAGGTCAGTAACGTTCGCACCGTCTTCTCCTCCGAGTGGACGCGCGAAGGCGACGAATTTATTTACACGGTTCGGGGCGGCGGATTTCTTCACCACATGGTGCGGAACCTGGTCGGCACGTTTCTGCTGATGGGGAAGGGAACGGTGAGCCTGGCGGATTTGCGCCACATTCTCGACGCGCGGGAGCGCACCGCTGCCGGGCCGACCGCGCCGGCCAGCGGGCTGTATCTGGTTGGGGTGGAATATTGAAGCGGACGGCACCGAAGTTTTGTCATCCCGGGCGTAGCGAGGGATCTGCATTTTGCCGCGGACTGCAGATCCCTCGCTCCGCTCGGGATGACAATTCGTAGAGAAACAGCCTCTGGCGCGGCCGTTCCGTCCCGCGTACACTTCTTCGCAGATGGCCACCAACGTGGAATTCGCCGTGTCGCGCATCGCTTCCGTGAACCCGGCGACGGGTGAAGTTCTGGGCGAACTGGATAGCGCCGGTCCCACCGAAGTGCGCACTGCGGTGGCCCGCGCGCGTGCCGCACAGCCGGAGTGGAATGCCTGGGGTATCCGTAATCGCGTCTCGGTGCTGCGCCGATTTCAGCAGATACTTCTTGCGCATAAGACCGACATCGCGCGGCGCATCACGCAGGAAGCAGGCAAGCCACAAGTCGAAGCGCTGCTCACCGAGGTTCTGGTCGTGCTCGATGCGGCGCGATTCCTGATCGACAACGCATACGCCATCCTGCGCGAGGAAAAGCTGCCGCACGGCAATGCCGCGATGAAGACTAAGGCTGGGCGTATTCTGCACGAGCCGTATGGCGTGATCGGAATCATCTCGCCGTGGAATTATCCATTCTCGATTCCGGCGACCGAGGTGATGGCGGCGCTGGTGGCGGGAAATGCCGTGGTGCTCAAACCTTCAGAGCTGACGCCACTGATCGCACTCGAACTGCATGCGCTGTTGCGCGCGGCTGGAGTTCCAGACGACGTTTTCCATGTGCTGCCAGGCGAGGGCGAGACTGGGGCGGCGCTGGTGAAAAGCGAAATCGACAAACTGGTCTTTACGGGAAGCGTGGCGACGGGCCGGCGAATCGCGCAGGTCGCCGCCGAACGCCTTCTTTCGGTGGTGCTGGAACTGGGTGGCAAGGATCCCATGCTGGTGCTCGACGACGCCGATGTCGACGTCGCGTCGAGCGGCGCCGTCTGGGGAGCCTTTGTGAACGCGGGGCAGACTTGCTTGTCGGTTGAGCGCTGCTATGTGCATCAGAGTTTGTATCCGGCTTTCCTGGACGCATGCTGCGAGAAGTCGCGCAAGCTGCGGGTCGGCAATGGGATGGATCCGGCTACCGAAATCGGCCCTATGATTCACGAACGGCAAGTGCGTGTGGTGGAATCGCAGGTGGAGGACGCGAGGCAGCGCGGTGCGCGCGTGCTGGCCGGAGGCACGCGACTGCGCGACCTTGGCCCAACATTTTTTGCGCCCACGGTGTTGGCCGGCGTCGATCACGGTATGCGCGTGATGCAGGAGGAGACCTTCGGGCCGGTGCTGCCGATTGCGCCTTTCCGCGACGATGCCGAGGCGGTGCGCATGGCCAACGACTCCGACTTCGGATTAGCCGCCAGTGTGTGGACGCGCGATCGCGGGCGCGGCGAGCGACTGGCTCGCCAGATCAACGCCGGCACGGTGATGGTGAACGATGCGGTGTCGTGTTTCAGCATCAGCGAAGCTCCGCATGGCGGCGTGAAGTCGAGCGGACTGGGGCGGACGCATGGGCGCTGGGGTCTGGAAGAAATGGTGCGCGTGAAGTATGTCGACAGCGATTTGGTTCCGCGCATGAAGAAAATCTGGTGGTTCGGGTACGGCGGAGGATTCGCGGGTGAGATGGAGGGCTTCCTCGATTTGCTGTACGTGCGCTCGCTGCGCGAGAAGCTGAAGGCCGGAGTGCGCGCGGCTGGGGCGCTGTGGCGGCGAAAACTGTAGTCTGGAGTTGTGCTATCCCCTAAGAGTCTTGTCATCCCGAGCGAAGCGAGGGATCTGCATTTTGCGGCCAACTGCAGATCCCTCGCTTGGCTCGGGATGACAATGATGTAAGAGTAAATTGAGATGACAAGAGAGTAGAACAATCATGACCGACTCCCGCACATTCCTGCGTCACACGCTTGCTACCCTTGCCTATCGCGGGGCGAAAGCGATCCGCAACGCTGGGCCTAACTTTGCCGAATATGGCTTGCCGGAAACTTCGCGCACGCCGGCGAAGATTCTTGCGCACATCGGCGACCTCATGGACTGGGGTCTTGCCATGGCCGACGGCGGCCGCGAGTGGAAGGATTCCTTGCCCCTTCCGTGGGACAAAGAATGCGAGCGCTTCTTTGCCGCCTTGAAGAAGTTTGACGATTACCTGGCTTCGGAAAAGCCGCTGCAGGTCTCCGGCGAAAAATTATTTCAGGGGCCGATCGCCGACGCGCTTACCCACGTCGGGCAGATCGCCATGCTGCGGCGGGTGGCGGGCGTCCCGATGAAAGGCGAGAACTATTTCGTAGCCGAAATCACCGTGGGACGCGTTGGTGCGGATCAGGCGCTTCCGCGCAAGGAATTTTGACCATCAGACTTCAGGAAAATGGCGTAACGGCAGCGCCGCCGCACGAGAACAAGATACCAGGCCTTTTCGTTCAGCACAGACAATCGGTTGGTCTGCGGGTCGTCCTTGGTCAGAAGGCCGCGGCTGAGTAAAATAGCGGGAAGCGGCCTTCAGCAAGGCGCGCAGGAGAAAGAATGGCTTCCGGCGAAACGTCAACCGCAACTATGGCCACGATTCCGCAGCTTCCTAAACACAAAGTCAAGATCAAGAAAACGGGCCAGCGTGCCTGCAACGAGAAAAACGAAAAGGGCAAATTCTGCGGCGGACACTTGAAACGCTGGTTCTACACCGCCGACGTGCTCGAACAGGAATGCGGCTGCGTGGAGAAAGCCTGGGGAGCGGACCGCGAAGTGTATCGCTGTGAATTCTGTCAGACGCTCTACCTGCCCAGTCCCGACGACCCGCGTGGGATGAACGTCGCGGGCAAGGGCCAGCTTTCGGTGTTCGGGCTCACGGTTCCTCCCAAGGAAGAGAAAAAGGAAGAGAAAAAGGCGTAGCGTTTCTACTCTGGCTCGCGCGCGAGTTCTGGACTTGGCACCGTTTCTCCCTCCAGTTCTTTGTGCCGCGCCGCACGCTGTTCATTCAGCATCTTGGTTGCCGCAGCCAATTCTTCGCGCCCTTCTTTTTCGCGTCCCATGCGCACCAGCACCTGGCCGCGCAGATAGCGGGCGCTGGCGTGATTACTATCGAGCCGGATGACTTGATCCAGTTGCGAGAGCGCCGCCGCGTAGTGCCGCTGGTGCTCTTCAATCTTCGCCAGGCCCATGAGCGAGCTGATCGACTGTGGATCGAGCTTCAACGCGTTGCGATAATTCTTCGCCGCCTCGTCCTCGTTGCCGACCGTCGATTCCACATTTCCTAACTGTTCGTAGGCGAAGGGCACGTCGGGCTGAAGTGCGATGTCCTTGTGAAACTCGGTTCGCGCCCGGTCGTAATCCTGCTTGTGGGTATAGACCAGGCCCAGATTGAAGTGCACGAAGGGCAGCTTCGGATCGACCTGCGCCGCTGCATCCAGCTCCTTCAGCGCGTCGTCGTACTCTTCGCGATTGAGATGCGCTTTGCCCATCAGCAGATGAAATTCAGGAGAACCTTCGCCGACCTCAACCAGGCGGCTCATGGCTTTTTCTTCCAGCGCCGCGTTCTTGGCCTTGTCCGCCGCATGCTCGAGCACGTAGAGATAATTCAGCTGGTCCGAAGCCTTTGTCCACAATGGTTCGAGTGCGCCGATCGCATCCGTCCAACGATCGTTGAAGAAGTAGCAAAGGCCGAGCAAATAACGAGCCTGATAGGAATCGGGCGACTGCTTGACGACCGATTCAAAGGGATGGATCGCGCGCGCGAAATCGTTTTGACGGAAGTATACGAGGCCAATGTTCAGGCGGATTCCCGCCATGTCGGGCGCCAGCTTCTCGGCCTTGTGCAGCATTTCGAGAGCCTGTGGCCACTGCTTGCGACGCATCTGAATCACGCCGAGATTGGCGTAAGCCCCGGCCACTGCGGGATCGATAGCCAGCACTTGCCGGAACCGGCGCTCGGCTTCATCCAGTTTGCCCGCATGCAGAGCGGCTTCTCCGGCCTCGAACAGTTTCTGCGGATTGCGCTCCTGCGCGGCTCCACTCGCCGTCGGCGTCTTTTCGGGCGCCGTGCTCTGGGCAATTGTCTGATTCGTTACACCACTTGTTACCCTACTCGAAAGAAAAAGCAGCAAAAGAATAACGAAAGGCATGCGGATGCTTGACACTCGATTCATCGTCCTGTAGTGTCCGCCAGCAAGAGGATGAAATACAAGGAGTTCATGGAATCTGCTGATTCGAAGCCTACGCGAAAGACCTCCTCGGCGAAATCCCGCGGCAAATCCGAGCCCGCCCGTAAACGGTCGCAGTCGGCTGCGGTCACCATTCGCGACGTTGCCGAGCGCAGCGGATTTTCTTCGGCGACGGTCTCCATCGTGCTGAACAACGCGCCACTGGCGCGCTACATTCCCGACACCACCAAAGAGCGCATCCAGCGCGCCGCTGCGCATCTCGGCTACCGTCCCAACCTGTTTGCGCGCTCGCTGCGTGGGCGGCGCAGCCACACCGTCGGCGTCATGGTTTTCGACATGACCGACCCGTACTGCACGCTGGTGTTGCGCGGCATTGAGAACACGCTGTTTCAGTCGTCTTTTCTGCCCATTCTTACGGATGTGCATAATGAGCGCAGCCGCTTCGAGCGCTATCTGGAAATGCTGCTCGACCGCCGGATCGAGGGGCTGGTCGTCCTGGCCAACTGGTTGTTCGTTGACATTAACGTCCTCGCCGACCTGGAGAAGAACAACATTCCGACCGCGACCGTGGGCCGCGAACTCAAGAACGACAAAATCAGCTCGGTAATTGTGGACAACGCTGCCGGCACCCGCGCTGCGCTCGAACATCTCCATTCGCTCGGCCATCGCAAAATCGCGTTCATCCGCGGCCCTCACCAGTTGTCCGACACCGAGCCTCGGTGGCGTGGCGTGCGGACTCTGGCCCGCGAACGTGACCTCGAACTCGACTCGCGGCTGATCGTCGACCTACCAGAATCGGGAGATCCGTTTTCAAGTTTTGAACAAGGATACAAATTAACGGAGGAGTTGCTGCGCCGCCGTCGGCCGTTTACCGCGCTGATGGCCTTTGACGACATGACCGCCTTCGGCGCCATTCGCGCGCTGGTCAAAGCGGGGATTCGCGTTCCCGATCAATGCTCGGTGGTGGGCTTTGACGATGTGGCGCCGGCGGCCATCTATTCTCCGGCGCTGACCACGGTGCGCCAGCCCATGGAAATTATGGGAACGGCCGCGGCCACCATTGTGCTCGAAGCCATCAACGCCACTCTCGAAAAGAAGCCGGCCCGCACCATTCATCGCCGAATCGTTCCCGAGTTGATCGTGCGCGAGTCGACCCGCAGCGTCAAGTAGGTGGAGGGCAAAAGGCCCTGCATTTTCTCTTGACAGATGGCGAGTTCTCAAAGCACTATTGATACGTTTTAATAGAGGCATTTGACCGCTTTTGGCGTAGAACACCGGTGCCGCCGGTAAAGATGAATGGCACGCGTTCTGGCCAAAGCAGTCCTGAGTGGGGAGCCCGGGCGATTTTTGGTAAGAGCGGCTTGCTGAAGAGCGTCTGGCATTTGTTGGTGCGTCGAATCGGTGAAGGAGTTAGATATGAGAATCCGTCTCTTCTGTGGAATCGTGGCGCTGCTGGGAATGTTTTCGGCAGTGAACGTTTGCGCCCAGGATACCGGCGAAATCACCGGCACGGTCCGTGACAACACCGGAGCGGTGATCCAGGGAGCCGAGGTAAAAGTCAGCGGCGCAGCGGGTGGCATCGAGCGATCGACCACCACCAACTCCGATGGCGATTACCTGGCCGCCGGTCTGCCGGGTGGCACCTACAACCTCACCGTTGGCGCGAAGGGTTTTAAGACGTTCAAAGCCAACGGGGTCGTGTTGCGCGTCGGCCAGAAGGCTCGCGTGGACGCAGCCCTCGCCATAGGAAATATCGCTACCGAGATCGTCGTTCAGGGCGAACAGTTGAATCAGGTTGAAACCCAAACCTCTGATCTCTCCGGAACCGTGACCGGCAAGCAGATCAGCGAGCTTCAGCTCAACGGACGTAACTACACGCAGCTCCTCGCACTCTCTCCCGGGGCGACCAATCAGTCGGGTCAGGACGAGCCCGGTCAGGGTCTGTCCACCGTGGCCTATAGCGTTAATGGCGGCCGCACGGAATACAACAACTGGGAGATCGACGGTGGCAACAACATGGATGACGGCAGCAACACCACGTTGCTGTCTTATCCGAGCCTCGACTCCATTGCCGAAGTCCGCGTGATGAGTTCCAACTATGGCGCGCAGTATGGCAGAAACAGTTCCGGTACCGTAGAGGTTGAGACGAAGTCCGGTACCAACAAATTCCACGGCGATGTGTTTGAGTATGTCCGGAATGACGTATTTAATGCCAACAACTACTTCACGGGTTTTTCGCCGTACAAGAAGAATGATTTTGGTTTTACAATCGGCGGCCCGGTGACCATCCCGAAGCTATACGATGGCAAGAACAAGACGTTCTTCTTCTATTCGCAGGAATGGCGACGTGATCGCGTCCCCGGCCAGAACTTCAACGTGGCCGTGCCCACTTGCGAGGAGCGCGGCTTGACCACTCCGTCAAGCGGCGTCGGTTGTACGGGGACGCAGGCCGCCTTCGGCGATTTTAGTGCGCTTTGTCAAGGAGTTCCCCCCCCTGCCACGGGCCCAGGCGTAGACTGCCCAATCAATCCTGTGAACGGAAATCCGTTCGGGAATCCGAGTTACTCGGGTTCGGGACCTGCGCTCAATCCTGTCCTTGTTCCCATCGATCCCTTATCGGTACCTCTGCTGGCGTTCTTCCCATATCCCACATCAGTACCTGCTTCTGGGTACGGGAATTACACCGCAGGTTTTCCGAGCCCGACTAATTTCACGGAAGAACTGTTCAAGATCGACCAGAATATCAATTCAAAGTGGCACGCCAATGTCCGCTACATTCACGATTCCTGGAACTCGATAAGCCCCGTTCCCTTGTGGACCGATGCTACCAGTTATCCGACGATTCAGGACGCCTACTCATCACCCACAACCAGTCTGGTGATCCACGTCACTACGACGATTACCCCAACCCTTCTGAACGAGTTTGTTGCCGGTTACTCGGCGAACCACATTGTGATGCAGAATGTGGGTCCATCGCAGCGGCCCGCAGGATACAACCTGGGTCTCTTCCAGAATGGTTTTGGTGGGAACAGGTTGCCGGGGGTCATAATGAATGGAGGCAATCAATTTGCGGGCGGCGGAATCGGTCTGGACACCGGTTATGTCCCCAATGGGCCGGTGAATTCGAACCCGAGTTACACGTACCGCGACAACGTCTCCAAGATTATTGGCAAACATAACCTGACCATGGGCGGATATTTCGTGGCCTCCCAAAAGAATGAGATCCCGCAGGTCAACCCATCGGTAAACGGGCTGATCACGCTTGACACCAGCTTTAGCTCTCCCACATCAAGTTCAACCGGGAACCCCTTCGCGGATCTTCTGTCTAGTAACCTGAGTTCGTTTCAACAGGCCAGCGGCCAGGGTAAATATTATCTGCGGTACAAGATCTTTGAGCCGTACTTCCAGGATGACTGGCGCATCACTCCTCGGCTGACTCTCAACCTCGGCCTGCGGATCAGTTTGTTTGGCACTATCTACGGCAGGTTGGACGTGCCGGGCGCAGGGATTCCATATGACTTCGATCCGGCAAAGTATGATTTCACGCCTGGCGCGACCGTAATCAATCCCGACGGCACTGTTGGCGGAACCTACGTGAATCCCTACAATACCTTGCCCGGACTGAACGGCTCATTCAACGGAATGGTGAAGTGCGGGGCAGCCGGAATCCCAACCGGTTGCGCCCAGGGACATTTATTCAATCCCGCTCCGCGTCTTGGTTTCGCCTACGATCCATTCGGCGACGGGAAATGGGCAATTCGTGGCGGATACGGCATCTTCTTCGAGCACACCAACGGCAACGAGGCGGTCGCCACCCAATTGGAAGGCTCGCCGCCGGGAGTGCAGAATCCGTCACAGGGTCCAATCGGGGCGGTTTTCAACAGCAGCGGCCAGATCGTAACCTCTGGCTATTCGCAAGTGGGCTCAAGCCTTAATGCAGCATTCCCAGAAAGCGGGATCATATCGCTTCCGCAAAAGCAGATTTGGCCATACGTGCAGCAATTCCATTTCGACATCGAGCACCAATTGCCGGGGCATATCGTTGGCATCGTCTCTTATGTGGGCAGCAAGGGCACTCATTTGGGAACCGAAAGCGATATCAACCAGCTCAAGTCGGTGGCTGAGCAGGGAATTGCGAATCCTTACAACCCCGGCCAACCATTTACGGGCTCGATCAGTAATGCTTCGAATGTCCAAACATACCCCGGTGACTGTGCAGCCGGAACGGCCGGACAGGGTGGCCCCGCCATCCCAGGCTTTCATCCCGATACCACTACAACGATAGTCAATGGAAGCCCCTTTGTGTCCTTTAACCCAGATAACCCACAGGCTCAATCCGGAGCTGGGATAAACATGTGGACTGCTTGCGGAGGCAATGCGGCATTCTTCCGTCCGTATCTTGGGTATGGCACTATCCATGCCCGTTTCAACGCCGCTTCATCGATCTATCACGGGCTCGAGATGTCGGCTCGGAAAACGGTGGGCGCGCTTCAGATGAGCCTTTCCTACACCTACAGCCACTCCATCGATGACGCTTCATCCGCGTCGGACAGCAGTTTCGTCGATTCTTACGACTTCCGTGCGAATCGAGCCAGCTCCAATTTCGATCAGCGGCATGTATTCACTGCAAGTTACATTTATGACCTGCCGTTCTTTAAGGGCGCTGGATTGACCCATTCGCTTCTTGGCGGCTGGCAATATTCCGGTATTACTGAGTTTTCGACCGGAGCGCCCTTTACCGTTACCAATGGGGGTGCGAGCACCCCTACGCTGGCTGTCCCCGCTGACAACGCAGGTGTCGCCAATGGCGTCGTCACTGCAGGGTCGCGTCCGGACCTTGTCGGTAATCCAAGTGGCGCAATCCCTGCGGGGTACGGTTCGAACATCTTTGGCCCGCTGCTCGTGAATCCGGCGGCTTTTGCTGCGCCGCAAGGACTCACCTTTGGTACTACGCCGCGGAATGATGCGCGCAACCCACATCAAATCAACTTCGATATGGCGGTGTACAAGCATTTCGCCATCAAGGAGAGCGCGGCCTTCGAATTCCGCGCGGAGGCGTTCAACGTCTTCAACCATACCGAGTGGGGCTACATTGGCGGCGGTTCAGGCTCGGCCGCTGGGAACGGTTCGTTTACTGGTGGGAGCAGTTCGGTGGGTTGCTATGGGCCATCCAACGGGAACGCTGGTGACCCGAGTTGCGTCAACGACCCCTCCAATCCCAACAATTTCCTGCGCCCAGGTGCTGCCCACAACGCGCGCATCCTGCAGCTAGCACTGAAGTTCATTTTCTAGGGTGACGCATTGTGTAAAAAATCCTGGTTCACACACGAGCCAGGATTTTCTTTTCGCAACTCAACCGACGAGCGGCCCGAGCGTCCCTTTAGTCCGCCACCGCCGCCTCTTTCCGCGCGCGGCTGAGTACGGCCAGCCCCTTCTCCAGATCGGCGATCAGATCCTCCACATGCTCCAGGCCCACTGATAAGCGGATCATTTGCTCGGTCACGCCCATCTTTTTGCGCAGCTCCGGAGCGACCATGGCGTGCGAGGTCAGCACCGGGATGGTCACCAGCGAATCCACTCCACCGAGGCTGGGCGCCAGGGTGAACAGACTTAGCGCCTCGGCCACGTGGCACGCGTCAGCGCCGTTGCCTTCCACCTCGAAGCTCAGGACGCCGCCCGCGCCGGCTAGTTGCTTTTTCGCGATGGCGTAGTCCGGATTCTCCTTCAGCAGCGGATAGTGCACACGCGCCACCTTGGGATGCTGGCTCAGGAACTCGGCAATGCGCAGCGCACTTTTATTCTGGCGCTCGACTCGGACGGCCAGCGTCTTGATGCCGCGCAGCAGCAGAAACGCGGCGTGGGGATCCATGCAGCAGCCGAGCGTGGTGCGCGTGTGATGAATTTGTTCGATCAGATCGCGGCGCCCGGTGGCGATGCCGCAAATGATGTCGGCGTGTCCGCCAAAATATTTTGTCCCGGAATGCAGCACCAGATCGATGCCCCACTCCGCCGGACGGCAATTGATGGGCGTGGCGAAGGTGGAATCAATGGTTGAGATCAGGTTGTGCTTGCGGGCCAGCGCGGCAAGCTTTTCGAGATCGACGACCCGCACCGTCGGATTCGTCGGCGACTCGATGTGCAGGATCTTTGTATTCGGCCGGATGGCGCGCTCGTGCTGCTCGATGTCATTGGTGTCGACGAATGTGGTTTCGACTCCCAGCTTCGGCAGCCACTGCGACAAAAACTTGATCACGCCGCCATAAATATCGCGTTGCGCGACGATATGGTCGCCAGCTTTTACCAGCGAAAGAATCGACGTGGTGATCGCGGCCATGCCGGAAGAGAAGAGCAGCGCCGCATCCGTGCCTTCCAGTTCGGCGATGGCGTTCTCGGCGACCGTGTGCGTGGGATTGCCGTAGCGGGTGTAGAAGCTGTCGGTGGTGGTGACGCGCAACTGCTCCTGCATGTCGGTGACTTCGAAGGTCGAGGTCTGATAGATGGGCGTGGAGAGCGGGCCGTTTTTCTTTTCCAGGCTGGCGCCGCCGTGGACCGCCTCGGTTTCCTGGCGAAACTTGTGCTTCTTCATACCGGATCTCCTGTAGAGACGCGGCTTGCCGCGTCTACGGCAGTGCCCAAGGCAGACGGGGCAAGCCCCGTCTCTACCCTAGATTCTTACCGCCACCGCATTCAGCGCGGGCACGGGCGCCAGCCACTCGGACGACTTCGCGTGCCGGCCGCTTACCACTTTGTCGAACTCATGTTGCAAGGCACGGGTTACGGGACCAGCCTTGCCATCGCCGATAACACGGAAATCAATTTCGCGCAGCGCCACAACTTCCGCCGCTGTGCCACACACAAAAACTTCGTCGGCAATGTAAAGCTGATCGCGCGAGATAGGCTCCTCGACCACGGAGTAGCCCAAATCCCGAGCCAGCGTGACCAGGGTGTCACGGGTGATGCCTTCCAGAATCCCAGCGCGCGGCGTGGTGGAAATGGCCTTATTACGAACTATGAAAAGATTCTCGCCGGTGCACTCGGCCACGTAGCCATCGGGGCCCAGCATGATCGCCTCATCGAATCCGGCGCGGTGCGACTCGGTCTTGGCCAGAATCGAGCTGACATAATTTCCCGCGACCTTGGCCTTGGTCATCATGATGTTCGGATGCAGCCGGGTGAACGAAGCAATATTGGCGCGAATGCCGCGTTCCTTCGCCTCCGCCCCCAGAAAGGCCTTCCACTCCCACGCCGCCACCACGAAGTGCGGCTGACCGGCTTCGACCGTCAGGCTCATCGCACCGTCCAGGTAAATCATCGGACGGATATAGCATGACGAAAATTCGTTCGCCGCAATCGTCTGGTGGATGGCGGTCTTCACCTGCTCGGCCGTAACCGGCAGCTCGCGAAAGCCCACGATGTGAGCGGAATCCATGAGGCGGTCGACGTGTTCGTTGAGCCGAAACACGGCTGGCCCCTGGGCGGTCGCGTAGCAGCGGATGCCTTCAAACACGCTGAAGCCGTATTGCACGGCGGCGCTCACAAACGGAACCACGCCTTCGCTGGCGGGCCTCAAAGAATCATCGATCCATATGTAACGAGCGGCGCCCATGTTACCCCCAAGAAATCCGTCCAGAATAAAACCGGAATCCTTTAAGATTACCTGCGCTGCTCGGCCGCGGCAAGGCGCAAGACATGGCCGGCTACACGCGGCCGGTAGTAATATCCTTCATTGGAATTGGAATTGGGATACGCCTATGAAAAAGAAGAAACTGAAAACGATCGCCCGAAAAGGACCGGCCCGAAAAGCATCGGCGCGAAAAACATCCGCTGCCAGGAAGACGATTAAAGCGGCGCGCCCAGCGAGTCGAGTCGCGCTTAAAGGCACCGTCATGAAGGGCAAGCCGGTCAAGGCCGAACTGCGCCACATTCCGTGGAGTTCGGTCGAAGTCGAGGCGCTGAACCCCTTGCTGGGCCGCCATTTCGTGGTGGGGCAGAACGTCATGCTCGCTCGCGTCCTGCTCAAGAAGGGATGCATGGTTCCCGAACACAGCCATCACAACGAGCAGATCACCTACATCCTGGAAGGCGCGCTGAAATTCGGGATCGATGGCAAAGAGATTGTGGTGAACGCGGGCGAGGTCCTTACCATTCCTCCCAACATGCCGCACTGGGCCGAGGCGCTGGTGGATACTGTCGATCTCGATATCTTTAACCCGCCTCGCGCCGATTGGATCAATAAGAGCGACGACTATCTGCGGTGAGAGAAAGCCTAACCGCGGAGTACGCAGAGATCGCAGAGAAATTCGATTGGGCAAAACCAGAAAAACCTCTGCGCACTCTGCGATCTCTGCGGTTAGCTCGTATGATGTACATGTCCTTTTGCTCGGGTGATAAGGCAAATTGTCGATCGCTCAAAACACGGAAACCACCGCGAAACTCCGATGCATTGCCTGCGGCGCCACGCCTGAGTCGGCCGGACAGGACTTCCGCTGTACCGCTTGCGGCGACCTTTTGGAATTCTTTTTCCCCGGATGGACGCCCGACCAGCTCGACGGGGCCCTTCGGCTCCACTCAGGGCAGGCTCCGCCCCGTCACCACACGGACCCTTTTGCGCTGAAATCTCTCTGGCTCCAACGCCGGAGTTCACGCAACGCGCTCGACCAGAGCGGAGTCTGGCGCTTCCGCGAACTTCTCCCGCACATTCCGGCGGAGTATGTCATCACGCTGCGCGAGGGCAACACGCCGCTCTACCACTTGCCGCGGTGCGCGCGCGTGACCGGGGTTGAGAATCTCCACGCGAAACACCAGGGCATGAACCCGACCGCATCGTTCAAAGACACGGGCATGACGTTCGCTGCCTCATCTGCGCACCAGGGAGGATTCAGATGGGTGGCCTGCGCCTCCACCGGCAATACTTCGGCGTCCATGGCCGCCTACGCCGCGCGCGGCAACATGCGTAGCCTGGTGCTGATTCCGGATGGCAAGATTTCATGGGGCAAGCTTTCGCAATCGCTCGACTACGGAGCCCTTACCTGCCAACTGCGCACCGATTTCGACGGATGCGTTCATATCCTCAACGAGCTCGTCCGCCAGAAGCCGGTCTACCTCCTGAATTCGGTGAATCCGTATCGCATCGAAGGGCAGAAAACGGCCGCCATCGAACTCATGGAGCAACTCGCGTGGGAGCCACCCGACCACATCATCGTCCCCGGCGGCAACCTAGGGAACAGTTCGGCGATCGGCAAGGCGTTGGTCGAAATGCGCGAACTTAAACTGATCTCGCGACTGCCGAAGCTTTCCATCATCCAGGCGCTGGGCGCGAATCCTTTCTACCGCTGCGTGCATGAGTTTGGTGGGAAGAAACTCGAACCGATGACTGCCGACACGCTTGCGACGGCTATACGCATCGGCAATCCGGCATCGTGGAAGAAAGCGGTGCGCGTTTTGCAGGCGACTGGCGGCGAAGTCGAACAGGTTTCGGAGGTCGAAATCGCCGCAGCCAAAGCCGAAATCGGCGCCGATGGCATCGGTTGCGAACCGGCCTCCGCTGTCACGCTGGCTGGACTCAAGAAGCTGCGCCTGAGCGGATTCGTCAAAGCGGGAGAGTCGGTCGTGCTAATCCTTACCGGGCATCTGCTCAAGGATCCAGACTTCACCATCAAGTTCCATCGCGGCGATTTGTTCAGCGGAATGGCGGATGCGACCGAGGCTGCCCAGGCGAACTATTTGCAGCGTGCCCCGGTTGTGCTCGATGCCAATCTGGGTGCCGTCATTGCGGCCCTCGACGCGGCCGAGAGAAATTAGGAAAGGCTAACGGTGACTCTGACACGAACCATCGCAATATTCGTCGCCGATATTGGGATTATTGCGGTCTTCACATGGCTGGGATTGGGCCTAATTGCGAATCCGAAGCGGTGGCTAGAGCGTCATGGCCGATCCACGGCTGATAACCACATTCGGGCAACTCGTTTCATCGGTGGCGGTTTCCTTGCTATCGTCTTCCTGATTTTATGGCAGTTTATTCGTTAGCTCTGGCCGCAATGGGTATGCCCAAAGACACAGTTCCAGAGAAATTCGTAGCAGTTCGCCGCAAATTCGTGTATAAAACACAGTTCAATGTCAACGGCGATTGTTAGGGATTCCGCCTAGGTCCGATCTGGCTAAAGCCTTCCATTTCTACCGTTTCGGCCGGTCATTGTCGCCGAGGAGTTTGCTCTTTAAGCTATGCCTTCACGTCCGACATCTTTAGATCGTTCGCTGCGCCTGGCGCTGCCGGCAACCTCCGCCAATCTGGGCCCGGCGTTCGACGCGGCTGCCCTCGCCCTCGATTTCCATCTCCGTGTGCGGGCCGAGCGCGCCCCCGATTTCTTCGTCACCGCCGAAGGGCGCGACGCGCTGACCTGCGCTCGCATGGAGAACCACCTCATCGTCACCACCTACTGCGAGGTGCTCGAATCGGAGAACCGCAAGATCGCGCCCTTGCGCATCCACCTCGAAAACGAGATTCCCATCGGCAGAGGTTGCGGATCGTCCGCCGCCGCCCGTCTGGCCGGCATTGCGCTGGCCGTGCATTTTGGACATCTGCGCTGGAAGAATGACCGCATCGTCGGCGAAGCTTCGATGCGCGAGCACCATCCCGACAATGCCTCCGCCTGCTGGATGGGCGCGCTCACCGTGGCTCGCATGGCCAATCAGGTACAGGCGCAGGTGGTTGAAGTGAAGCCGAAAGGGAAGTGGCCGCTGCTGCTGGCGGTCCCCGACGCGCTGCTCTCGACCGAGCAAGCGCGCCGCGTGCTGCCGTTCCAGTACTCGCGTGCCGACGCCACCACCAACATTCAGAACTCGATGCTGCTGCTCGCGGCGTTCACGCAGGATCGTCCCGACCTGCTTTCATCGGCGCTCGAAGACCGCATCCACCAACCTTATCGCGCGCCGCTTTGTCCGCTGCTGCCCGCGCTCAAGGAGCTCACCGGAGAATCTGGCATCCTCGGCGCCGCGCTTAGCGGAGCGGGTCCGTCGG
>DATFZT010000180.1:0-3655 GCA_035314185.1 Terriglobales bacterium
GCAGTTCGCTGGAGGAATATTACATTCAGAAACTGCGGCCCACCGAAGGCCGGAAAGAAGAAAGCCGGAAAGGAGTGGGGGTATGAATTCCGATGGCATGAATGCGCGGATCGGTTACATCGCCTTCAACACTTTTCGGGAGGCAGTGCGCGACCGGGTTCTCTACAATCTGATCGCGTTTGCGCTGCTGCTTTCAGGGGCGGCGATTCTGGTGGGAGAAATCTCGATCGACATCGAGCGACTGGTGGTGGTGAACCTGGGGCTGACGGCGGTGTCATTGTTCGGTGTGGTGATCGCCATCTTCATCGGGATTGGCCTGGTTTCGAAAGAGATCGACAAACGCACGCTCTACACGGTGCTGTCGCGGCCGGTGCGTCGTTGGGAGTTCGTGGTGGGCAAGTTCTTTGGGCTTACGGGAACGCTGGTGGTGAACACGCTGCTCATGGCGATTGGCGTGTTTCTGGCGCTGCTTTACGTGGCCCACAGGTTCGAGATGATGGACGCGTGGGTGCTGGTCGCGCTGTACTTCATCGTGCTGCAGTTTCTGATCGTGTGCGCGCTGGCACTGTTTTTCTCGTCCTTTTCGACCCCGCTTATGGCGGCGGTCTTCACCTTCGCGCTGTTCGTGGTTGGAAGCCTGGCGGAAGATCTGCGGGGCTTTGCCAGAATCACGCAGGGGGTGGGGGGCTGGCTGGCTACGGCCATCGCCTATCTGGTGCCGAATTTTTCCGCTTTGAACGTGATCAGCCAGGTGGCACACGGGGATGCGGTGTCCGGCCGCCTGATTCTGTATGACAGCGTATACGCGCTGCTGTATTCGGCGATGGCGGTCTCGGGAGCGGTGCTGATCTTCCAGCGCCGAAATCTGAAATGAGAACGAGCGCGGCGCGACGGGTCAACCTGGTGGCGGTCGCGGTGCTGTTGTTTTCGATGGCGGGGGCAATGTCGACGCTCTATGCCGTCGACCACCTGCGGCGGGAATCGGTGGCGCAGGAAGCACTTTATGTGCGCTCTCCACAGGTGTTGCGGCGGTTGAGCCTGGGCTACACCGGCTTGCTGGCCGACATTTACTGGACGCGCGCGGTGCAGTATTTCGGGGAAAAGCATCACGCCGGTTCCCGTGATTACCGCTTACTGGCGCCGCTGCTGGAAGTGGCCACGGAACTGGATCCGAGGCTGTTGCCGGCGTACCAGTTTGGCGCCAACTTTCTGGCCCCGAAACCGCCCTTCGGCGCGGGATTGCCGGGCGCGGCGCTCTCTTTGATGAAGTACGGAATCGAGCACAATCCCGACCAGTGGCGGCTCTACTACAACCTGGGATTTCTGTACTACACCGAACTCAAGGACTACGCCAGGGCGGCGGATGCCTTTGCGCAGGGAGCGAAGCTTCCCGTGACCCACCCTTTCATGCCGGTTCTAGCGGCACGGATGGCGCAGCATGCAGGCGAGTTCGACACGGCGCGCATGTTGTGGTCGACGACCTACCAGAGCACCGCGGACCCACTGATTCGGCAGAACGCGGTCCAACATTTGTTAGCGCTGCAAGTGGATGAAGATGTGACGCAATTGGAACAAGCGGTCCAAAAGTACCGCGCACAAACCGGACGATTGCCGGCCAGTTGGGGCGATCTGGAGCGCGCGGGGTCCATCCATTTGCAGAACAATGAGGCGCCCGCCGATCCGCAGGGGCGACCGTACAAGCTGATGCCGGATGGGCGGATTGAAGTGCAGGATCCGGGGAGTATTTTCTTCATCACTAAAGGCCTGCCGCCAGGCGTGACACCGCCGGAACCGAGCCGGATTAATTAGAGCGAGTGATCGGGTCATCGGTCCATCGGGCCATCGGGTGATCGAAATTCAAAGACAAATGCACTTGCGACTCGCATCGCCCGATGCTGCGCGCGAATTTTGTTAGCATGCAGGCGTGTCCTCTAGCTTCCCTCGACAATTCTGGAGCGCGTTGTGCGGCTGGTGGCGCGAGCATGCGGGCGAGAACGGCGCTCGGAGCGCGGCTTCCCTGCTGGTTCGGAATCTGTGGGGCTTCGTTCGCGAGTCGACGCCGGAGCGGCGGCGGCGGCGCTATGGCGACATGGAGTACGACTGGGAGAATCGCGTTAACACGACCAGCGGCACGGTCGGGTGGCGCGTGCGGCTGCTGGGATTGTTTCATTCTGCTTATCAGCCGACTGAGCCGACCCTGTTTCGGGAGATGATGGCGAGGCTGCCGATCGAGTTCGATAAATTCACATTCGTCGATCTGGGTTCCGGCAAGGGACGCACGCTGTTGATGGCTTCGGAGTATCCGTTTCGGAAAATTGTGGGAGTGGAACTGATCGCCGAACTGCATCACGCGGCGGAAGAGAACATTCGCGATTATCGGAGCCCGACGCAGCGCTGTGCGCAGATCGAGTCCATGCTGGCGGACGCGCGCGAGTTCGAACTCCCCGCGGAGCCTCTCGTGCTGTACCTTTTCAACCCGCTGCCGGAGCGCGCATTATCGGAGGTTCTGGAGCGGCTGCGGAAGTCAGTGGCGCAGGCTCCGCGGCCGGTGTGGGTTGTCTATCACAATCCTTTGCTGGAGGACACACTCGGCGCGGCGGGATTTTTGGAACGGGTGGGTAGCACGGCGCAATATTCGGTTTACCGAACGATCCCTAATCTTTGATTTAAGTGACGGAATATCTGGCGACTTGCCGGTGTGGATTCGGATCTCCGGCGCTGAGCTGCAATGAGTGTATGATCGGTGACGTTTTTGAGCCAAACTTCTTGAACTTGAATCAATCTTCTTGAATTAAGCAAGGAGATTCCGGCTGCCATGACCGAGGCCGTTACGAGCAAGCGTGTCCGTGTCGAATCGATCGACGTGGTTCGCGGCGTCATCATGATTCTGATGGCTCTCGATCATGTGCGCGACTACTTCGGGGATGTCAGCGTATTTCCCACCGACCTCGCGCACACGACGATCCCACTATTCTTCACGCGCTGGATCACGCATTTCTGCGCGCCCGTTTTCTTCCTGCTCACCGGCACTGGCGCCTATCTCTCGCTGCGCAAGAAATCGAAACGCGAGTTGTCGCGATTCCTGTTCACGCGCGGGCTGTGGCTGATATTTCTGGAAGTGACGGTGGTGCGCTGCCTGGGCTGGCAATTTAACTTCGACTACCACTTTACCGGGCTCATCGTTTTATGGGCGCTGGGTTGGGCGATGATCGTACTTTCGGCGCTGGTTTACCTGCCGGCTTGGGTGGTGACGGCGTTCGGCGTGGTGATGATCGCCAGTCACAATCTGCTCGATTCGGTCGATTCCTCCAACCCGTTTTGGTCGATCCTGCACTCGCCAGACATGATCATCGGTCCTCCGCATATGGTCTTTGTGGCCTACCCGCTTATTCCGTGGGTTGGAGTTACGGCGGCAGGCTACGGTCTGGGACAAATCTACGGCTGGCCATCGGAACGACGCAGAGCGTTTCTGCTTCGCTTGGGCATTGGATTGACCGCGGCCTTTTGCATTTTGCGCGCCATCAATCGATACGGCGATCCGCAGCGCTGGACCATGCAGAAATCCGCAGCCTTTACTGTGCTCTCATTTCTGAATACTTCGAAATATCCACCGTCGCTGCTGTACCTGCTGATGACGCTTGGCCCGGCATTGCTT
>DATFZT010000181.1:0-18364 GCA_035314185.1 Terriglobales bacterium
TGACACAGTCCGCCCGCCCCGGTAGCATCGCGAAATCGTCTGACCAAAGGAGCATACGACCAAAGAGACTTTCCACGATGAGAGGTAACTGAATGCGACGACGTTTAGCCGAAGGTCTGGCGGTGGTTTTATCAGTCGCCAGTCTGGGGGCAGGAGCCGCATCCGGGCCAAACAGCCTGGAAGCCGCCATGGTCACAAAGCCGCCGGTCACTGCGACCAGCGTACCCAAAACACGAAAGACCAACAGCCCGAAGTCGAAGGCCTATCAAGTAGGCACCGCGTCCTGGTATGGCGAGTATTTCCAGGGCAAAACAACCGCCAGCGGAGAACCCTTCGACATGCGCGATTTCACTGCCGCTCACCCCAGCCTACCGCTGGGCACGTTCGTCAAGGTCACCAACCTGAGGAACGGTAAGGCCGTGGTGGTTCGCATCAACGACCGGGGTCCCGTTGTGGACGGCCGGATCATTGATCTCTCCCGCAACGCCGCCAGCGCACTGGGCTTCAAAGAGCGCGGTTTGCAGAAGGTCCGCTTGGACCTCTATCAGCCCACCGACATGGCTCTGCTGCAACCTGTAGCCAAGCTCAACTAAACCCGATAAACTGGGCAGCGATAGTCCGGAAATCTCTATGGACCCGCGCCAGCGTCTCATCGTTGCCTTAGATGTATCTACGGCCACGGCCGCCCGGAAGATCGTGGCGGCCGTTGGTCACTCTGCCCTCGCCTATAAAGTCGGCATGCAGCTCTACACTGCCGAGGGTCCTTCCATGGTCCGTGAGTTGGTGGGTTCTGGACACCGCGTCTTTCTCGACCTCAAATATCACGACATCCCAAACACCGTGGCAGCAGCCGTCCGCGAGGCGGCTCAGCTGGGCGTAAGTATGCTGACCGTGCATGCCTCCGGAGGCGGCAAGATGCTGCGCGCAGCCGTCGAAGCCGCACAGTCCAGGCCCGACTTGCTCATCCTCGGAGTGACGGTTCTGACCAGCATGGATGATGTCGAACTGGGCAAGATTGGCCTGCGGGAAGGAGTTCTCGATCAGGTCCTCAGGCTGGCCGCCCTGGCGCTTTCGAACGGATGCAAGGGCGTGGTCGCCTCGGCGCAAGAAGCCGCTGCTCTGCGCGAGGAGTTTGGCCGCGACTTCGCCATTGTGACACCTGGAGTTCGCCCCGCGGGCAGCGGACCCCACGACCAGATGCGCATCGTCACTCCAGCCGAAGCGATATCCGCCGGAGCCTCGCACATTGTGGTCGGGCGCCCCATCACCGAAGCCTCCGACCCGGCGGCCGAAGCACGCGCCATCCTGGCACAGATCTTGTAGATTTTGGGTGGCGCAGCGCTTCACCGGGTTTTGTACTTGCTTTTGGGTGGCGCAGCGGTTTACCGCTGCGATAACTAGCCTGTTTTCATCGACGGCTTTAGCCGCTGAGGTCACACTTCCTGCGCGGGAACGAGCTTTTCCGCAGCCTCTTTAGCCGCTAGGTCACAGTTTCTGGGTTCTGCCCTGCGCGCCCCGCCCGATTTACATCGACTTCCGAACCGAGGAACTGTCGGGCAGGGCGGCGCGCAGCAGCGTCCCTACTGCTGCCGTGAAGCCGGCTCGCAGTGCTGCCTCTTCTCCGGGTGGAACCGCCCGCAACAGCAGGAGCGCCGCGGTTCCGTGCGCCAGTGCCCACAGCGCCAGTCCTAGCCGTCTGTGTTCCTCCGGCGTTCCGCCTAGTTCTTCTGCCAACTTCCTTTCCATCAGTCCGAAGTTTGGTCTCAATTCCTTCAAAGAAGCGCCGTCCCTGGACGAGGCCGAGCCGGAGATCTCTTGCAGGTGTTGGTAGAAGAGCTCGTACTCGTGAGGATGACTCAAACCGTACTCCAGGTACGCCGCCACCGCCTTTTCGACCGTCGGGCAGGGTTCAAGCACTCGGCCGACCTCCATCTGGGTGCGGCGCACCAAAGCGCGCACAATGTCTCGCCGGTCGCGGAAACGCCGGTACACCGCGGGTGTGTTCGTGTCCGCGGCCCGCGCCACCGCCCTCATGGTCAGAGCTTTGGCACCCTCTTTCTTCCACAACTTCTGCGCCGCATTCAGGATGCGGTTCTCCAGATCAGGATCGGGCGGACGTGACATTCATTCCTCCAGGGGCATCCTACCAGTTCATGTGTGCGTGGACCCAAGAATTATGTTGACAACGTAGATGTAATAGGGTAACTTTAAAGGCTGACAGCCCTCCCACTCCCCCACGTTTTTCTCCCAGGGCATGTGGCTGGTTATGTTGACGATGTGTGTGTAACGTAAGGCGTTTGTAGTCGGGCCCCTTCTCTGTAGTACCTGCACTGCTAAATTTTCAGGAGTTTGCCGGATGTATTCATGGAATAAGGCGGAGGATCGCGCCGCCATTGCACAAATGAATTCGGAATTGCAACACGCCCAGTTGGAGTTGCTCAGCGCCCATTGCGCCACCCACCAGCTCCGTCTGCGCTTTTCGATCGAAGATATCGTGCGCTACGGCCAGCGTGACGTGCTCCGCAAGTCAGCGGAAACCGCCAGCGCTCTGAGCGAATATTACTCGTCCATGCAGGAGAAGATCCGCAGAGGAGAGGCGACCTCCACTCCCGACCGAGGTCTCAGTCGAGGTCTCAGTGAAGACCGGGGGCGCGAACTCGAAATCATCGAACGCGTTTCTACCTACCTGCGCCAGCAGCGCGACCACTACTTTGCTTCCGCCCTACCGCTGACCGAGCAACATAAAGCCCTCATGCGGCCCTACTTCGCGGCATCCTTGCTCGACCACGTGCGCGTGGTGGAACTCGATGGAAAGCGCTTGCCCAATCTGCCCTTTTACCGGGAAGCCAAAGCGCTGGGTTTCGAGCACTTGCCCGAGTTCGCGCACATGGCCTCTGTGACCCTTATCGACGTCGTCGTTTTCAATGAGAAACTGACCGAGAGATCTCTGTTTCATGCGCTCGTCCACGCCGTTCAGTTTCAAGTGCTCGGCCTGGAGCATTGCACGGAACTCTTCGTGCGCAGCTTCGGGAACGCGCAGTTCATCGTTCCTCTGGACGCCCACGCCTTTTCCCTGGAGTCAAGGTTTGCCCGCCCGACTCCCGAGAAATTTTCCGTGGAAGATGAGGTCCGGCTATGGTTGAAGCAAGGCCGCTACGAAGGGAAACGAGAACCGGGAACTGACCCTCACAGCTTCTCAAAAAACTCGCAGCCCGAGCACGAAATATAGATTCCGCCGGGCACGCCGCGCTCCCGATCTTTCATGCGCTTGACGATGCGGGTTTCCTTGCCGCACTTTGGGCATGCGGTCGATTTCGTGGTGTCCATGACCTTTTTCCGGTCGGCTGTCTTTGCAATTTTCGCCATTCAGTCTTTCTCCTGACAGGAATGTGCCGCCCGCCCGAAGGCCGCGGTTCTACCTGTTAATTGGGGAGTATCAAGAAACGCAGGATCAACCCGCGCGGAAGCGGTGCACCCGTACTCGCCTCTAGAATCTTACACGAATTGCCGCTGCCAGGCGGGAACAGAGCCTTCGGCCGCTCGTCTCCATTCTCAGTTTCAGTTTAAGTCTCAGTTTCATCGATCGGCATAGGATCCTTGCCGCCGACCCGGTCTCTCCACTCTGGTCTCTCTACCACGATCTCTCTAACCGGATCTCTCTACCTTAGTCCGCCATGCGCACACGCAAGAAAAAAAGCCCCGCATCTCTGCGGGGCTCGATTCACAGCGGCAGAATTCTCACTTCCCGGTGCCGGTTAGCGCCGCAGTCTGTGAGCTGGTGGTGGCGCTATCGCTCACGCTCAACGTGCCCGTCCTCGTCCCCGTGGCGCTGGGCGTGAACACGACGCTGATGGTGCATTTGGATTTGGCGGCCAGGCTCGTCATGCAGGTCGTCGCGGAGACACTGAAGTCGCCGGTCGCCGAGCTCACGATACTGTCAAGCGCAACGCTCTGCTTGTTGGTAAGGGTAAACGTCTTCGCCGGACTGGTCGTCCCCACCGTCCGCGCCGTGTAGGTCGCGGTGGCGGGTGTCAATGTTGCCTGAGCAGTGCCTGTTCCCGCGAGTGGCACCGTTTGTGGACTGTTCGGTGCGTTGTCGGTAATCGTAATGTTCCCGCTTCGCGCGCCAACCTGCGTCGGAGTAAAGGTTATCTTGATCAGGCAACTCTTTCCCGCGGCCAGCGTGCTGCCGCACGAGGTCGCCACCGTCGTCTGAGCAAAATCACCGCTGGTCGCGATGCTGCTGATGTTCAGTGTCGCGGTCCCGGTGTTCTTGACGGTAACCGACTTCGCGGCGGCGGTCGTGCCGACCACGATGTTGCCCCATGTAAGCGCGGCTGGTGTCAGACTGACGACCGGACCGGCGCTAGCGTTCACGGTCAGGCTCACGCTGGTTTGGTGAGTCAGGCTGCCCGACGTGCCGGTGATGGGCACGGTGAATGTCCCGGTGGCGGCCGTGGCGCCAGCCGTCAGAGTGAGCGTGCTGCTTGAGGTTGTCGGATTCGGCCTGAACCCCGCTGTCACTCCGCTGGGCGCGGTGGCGCTCAAGGTTACACTGCCGGTAAAGCCGTTCACCGGATTAACTGTGATTGTGCTCGTCCCGCCGCTCCCCTGGGTAATGATTACAGAGGTCGGTGCCGCGCTCAGACTGAAATCTGCAGATCCCGAACAACCGCTGAATACAAAAGATCCGATGTTCGTGCTCCAGTTGAAGACGCCGCTGACTTTCTCGTACTGGTCCACGTACCAGAAGGTACAGTCGTCGGCAGGGTCGACCACCATAGCGGTATAGTCGCCCCAACGGTTCCCCGCATTAGGGTAGGGCGTCTGCGACCCATCACCCGCCACGACGCTGACTTCGGCCTCCATGGTGCCTGAAGGATCGCTGGGTATACGGCCGGTAAAGCGAATGCCCGGATAGATGCTGCTGCTGGACGCGCTGTATCCAAGCCCAATATTCCCAACCTGATCCTCCGCCATGCTTGCCATCCAGCGATAGGTTGCATCCGGCGCAAAAGTTCCCTGTTGATTCAGCGTGATGCTGCCGGCTGGGTCATAAAGCTCATACCAGCGGATCGCCACCTCGGAACCGTTGGCGACGGCGTGGTTTACCACCGCGCGATCGTGATCGGAAAAATGCCGGATGGCAAAGCGGTACATCAGCCGGTCGCCGAGCGTGTCGAGGGTCTGAGTTGTTCCCAACTGTGGAACGCACTCGCCACCATTGCCGCAGGCGAGGTTGTCGTTGGCCACGCTGATGGTCGCCGGTGAAGAAAGAGCGGCCGTGGCCGTCGCGAAGTTCAGCGTGAGCTTGCGAAGGTACAACTGGCCCGGATCGTTGTTCTGCCAACTGAGAAAAAGTCCGGGCGTGCCATCGGTTGGAGGAGTGGGACCGTCGTTATCCGAAGGCAGGTATCCGAACTCGGTGTCGGGAGTCATCTTGCAGAGCTGAGCCGCCGTCGAGTTTCCTGCCAGCATCTTGGTCCGGTCGAAACCGCAGAGGTCTGCACCGAGGAAACTTGATGGACCAAAGATATTGTAGGTAGCCAGGTAGGCGCTGTTGCTGGCCGTGGGCCAGACGCTGAGCTTGTCATAGTCGTTCAGATTCGCGCCAAAAGAATAACCGTACAGATAATATGCGCCCGTCGGATCGTTGGTCTTGGACACGGCAACGCATTCCGAAAAACTGGAGCTGAAGGAACCGATCATGGTGATGAGCCAGCGGTCGGCCTGGCGGTCATAAAGCACGATGGGATCGCCAGAGGTGCCGCTACCACAGTTGCCGCCAAGCGGCGTGAATAAACTCAGAATGTTGGTTGGACCCGCCAGAATCGTTCCGCTCTTGTTGTAGACCGCGAACTGCACGTTCACGGTCTCCACGATGTCGTTGGGACCAACGGCCAGGTTGGAATCCGAAGGCACATAGCCCGGCGAAGGAATGGCGTCGAAATCAACGCCTGGGTTAGCCGAGACCAAAGGTCTGATTTCCTTCTGCAGCACCGGGTCTTCCTGTGGCCAGTTACCGGCAGCGGCTTTCGAGCGCAGTGGACCCGGCCGCGGTTCGGGCATTTCCTGCCCTGGAAAAATCGACATATCGATCGCCAGCTCCGACACCGGCTGCGAAACTGCAAAGGCGGATGGGTAGGTCACGATGGTCGTGCTCTTGTCAGTTTCAGCAAAGGCTAGAGTGGTCAGTGCCACGCTACACAGGACGAGAGTGCGAACCACCGTTCCTACCCGAACCATAATTTCTCCTCGTGAAATTTTTTTGGGGACAAGTGGCGAAGCGGGACCTGCGGGTACACAACAACCTTCACTGGTTTATATACGGGTTTCACGAAAAGGCCAAGGAAAAATCACTCGCGGCCCGTCCCCAGGGCTCATGGTTGAATTTGTTTGCATAGGAATAACAAAAACGAGAGCCTCTTTTGACAGTACAGTAAAGCGCCGGACGAACCGTCCGACGATGAAACCGGCCTCGGGCTTGCGAATAACTCGGCATTACTCCGCCAGTCGAGGCGCTGCCCAAGGCCCGCGCCCCTCCTCAAGTCTCGCCGCGACCGCCAGCACGACTTCTTCCTGCCACGGCCGGCCGACGATCTGCACGCCGATCGGCAGCCCCTCCTCGGAATAGCCCATCGGAACCACCACGGCCGGAAAACCCAGCAGATTAAACCACTCGCAATAGCTCCAGGCGTCGAGATACTTCACCGTCTTCCCCTCCACCTGCCACTCCCGTTCGCCATGACGAAAAGCGGGAATAGCCGCCGTAGGGCAAATCAGCACGGGATACTTTCGCATCTGCAGAAGAATCTTCTCCCGCACCTCGTCGCGTCCCAGCCAGGCCGCCAGCAGCGACTCACCGGTATGCGCGGGCTCCGCGCCAGTCCAGCCACGGAATTCCCGCAGCAAAGGGCTAAGCTCCGACTCGTGGCCGCGCAATATGGGTCCGAGAATCATCCCTCCAGCCCTGCCGAAAAATTCCCACCAGAGCTGCCGCGCTTCTTCGAGTCCTTCTGGACGAAATGGCTCGACATGAAATCCGCAGCTCAACAAGAGCGACGCAGCCCGATTCACCGCCGACCTGGTTTCTTTCGTGACCGGTATTCGTCCGTCGTCTTCGAAGAACCCGACGTTGATGCTGCGGATCACCTCTTCGTGGACCTCAGGCACCTCAACCGGCGCGGCACAAGGATCGCCGTCATCCCACCCCGCCATCACCTCAAAAAGCGTGCGCAAGTCTTCGACCGTGCGCGCCATCGGCCCAACCACTCCGATCAGGGCAAACGGCCCGCCAGATTTCGGAAAATGCCCGGTAGAAGGAATGCGCCCAGGAGTAGGCTTCAACCCGCAGATGCCGCAAAAGTGTGCTGGTTCGCGGATCGAGCCCCCGCCGTCGCTGCCCACGCCGCCAGCGGAAAGTCCAGCGGCGATGGCGGCAGCCTCTCCGCCGCTCGATCCGCCCGCCGTGCGCGTCAAGTCCCACGGGTTGTTGGTTCGTCCATAAAGAAGGTTGTCAGTTTCCCAGGCCATCAGCAGTTCGGGAGCGTTGGTGACGCCGAGGATCACCGCCCCAGCCGCCCGCAGCCGCACCACCAGCGGCGCATCCTCAGCGGCGATGTGTCCGGCGCGCAAGCGCGTACCGGCTTCACAAAGATGCCCGGCAACATCAATCGAAGACTTGATGGAAACCGGCACACCATGCAGCGGCCCAAGTTCGTCGCCACGCAGAATCGCCTTCTCCGCGTCCCGCGCCTGTGCCAACACGGTTTCCGGCTGGCAATCAACGAAAGCATTCAGTTTTGGGTTCAGGCGCTCGATGCGAGCAAGGTGAGCGCGCGCCACCTCCACCGGCGAAACCGCCTTTCGCCGAATTTGCGCCGCGATTTCCCGCGCCGAAAGAAGATCGTCGCTTGACGTCATGCAATGCAGTTTACGCTTCAGCGTTATAAAGAAAGGGCACCCTGAGAAGACTCAGGATGCCCAATACGATTCACGTCCGACGATATGGAAGCCCAGCCTCTACTCACCCGGAGGCTTCTGCTGCTCCCGCTTTTGCCGTTCCTGTTCCTGCTTTTTCTCTTCCGGCGTTTGCGCCTTTGGTTGCGGCTTCTGCGGCGGAGCTGCGGGTTTCGCCTCTGCTGGAGGGGGCGTGCGCTCCTGCGGATGCTCCACAGGAGGAGGAGTTTGCGGCCGTGGAACCGGCTGGTTCCGGTTTGGCGGGGGCTGATTGTTTTCCGGACGAGTAGGTTCTGCACGATTGTTTGGTTGTGCCGCAGGCTGATGATTCATCTCCGGCTGGTTGGGCTGAGGACGGTTCGGCTGCGCCGCAGGCGGATGGTTTGTTTCCGGACGATTGCTCGGCTCGGTCGGTTCCGGACGATTACTTGGCTGATTCATTGCCGGACGATTGTTCGGTTGTGCTGGCGCGGGCTGACTCGGCGGTGGCGATGGACGATTCGGCTGCGCCGGATTCGCCGCGGCTGGCCGCTCGCTCGAAGTAGGCGGATTGCCTGGCCGATTCATCGGCTGGTTCGCCGGCGCGGCAGGTTGACCCGGCCGTGCAACGTTTGGCGGGTTGCCCGGCCGGCCCACATTCGGAGTGGCCGGTTTCCCTGGAGGCGCCTGCTTCACCATTGGCCGCGCTGCCGCGGTATTGGCCGGACGCAGAGTCTGCACCTCGCTCCTGGCTAACGGTTGTCCGGGATGCGCTGCCAAGGCCTGCTGCTGTTTCGCAAAAGACACCGGCGGCGGCGGCGGTGTCTTCTTCGCGATTACCTGACGGTTCGCTACCGCTGTTGGCGGCGCGGCCACGCGACCCGCGGTCGCAGCCTTCGCACCCAGCACGCTCTCGCGTGTCGGAGCCACCGCAACCCGCGAACTCATCGGCGCCGAGGCGATTTCGCGCGCGCTCACTGCAACCGCCACTCTCGCTACCGGTTGCGCACTCACGAACGCGTGCTGCGGAACCACCATCACCGCGCCTTGGACATTCCGGTTGGCGTAGGTAATGCTCGTGATATTGGTTGTGTTGTTGATGATGGTCGTGTTGTAGACATTGGTGACGGTGGTGATGTTCACCGTAGTATTGCTGACGTTGACACGATTCACGTACGCCTGGCTGACGTGATACGACGGCACATAGACTTCCCGCGGACCCAGCGGGAACCATCCCACATTGCCGCCGAAGCCCCCCGGCCCCCCGCCGATAAAAACCACCAGCGCGGGCGCATACACCGCTCGCACTGCCACTGGCCCAGCCACCCAGCCCCAGCGTCCGCCAACACTCACCCAGCGTCCGTAGTGGAAGGGCGCGTAGCCCCACGAGGAATCATCGACCCACGTCCATCCCCAGGGAGAAATCCAATCCCAATGCCCCTGATGATAGGGCGCCCAGCCTACCGCAACTTGGTTGGGAAACCAGACACGTCCGTAGTTCGAATCGGCGCGCCAGTCGCCATAGTCATCGAGATCCTCATAGCCGACTACATCGTGCGACAGATACTGCGCCGAAGGGGAATAGTCGTAACGGTGGTCGCGGCCCTCGGACCAGGTATCGAATTCGTCCGGCCCTCCAATATCAACCACATCGACGTTCAGCGAGTCCGTTCCGCTGAAGGTACCTCTCTGCCCGCCGTGCAGCGTGTAGGTCTCACCGTTGCCGGTAGCCTCGCCTTCGCCGGCGCGCACGCTTATCACCGTGTAGCTTCCGTCCGAACTTGCCTCCACGCGATAATGTCCCTGTTGAAAAATCGTAAACGCCTGGTTGGGAGTATCGACTTCGAAGGCATCGTCATCACTCAGTCGGCGCACCGTAATATTGATCACGCCCGAGGTCAGTTGAATCTGCGCCGTATCGTCATCGAGGTTAAGAAAAGAAAAACCAGTATTGGCCCCCAATCGAATCACAGCCGATCCCAGTTGCACTTCGGCGCGCGAGTCCTGATCGGTCCATAGCTGGTCTCCCGTGCTCATGGGACGGTTGGGAACCGCCCCTACCCAATCCGTTTCGCCGGCGGGCTGGAATGAAACCGAACCCTGCAGGTAGCCGAGCCGTGCGACGCGGCTGGGCGGATCTTCCTGTTGATCTTGGGCTGATGCTCGTGTGGGTACAACGATCATGGCCAGCGCAATTCCGAGCACTATGCCGCACCAGCCTGACTTCTTCAGCGTCTTTGTAATATTGTTCATAGAAGTGCCTCTCCACCTTCTCCGCGAACGGAAAGGTTCAAAGTTCGCGTTTTCCCGTCAACCTTTGATGATGGATATCGTGGCTTCAAGCAGACCGCAACCTGCCTGAAAACGACTCTCGGACGAACAGGCGAATGCGCTCGGCCGATACGCTTTTGACATACTATTGAGATTATTAAGGATAACAGGTCCGCTGGATCACTGTCGCAATTCATCGCTGTCCAGCAACTCAGACTCCGCGTCCGCTCACAGATTAACCTGGATGTGTTCAGTGACAAATAACCAGACAATCTCCACAAAACTTTACCCGCGAATAGAACTCAGCGCACAACATGCAGGATGATTTCGTGTTTGACTGATCAAAGCATTTCGCACAAAGCAGTTTGATTAGAATGGCCGGGCGGTTCGCGCGGCATTCACGTAAGAGGCGCTATCTCGATCCTGAAGAACTTGACGGAGTCCAATCATGAGCAGTTTCAGGTCACCAGCTTTCGTACGTGTCTTACGAATTGGAGCGGGATTCGCCTGCCTGCTCTCGCTGAGTGGGTGCACCCCCATCAAGGTCAAGGTGGGGATGAAGGTTTACCTGGCCAAGACCCCCGTCGCGTCCATCGCGGCCAGCCTGCCTAAAGGACCAGGACTCGCCCCAGGAGAGAAGTCCCCGCTGGTGGTCGTGGTGACCGAGACCGACGGCAAGACATTACAGACCGAAGGAGCGGGCAAAGGAAAGGTTCTGTGGAAGGACCTCACGGTCACGGCAACCGTCGCGACCGTAAACCAGAAAGGCGTCGTATCCCTTCCTAAGGATCCCAGAATCAGCGATGGGAAACTGGCGCACGTCACCATCACCGTGCCCAGCCATCCCGATGTACACGCAGCCGACCTCGACATACCCGTACGCTACAACTACGCTTTCGTCTCGAATTTCTCCGGCAGCGCCGGCTCCAGCGGTATGAATGGCAGCGATGGAATGGCCGGATCGAGCGGCAGCTCCGGTTCCACCGATCCGAATAATCCATCTCCGGGCGGAAACGGCGGCAACGGCACCAATGGCTCGGATGGCGGAGATGGAGGTCCCGGAGGCGACGCGCCGCCCGTGCAAGTCCGAATCGCGCTCCGAGCAGGGAGCTATCCCCTCCTCCAGGTAGGTGTGTCAGCGTTAGGCCATCAGAAGCTGTACCTCGTCGATCCGCAGGGAGGTTCGCTAACCGTGAAAGCCGATGGAGGCCCCGGAGGCTCAGGCGGCAGGGGTGGACGCGGAGGCCAAGGAGGCTCCGGTGGTATGGGATCGCCCAACGGATCAAGCGGGAGCAGCGGCTCCGATGGCCGCAACGGCTTTGATGGGTCGCCGGGCAGGGGCGGAAACATCACCGTGACCTACGATCCACAAGTTAAACCTTTCCTCGCTACGATCCGGCTCTCCAATCAGGGTGGCCCCAAGCCGGTGTTCAACGAAGAACCAGTGGCTCCCCTGTGGTGAGGGGTAGCCTGCCATAACGAGAGTTGCCCGTGGGTTGTATCATATTAGCTCGATGGCATTTCCGATCAAGGTGTGCGCCGTCTGCGCGGAAGAGTTCGAGCTGAAGCCGGGTAAGCCCGGCTTTGCCAACCGCTGCCCGGCGTGCAGCGAACCCGAAGACGCCGATCCCAAAGCGAAGCCGGGCATGAACGCCGACGAACGCAAGTCTCTCAAGGAAGCGAACGAAGCGCGGAGACGCGCGATGCGCGACCTCCTCTACCGCAAGGACAGCTAACGGGACTCCTCAGGCCATCGCCAGAGAACAGCTTACGGAGTATAAAGGGACCGGGAGCTGTGCATGAAAAAGCCCGTGGAATCTGCCTCTGCATTCATCGGCGAGAAGATCAAGGAACTTGGGGACTGGCGCGGGAAGATGCTGGCGAAAGTGCGCGCAATCGTACACGAGGCGGACCCTGAGATCGTCGAAGAGAGGAAGTGGGTCAGGGCGACATCGCCGGGGACTCCCGTCTTCTCCCACGGCGGCATCGTCTGCACAGGAGAGACGTACAAGGACGTCGTCAAGGTGACATTCGCCAAGGGAGCTGCGTTGAAGGACCCGTCAGGTCTATTCAACTCCAGCCTCGACGGGAATGTAAGACGCGCCATCGACATCCACGAAGGCGACAAGGTCGATGAGGCGGCCTTGAAGGATCTCATCCGCGCTGCAGTGGCGCTCAATCTCACCAGTAAGAACAAGCCGAAGCCCAAGCCGAAGTCCAAGCTGAAGTCCAAGCCGAAGCCCCGGTGAACCCGCCGCAAGCGGGCCGACTAGCTCCACGGAGAGCGGCCATATCTCCTCCCATAGGGGAAGAGCTCTGGCGCCTGCCTCTTACGCCAAGCCTCTTAGCGCAAATCGCTGTAAAGGGTTGGGAGATATGGTAGGCCCGAATGGACTCGAACCATCGACCTCTTCCGTGTCAAGGAAGCGCTCTAACCAGACTGAGCTACGGGCCTACATTAAAACGACGGTGAGTTCAATTCTAACGGTGGGCGAGCGATTACGGCAAACGTTTGGCTCTCGTCCCATGTTTGCTGACTCACCGGCTGATCACGGACTAGAAAATTCTTGGTGTTCTCTCTAACCGTATGGAAACAATCGTAGCTCCGAAGGGCGCTCGCACTCTCCGTTGCTACACTTCCGTCAAGTGCCTCAGGCGAGCGTCGACAGTACAGCCGGCGGATCGAAATGAGCGGCCTCACACGAGCGCACGACTCAAGGTTGCGTGTAGAGCGCTCGCTTGAGGAAATCTCCCGCACCCGCGCGTCCCACAAACTTATCTCCTTCCACGACCACGCGGCCGCGCGACAGGACGGCTTCGGGCATGCCCGTCACTTGAATTCCCTCGAACATCGAATAGTCGACGCGCATGTGGTGAGTTTTCGCGCTGATCGTGTGCTTGCGCTCCGGATCAAAAATCACCAGGTCCGCGTCACTGCCCACGGCGATCGTGCCCTTGCGCGGATACAGGCCGAAAAGCTTTGCCGGAGTTGTCGAAACCAGTTCCACAAAACGGTTCACGCTGAAGCGTCCTCCGGCAACGCCGCCCGAATAAATAAGGCTCATGCGATGCTCGACGCCGGGACCGCCATTCGGGATCTTGGTGAAATCGCCGCGGCCCAGTTCTTTTTGCTCTTTGAAGCAGAAGGGGCAGTGATCGGTCGATACCACCTGCAGATGATCGCGCTTCAATCCGTTCCACAATTTTTCCTGGTGCCACTTCTCACGCAGCGGCGGCGTGAAGACATACTTGGCTCCCTCAAAGCCGGGCGCATCGAAATTATCGAGCGAAAGATACAGATATTGCGGACAAGTTTCCGCGTAAACAGGAAGGCCGCGATCGCGGGCTTCACGCACTTTCTCGAGTGCCTCATTGCAGCTCAAATGCACTATGTAAACCGGCGCTCCAGCCATTTCGGCCAGAGCAATGGCGCGCGACACGGCTTCCGCCTCGGCCGTCGTGGGACGGGTCAGAGCGTGATACTTCGGAGCTCTTTTTCCCTCCGCCAGCGCCTGTTGCACGATCACGTCAATCGCGCCGCCATTTTCGGCATGCATGCAGACCAGCCCGCCGTTCTTTGCGGTCGCGCGCAGCGCTTTGAAAATGCTGGCATCGTCGAGCATGAACACGCCCGGATACGCCATGAATAACTTGAAGCTGGTGACGCCTTCGCGCACCAGGGCATTCATCTCGTCGAGTTGCGCGTCCGCCAGATCGGTGATGATGCAGTGAAACGCATAATCGCAAACCGCTTTGCCCGACGCTTTCTGCATCCAGGTATCAAACGCCGTTCGCAGCGTTTGCCCTTTGTACTGGATGGCGAAATCGATCAGCGTAGTCGTCCCGCCGAAAGCCGCGGCCCGCGTGCCGGTTTCGAAATCATCGGCGCTGGTGGTGCCTCCGAACGGCATGTCGAGGTGGGTATGCACGTCGATCCCGCCGGGCAACACATATTTCCCCGCCGCATCGATGATCTTTCCCGCATTCTCTCGCGGCAGGCTTTGTCCAACGGCGGAGATTTTTCCCTGGTTGATTGCGACGTCACTCGAATAAGTGTCGGTTGCCGTGGCCACGCGACCGTTAACGATGATGGTGTCAAAGCCCATGGCTGTTGCTCTCCTCTGACAGCGCAGCACAGATTTTATGCTAAACTCCCGAAACTAAGTAGCCGCACCGAGCGAAGGCTTTTACCGCAGAGACGCAGAGTACGCAGAGAAAATCTTGTGTTTGCATTTTGCAGCACGACCCGGAAATATTTGCCTGGGTAGTGCGTTAAGGACAGCCGGTTTAGGGTTTACTTTTTAAGACCCTTCTCTGCGACCTCGGCGTCTCGGCGGTGAAATCTTTCGGCCGATTTACTGAACCAGAGGAGACAACGTGCGGTTCGGCATCACCATCAAACCCGACATGCCGGTGGAGCGCATCGTCCGACTCACGCGCCAGGCCGAAGCGTCCGGATTTGAATATGGCTGGATTTTCGATTCGCACGTCCTCTGGCTCGAGCCTTATCCCATGCTCACGCTCATGGCGACCAACACCAAGAACATGCGGCTTGGGACCTGCGTTACCAATCCGGCGACTCGCGACATCACGGTCACGTCGAGCCTGTTTGCAACGCTGAATTTGATCTCGGGCGGACGCATGCAACTGGGCATCGGCCGCGGCGACAGTTCGCGGCGAGTGCTGGGCAAGAAACCGGTGACAGTTGCGCAGTTGGAAGAGTCCATAAAGGATTTTCGCAATCTTACCAACGCCAGCGAGATCGATTACGAAGGGGGAAAAGCGCGGTTGACCTGGGCGAACGGTGGCGTTCCTCCCGTGTGGGTTGCGGGATATGGGCCGAAAGTGCTGGAGCTGGCGGGTCGAGTGGGCGACGGCGTTATCCTGCAGTTTGCCGATCCGGACTTGATCGAATGGTGCGTGGGCTTCGTCAAGAAAGGCGCCGAGGCCGCGGGCAGAGATCCGCGCAAGATTGAGATCATGGCGGCCGCGCCGGTCTGGATCTCCGATGATGTGAAGGTCGGACGCGAACGCGTGCGCTGGTTCCCGGCTCTGGTTTCGAATCACGTCGTCGATCTGGTTTCGCGCTACAAGCCGGAAGAACTTCCGCCTGCTCTGACTTCTTATATACAAGATCGCGGTAAATACGATTACCTTCATCATTGCGAAGTCGACAGCAGCAACCGGCATTTCGTGTCGGATGAAGTGACCGACCGCTTCTGCCTGCTCGGTCCCGCCAAGGCGCACATTGAAAAAATCCGCGCGCTGGCTCGCGCCGGTGTGACGCAGTTCAACATTTATCTGATGTGTGGGGACGAGGAAGACACGCTGGAAGCGTACAAGAAAGAAGTGTTGCCAGCTTTTATTTAGTAGGCTGCGGAAAAAACTCGGCGTTTCACCCGCTTTTTGGTGGCGCAGCGCTTCAGCGCTGCGGTAACCGTGCCACCTTTAATGCGGCTTCAGCCGCTGAGGTTGCGCCGCTCGCCTTGAAACGAATTTTTTCGCAGCCTTACGAATTCGATTCGTGAGGCCTTCTCCATGAACCCAGTCATCAAAGGTGCGATCCCCGTTCTCCCCGCTGCCGACGCCGCGGAATCTCTGAAGTGGTGGACGGAGGTCTGCGGCTTCAAGGAAACTTTTCGCGACGCTACTCCTCCGACCTATGCCGGCATCAACCGCGGTGACGCCTATCTGCACATCGCGGGCATGAATGACAAAATACTTGCACGGAAAGTCGGCGACCAGACCATGGTGCGTCTCGCGGTGAAGGGTATTGAGGCACTGTACGCCGAATACCAGGAGCGGGGCGGCAAGGTGCACCCCAACGGTCCATTGCAAACCAAGCCTTGGGGGACTAAGGAATTCGGGGCGATTGACCCCAACGGTGTGTGCGTGACGTTTCAGGAGTGAGGGGAACGGCCCGCCTTGACCGGAGCGCTGGGGCACGGTACGGTGAGCGGATAGCATTTTTCTTGCAGGGAGCATAATAGAAGAATGACCGGAATCCAGTTCGTAACCGATGAGAAAGGTCGCAGGACGGCGGTGCTGATCGACCTCAGGAAGCACCGTGCGATTTGGGAAGACTTCTGGGATGGCCTGGTTTCCGAGTCGCGACGCAAGCAAAAGGGCATTCCCTACGAGGAATACCGGGCCAAACGCCTAAAGCACAATGGCCGGCGTGACTAAATACTCGCTCGAAATAAAGCCCGCTGCCGCGAAGGAACTGGATGCGCTGGACCAGACGCTGTTTGCCCGGATCGACCGTAAGATTCTCGTGCTTGCCGAAAATCCCCGCCCGCCGGGATCGAAGAAGCTCAGAGGGCACAAAGACCAATGGCGCATCCGCGTGGGCGACTGGCGTGTGGTGTATATCGTTGACGATGCCGCCAAGCGCGTGAGCGTTACCCGCGTCGCTCACCGCAGAGAGGTCTACGACTAGGACGCTCCACCCTCCACAAAGGGTGTGTTTTAGGAGCGAAGTATAGAAAAAAGGACGCCGTTGTGAAGTTGAAGGCCCCGCAGCGGGCATGTGTCTCCGCCCTATAATCGGTGGTATGCAATCTCGATTTGAGTTTGGGCCGATTTCCTTCGTTCTCCTACTGCTATTCAGCGCTGGCTTCGTGAAGTCCGCAGCGCAACCCATTCCGTGTGCGCCTACCGTATGGAAAGAGGCTCCCCCCAAGGCGGTCGTCGACATTTCTCTAAACAAGACGAAAATTCACATTGGAGAGTGGGCTTTGGTTACATTTCGCATCACAAACTGTGGTTCATTCCCGTTCTACATCCCGAAGACGATACAAAACGTCGAGTGGCACGGTGGATTCGAAGACATCGTAACTGGGCCGCCCAACGGGAGAGTTCATCACAGTGGCGCGGCGGCAGATTACGGGCCCGGCTATCACCCAGATGTTCTTAAGGAGGTTCAGGAGTCGTGGATTCTACTGATGCCTGGGCAGTTTTATGGCGTGACGGTGCCACTGAAGACAGCTCCGATGTCTCGCGGAACGTGGAAGGTTATTGGACGACGGAGTCCCCCACGCGTGACCGACGAACTACGCGACAAATTGCGCTCGGCTCTGAAATTCCCTGTATTGTTCGATCCGGTGGATTCAACGCCCATTCATTTTAAGGCTGTAAAGTAACCACGAACCCATCACGAGACGACCATCAGCTAGCGGCACGGCTAAAAGCCTTGCCCTTCCCCTTCTTGCTACAACATAGTTTCGGTGATGATCCTGACGGGGCGGAGCCCCGTCACCACACGAGCCTTCATCAAGGCATAGTAGGCTATGAATGACACGGCAAATCCCACGAACCAAGAATAAGCATATAAAATCCGTATCGCCGGAACCACCAATCCCACCAGCGCCGTCCCCGCCCCCAAAGCCAGCGCGAGCACTGCCATCCAGTTAAACCCGCGCGAATATTCGTAGATGCCGCCGCGCAGGTAAAGATCGTCAACCACAAGCACTCGCCGACGAATCAAGAAATAGTCGCAGATCATAATCCCCGCCACCGGCCCAAGAAACGCGGCGTAGCCGCCGAGCCATCCGAAGATAAACGTGCTGTAACTGGAGAGCAGTTTCCACGGCATCAGCGCGATCCCCATAAAGCAGGTGATGATGCCGCCGGTGCGGAAGCTGATTTTTCGCGGCCACAGGTTGGAGAAATCGTTGGCCGGAGAAACCACATTAGCGCCAATATTCACGTTCAACGTCGCCAGCACAATCGCCAGCAACGAAATCACCACGGCCACGGGAGAATGGAAGCGGCTCAGCAATTGCACCGGATCCCAGATCGCAGTGCCATAAATCACCACCGTTGCCGACGTCACCAGAATTCCAATCAGCGAATAGAGCGTCATGGTGGTGGGCAGAGCGAGCGCCTGTCCGATCACCTGTTGCCGCTGGCTGCGCGCAAACCGCGTGAAGTCTGGGATGTTCAGCGATACCGTGGCCCAGAATCCGACCGTGCCATTCAGCGCGGGGATGAGGAATTTCAGAAAATCAGAAAAGCTCACGAAGCGCGACGGCGCCGAAAGCATCGGCCCAAATCCGCCCGCTGCCTTATACGCCCACGCCAGCAGCAGGAGGCCTACGGCCAGCAGAATTGCCAGCAGCGAAATCACTACGGCCACGGGAGAATGAAAGCGGCT